>NZ_FNWK01000004.1 GCF_900108295.1 Sphingopyxis sp. YR583 | reverse complement strand
CTATGCCGGTGGAAATCGACCCCGACGTTCACGACGAATATTGGAGCGACATTCGAGGCCGAGCCGTTGGGCAATGACCGCTAGCGGTCGTTTCCCGCCAGTCGTCATCCCGAAGATGCGTCCAGCGACGAAGTCATGGCCCCCGGATCGAGCCCGGGGTGACGACGAAAAAATCCCCGCGGCGCGGCCACGGGGAGGATCATCCGGAAAGCGGTGTTAAAGGAGGGCGGTGAAGTTCCACCGCCCTCTTTTTCAGATCTGGATCAGTAATTCACCGTCATCGCGATCAGGCCGAAGGTCCATGCGACGTAGAAGGGCATGAGCATCGCGAGCAGCAGCAGCGATGCCCAGAGGATGCGGAACCAGCCGCGTTTTTCGCGCGCGACGATGCGGAGGTTCCACGCCGCGAGCAGCGTGCCGCCGACGAGGACGATCAGGCCGGCGATCTGGAGGAACCACAGCCACGGATCGTAGGACGGCAGTGCTTTCAGCTTCGACATGCTGATCACCCACGCTGCAATCAGGCCGAGGACCAGTCCCGCCCCGACACGAACGCCGCGATAGACGCGCAGCGACCGGCGCTCGAGCGTCAGCGGCGCCTTGTAATGGCGGCGGATCAGTGCCGAGACCGGCCATTGCAGCAAGGTGATCAGCAGGATGCCGAGGCTGACGTACATCGCGGGCATGATCCACGCCGCGGATTTCGACGCCGGCGCGCGATCGAACACCATGAAGGGCGAGATGCCGTCGATGCTCCAGCGGACGACCTTGCCATCGACCACCTGTGCGGCGAGCCGGCCGTGGCCGTCGGCATTGTGCCAGACGAAGGGCGCAGTCTCGACCCATTTGGCCGGCTTGCCGTTGAGGTCGCGTCCGGCGGGAACGATCAGTTCGCCCTTCGGCCCGACGCTGATCTTCACCTGACCGAGCAGCGAGGCGATCGCATAGAAATTGGTTTCGGCACGGCGGCTGTTGAGCCAGTTGCCGGCGAGCATCCTTGCGTGTTCGGCCGAGGTTTTCGCATCGACGCGCGTCGCGGGCATTTCATTGCCGGGGAGATAACGATCGGCGAAATCCTCGAACAATGCGCGGCGCACGGGGCCGACCGAGGCCTGATCGCCCGTGGCGTTGAACGACATGTAGAGGCCGATATTTTCGTTGGTGAACAGGTGGAGCGCGGTGTGGAACAACTGCGTGTCGCCGAGATGCGCGATCACCTGACGGCCGTTGATGTTGGTTTCGAAAAAGCCGAGTTCCATCCGGTTGAGCGGCGGCAGGATCGTCAGCGGCGTATCGTGCATCGTCCGTGCGGTCTCGGGCTTCATCAGCCCCGCACCCTGATTGAGATGTGCGATCATGAATTTCGCCATGTCGGCGCCGGTCGAGGACAGGCCGCCCGCGGGTGACGGGCCAACAATCTCGAACTTCGAGGGGCCGGCCGAAAGCTGGCGATATCCGGTCGCCATCCACGGCGCGAATGCAGCCGGCAGCGGCTGGCGGAAAGTCGACTGCGCCATGCCGAGCGGCTGGAAGATGCGTTGTTCGACATAATCGTCGAACGACATTTTCGTCACGCGCTCGACGATATAGCCCGCCAGCGCGGTGCCATAGTTCGAATAGGAGGGTGTCGTCCCCGGCGCATAGATGCGGTTCGGAATCCCGCCCTTCACATAGTCACCGAGCGAGATCTGGAATTTCTTGTCCTCGAACATGGTCAGCTTGCCATGCTCCTCGAACCCCGCAGTGTGCGTCATCAACTGGCGCATCGTCGCGGGCTTGCCGTCCTTCAGCGGGATCTTGAAATCGAGGTAGGTGTTGACGTCGGCGTCGAGATCGATCTTGCCCGCCTCGACCTGTTGCATCACGGCAGTCCAGGTGAACAGCTTGGACACCGAACCGGGGCGGAAGAGCGTGCGCGCGGGATCGACCGGGGTGCGCTTGGCGGCGTCGGCATAGCCGAAACCGCGCTGGGTCAGCACCTGCCCGTCCTTGACCACGACGATCACCGCGCCCGCAAGGTCGCCGCGCTTCAGCGCGAAGGGCATGAAGCCGTCGAGCCAGCTGTCGACATCCTGCTTGGTGAGCGTTGCCGACGGCGCGATCGGGGTCGTGACCGGGGGCGCTGTCTTTTGTGCTTCGGCCGCCGGTTTGGGCGCGAGGACAGGCGCCAGCGGTGTCGCCGGCTTCGTCGCCGCGGTGCCGAGCATCATGGCGAGCGGCAGCAGCGCGAACAGCTTGATCGAACGCATGTTCATTCTCCCGCTGCCCGCACCACGGTGCCGCGCGCCATGACGAAGCCCATGGTTTCGAGCGTGCGCACGTCGGTCAACGGATCGCCCTTCACCGCGACGATGTCGGCCGATTTGCCGGCCGCGAGTGTACCGATTTCGGTTTCGAGGCCGGCATGCGTTGCCGCCCAGACGGTGGCGGACTTGATCGTCTCGAGCGGGGTCAGCCCTGCCTTTACCATCAGCGCGAATTCGCGGGCATTCTCGCCATGTTTCGAGACCGCGCTGTCGGTTCCGAATGCGATGCGGACGCCGCCCTGATGCGCGCGGCGCAAGGCATCGACCATCAGCGGTCCGACGGTGCGCGCCTTGGCACGTACCGGTGCGGGCATCCATTCGGCCTCCTCCGCCTGCCGCGCGACGGTGTCGCCAGCGAGCAACGTCGGGACAAGATAGCTCCCCTTCGCCTTGAACAGCCGGATCGATTCCGCGTCGAGATAGGTGCCATGCTCGACGGAATCGACACCGGCGCGGAGCGCGGCGTTGACGCCGTCGGTGCCGTGCGCGTGCGCCGCGACCTTGCGGCCGAGGCGATGTGCGGTGTCGACGATCGCGACGAGTTCGGCGTCGCTCATCTGCTGACCGAGCCCCGCCGCGGTGTTCGACATCACCCCGCCGGTCGAGGCGGTCTTGATGACGTCTGCGCCCTGCTGCACCGCCAGGCGCACCGCACGTGCGCAATCGTCGGCGCCCGAGCAGAGCGTCGGCGAGCGGAACAGGTCGATGATTTCCTGACGATAGCCGTGGACGTCGCCATGCCCGCCATGCGCAGCGACGCCGCCCGCAGCGATGATGCGCGGCCCGACGATCTTGCCCGTCGCGGTCGCGTCGCGCAGCGCGTTGATCGCCTGTTGATCGGAGCCGAGATCGACCACGGTCGTGAAACCGGCGCGCACCGTGCGCTTGGCAAAGACGACGCCGTCGAATGCCTGATCGACGGTCGATTTGGTCACCGCGTCGAGGCGGCTTGTCGGGCTCGATTCAAAGGTCAGGTGGACATGGCTGTCGATGAAGCCCGGCATCACGAACTGGTCGCGAAGGTCGACGATCTTGCCTTCACCGACGAAACCGTCGCGGATCGCGGCGATCTTGCCGCCTTCGACGACGATCGTCTTGTTGGTTTCGACACGGCCGTTTGCTGGATCGGCGAGCAGGCGGCCGGCGTGGATATAGGTCGCGGTCGATTCCTGCGCCGCGACGGGCTGGATCAATGCCATCAGCGCGAGCCCCGCAAACATCGTTTTCTTCATCATGCCTCTCCCTGTCCCGTTATCGCGTCAGCCGACCTTGCGGCCCCAAATCGCCTCGCCGCACCAGGCGTCGCCGTCGGTATATTCGATCGAAGGCTTGCGATCGTCCGCGAGGAAGATCGGGCCGTCGAGGTCGACGATGTCGCAGAGCTGTCCAACGATGAACGCCGGCGCCATCGCGAGGCTGGAGCCGACCATATTGCCGACCATCACGCCGAGCCCGAGTTCGCGGGCGCGTTTCGCGATGGCGAGGCCCTCGGTCAATCCGCCGCACTTGTCGAGTTTGATGTTCACGACGTCGAAGCGGCCGACGAGACCCTCGACGTTGGCCAGCGTCAACGCGCTTTCGTCGGCGGCGATGGGGATCGGACATTGATAGCCGGTGAGGTCGGCTTCGCGGCCGCGCGCCAGCGGCTGTTCGAGCAATTTGACGTCGGCGGCGACCAGCGCTTCGACCAGCGCATCGAGATCGCCGATCGCGAAACCCTGATTGGCGTCGACCCCGATCCAGCATTCGGGCCGCGCGGCGCGTACCGCCTGCACGCGGGCAATATCGACATCGAGGTCGCCGGTGAGTTTGAGCTTGAGCGCGCGCGCCTGCGCATAGTGGCGCGCACCCTCGGCCATCACCTCGGGATCGTCGGCGCCGAGCGTGAAGGTCGTGCGGAGCGGGCGCGGTTCTGCGAGACCGGCGAGTTCCCACACGGGCTGACCGCTGCGGCGGGCTTCGAGTTCCCACAGCGCGCAGTCGAGCGCGTTGCGTGCGCCGCCAGCGGGGAGCAGCGTCTGCAACTGCTCATGCGTCACCCCGGCCTCGACCGCACCGCGCACGCCTTCGATCGCCGCCGTCATCGCGGGCACATCGTCGCCGAGATAATAGACCCCCGACGCTTCGCCGCGGCCGCTGTGCGTGCCATCCGAAAGCGTGACGAGGACGACCGGCGTGTCGGTGAAGACATGCCCCGAGATGCGGAACGGCTTCGCCAGCGGAAGCGATTCGATCGCGAGGTCGAGCGAGAGAGGGGTAAGCGTCGTCATCGATTGTCCTTTGGTGGTTCAGGGCGCAGGCGCAGCGGGCGCGAGCGCCGCCGCGATCTGCGAGAGATATTTGTTCCAGTCGAAAGCATGGCCCTCGGGCGTCCAGCCGAGGCGGACGATCACCGCATCCTGCGACGGGATCGCGGCGACGATCTGGAAGCTATGCCCGCGCGCCATGACGGTGTCGGCGGGCAGGTCTGGGTAAAGCTTGCGGCGTTCGCCCCCGGCTTCGGGCTGGTTCAGCCAGAGCTGCGCGCCATAGACCGGGCGTGGCGCGGCTTTCGTCGGGGTGACGGCAAAGTCGAGCCATTCCTTCGAGAGCAATTGCTTGCCGCCGACCTTGCCCTTGTTGAGATGCAGCAGGCCGTAGCGCGCCCAGTCGCGCGCTGTGGCGTAGGCGTAGGAACTGCCGACCTGCACCCCGGCTTCGTCGGGCTCGATCAGTGCGCTGGTCATGCCCGTGGGCTCGAACAGCCGCTTCTGTGCAAAACGCGTCATGCCTTCGAGCGTGCCGCCGGTCGCATCGAACACGATGCGCGAGAGGATGTTGGTCGTGCCCGAAGAATAGCTCCAGTTCGTGCCGGGTGCATCCTTCAGCGGCAAAGCCGCCGCCATCGCGCCCATGTCGCCCGTCTCGAACAACATCTTGATCGAGTCATTGCCGGGGACGTAGCTTTCGCTGAAGGTCAGGCCGCTCGACATGGTGAGCAGCTGGCGCAGCGTGATCTTCGCGCGCGGGTCGCCCTCCCCCTTCCACTCGGGAACGGGCGCGGGTTCGTCGAGCTTGAGGACACCGTCATCGACCAGAATGCCGACGAGCGTGCCCATGATGCTTTTCGACGCCGACCAGCCGAGCATCTCGGTGTTCCGATCGAAACCCGGCGCATAATGTTCGGCAACGATCGCTCCGCCCTGCACCACGACGATCGCGCGCGTGTCGGGATAGCCGCCCTTATTCTGTTCGTCGAAGGCGGCACTCACCGCCTTGTCGAGCGCGGGGCGGTCGAGCCTGGCTTCGGCAGCTGCCGCCAGCTTCGGCACCGGGGCGTCACCGATCGGCCAGGGTTTCGCGGCATTCCCCCGCATCGGTTTGAGCTTAGCCGCCTGCGCATCCAGCACGGCCGTCGAAACATCGCCGGTCAGCAGGGTGCAGCCAACGAAGGGGCGGTACAGCGCAGTGCGCGTCGCGGCCCCCGGCGCCGAAGCGGTGACGGTCCGCGCCTTGCGGTCGACCGCCAGCGTCACGTCCGTCATGAACGGCGCGAAGGCGTGGATGTCGTCGCGGAGCACGTCGGCCTCCGCGCGATCGGCGACGAAGATGCTGGCGCAGGCAATCTGCGCCGACACCGCCGTGCCAAGATCTTCAGGCTTTGAAATTGCCGGGGCAGCGGCCAGAGCCGGTGCCGATACGGCAAGTGCAAGAAGGGTGAAAATAGGTCGCGCCATATCGTCAGACGCCGCAGCTATGCCGCAGCACCGCACCCGCCTTGGCGCCGGTATGCTTGCCGTTCGCGATCGTGACGACGCCGTTGACGATCACCGTCTCGATCCCGGTCGGCGACGCGGTGGGCTTTTCCCAGCTTGCGACATCGTCGATCTTGTCGAGGTCGAACACGACGATATCGGCGCGCATCCCGTCGCGGATCAGTCCGCGGTCGGTGAGGCCCATGCGCTGCGCCGGCCAGCCGGTCATCTTGCGTACCGCATCCTCGAGCGACAGGATCGGGCGGCGCTTCACATATTCGGCAAGGATGCGCGGGAAAGTGCCGTAAGCGCGCGGATGCGGCAGGCCGAGCGCATCCATCTCGCCCAGCTTCTGGGACGCCGCCGCATCGCTGCCGATGCTCACCCACGGCTGCTTGATCGCGGTCTCGATGTCCTGCTCGCTCATCATGAAATAGAGCGCGACCGACCGGTTCGGCAGGCCTTCGAGCAAAATGTCCCACGCGACGTCGGCGGGATCGCGGTTCAGCGCCTTGCCGATCTCGGCGAGGCTCTTGCCATGGTACGGCTTGTATTTCTCGCTGAAGCCATTGGCGAGCCGGACGTTGGCAAAGCCGCCCGATGCGTGGACGAGGTTCGACCAGCCGGGCATCGAGCCGGCGGCGACTTCCTTCTTCATCCGCTCGCGCACCTTGGGATCGCGCAGCCGCTCGATCCCCTTCTGGACGCCGTCGGCCCACACCCAGCTCGGCGCGATGATTTCGAGCCCGGTGCCGCCCGCGGTATAAGGATAGAGGTCCGCCGCGACGTCGACACCGCGCGCGCGCGCCGCGTTGATCGTCGCCACCGCCTGCGGCATCAGCTTGCCCCAGCCGGGGGCGTAAGCGGCTTTGAGGTGGAAAATCTCGACCTTCACCCCACCCTTTTCGCCGATCTCGATCGCTTCGTCGATCGCCTGGACCAGCCCCTCGCTTTCGTCGCGCATATGCGTCGCGTAGAAACCGTCGCACTGGGCCGCGACCTTCGCCAGCGTGACGAGGTCCGACGTGGTCTGGAAGCTGCTCGGCGGATAGATCAGCGCGCTGGAGATACCGAAGGCGCCATTTTCCATCGCGATCTTCACCTCGCGGCCCATCGCTTCGAGCTGTGCCGGCGTCGGCGATCCGGCGCCGTCGCCCATCACCTTCACACGCGCCTGCGTCGCCGAATAATAGGTGCCGTAATTGACCGAGATGCCCTGCTTTTCGAGCTGGCTGAAATGCGCTGGAATTTCGGACGCTTCGGCCGGAGGGCCGCCTTCACCGGCGATCACGGTGGTGACGCCCATCAACAGCTTGTTCTCCGCCGCGCCATTTTTGACGAGCACGCGGCCCGACTGGTCCATCATGTCGATGAAGCCCGGCGAGACATAGCGCCCCTTCGCGTCGATCTCGTTCGTCCCGCGCCCGGAAACTCGGCCGATGCGCACGACGCGGCCGTCCTTGACCGCAACATCGGCGCTGACCCACGGGCTGCCCGCGCCGTCGAGCACGCGGCCGCCACGGATCACGATGTCATATTCGGGCGCCGGGGTGTTTGCGGCGAGCAGCAACGGCAGCATCGACATCGCACCCAAGAGAATCTTACGCTTCATCATATATCTCCCTGTCGCCAGCCGTGGGGACCGACGGTTTTCGCTTTCATTTCTTTGCGGCGGCCTGCGCATCGGCCCGAACCGTATCGACGACTTCGCGCACGGCAGCGATGACGACTTCGGGGCGATCGACCTGGATATAATGGGTGGCATCGGGCACGATCAGCTGGCGGCCGCGGGTCGAAAATGCCGCCTGCTCGGTGTGGAGCGTCTTCCACTCCTGTTTGAACCGCGCGCCTTCTTCCGCTTTCAGCTTGAGCCCTGCCAACTGCTCAGGCTTCAGCGGCGCCATTGCGGTGAGCACAATCAGCGGCCGGTTGCCGAAACTGCGAACCGCGCGCGCCTGATCCATGGTGCGGTCGAACCCATCAAGCTCGGACGCCGCGCCCTTGATCGAGGTGCTGGTATAGGCGCCCGACTTTTTCAGCCCGGCGAGGAGCCTCCTGGTCTCGGCCTCGGTTCGGAGCTTCTGCGGTTCGCCGCGCGAAATCACAAAGCGGACGAGTCCCGTCCACGCCAGCGCCTTTGCCGTGTGAATCAGCATCGACGACTGTTTCGGGTGAACGTCGACGCTCACCACTTTCCCCAGCCGCGCGATCTGGTCGGGGTGCGACGGATCGACCATCACAAGCCCGGCGACCTGTTCGCCATATTTGCCGGTGTAAGTGCGCGTGTACGGGCCGCCGATCGAATGACCGACGAGCACCAGCGGGTCGGATATCCCTGCGCCCTTCAAGAGCCTGTGCAAATCCTCGGTCACCGCGGCGGCGTCCTGCGGCGTGTCCTTGGGGTCGCTCCACATGATGCCGGCGCGATCATAGGCGCAGGTGCGCGTGAAGCCGGCAATCTCATCATGGACCAGCGTCCAGTCGGTCGTGCCGCCGGTGCCGAGGCCTGATTCCAGAATGACCGTCGGCGATCCCGTGCCGCGGCAATCGATATGCATCTTTCGCCCGCCGATATCGACGAGCTTTCCGGGCGGCGGATATTTCTCCTGAGCATTCTTGCGGCCGAGCGCCTCGTAGATCGCACCCACCAGGACGAGCAGGACCAACAGGGCGAGCAGGCCCAGCAAGATACGTTTTACCCAGCGCCGGAACCGCGCCCAGCCAGTCACTTTCGTCACGTCACATTCCCCTGCACGGCGGGTTGGAGCTTTCGTTTCCGGCTGCGAACCAGCCGGTACAAGCCGACCGTCAGCAATGGCGCGACATAGACGGCAAGGAACACCCAGGACAGGAAGCGATATCCGCTCGCGATCAGCGTCACGAGGCCGAAGCGGTCGGCGAGAAACATGCAGCCGATCAGCAGCGCCGCAGCGATGCCGGCCCTTGCCCGCTTGCCGAGCGGCCCATGCCCGCGGGAGCGGCGCGCTGCATCGACACGCTCGTTGATCGCGTGGACCGATCCGGCGCCACTTTCGAGCAAAGCGGCAAAGATCATGAACTGGAACAGCAGGTGGAACAGCGGCATTTCGAGTTGCCGCAGCATGAAATCCGACGGCAAAGTCTCACCCATGATACCGGGATAGAAAGCGATCATCGCGACGAAGAAGAGAATGGCGGGCGCCATCGCGAGCGGTCCGGCGATCAGACCGGAGACCACCGCGTCGCGCTGACTGGTCAGGTGCCGGATCACCGGCAGGATCACCACCGCGCCGATGACGTTATAACCCGTGTAGGTCAGTCCGCCGAGGATCCAGCCGTCCGACGGCGCCGGAATGGCGAAGCGCGCCGCAATCTCGTCCCCGAAGCTGCTGAGCGCAAAGACCATGAACAGCGCATAGACGCCGTACAGCAGGAAGGAGACATATTTGAACAGCCCCTCGACCGACGCGTTCCCGAAGGTCACGAACAGCGCGATCGATGCGGCAAGGAAGGCGGTTCCTGCCAGCGGCGGCCAGCCGAAGATCGACGCGCCAATCTCCCCCGCCGCAGCCCCGAACACCGCGAGCACCAGCGTCACGAGCAGGACGTAACCGATCTCGAACAATATCCAGCCGCGGCCCAGAAGCCCTTCAAAAAAGCTGCGATAGTCGAACGCGCCCATGGCGCGCGCGAGCGAGAAGGTCACGGCGCAGATGATGCTCCAGAGCAGCATGGCGAGCAGCATCGCCGCCAGTCCGCCCCACGGCCCACTTGGCAGGAAGAACTCCGCAAGCTCGCGCCCCGTCGCATACCCCCCGCCGATCACGACGGCCTTGAAGGCGAAGCCCGGCAACAGGAAACGCTGGAACCATGAGGATTCCGCTGCCGGGTTGGCCGCCGCGCTCATGCGAGGCAGCTGTCCACCAGACGCGCGAAGGCTTCGCCGCCGCGGATCGGGTCGGCGACGGGAAGGCCGAGCCGCTCGCTTTCGGCGGCCATCAGCGCGACGGCCTCTTCCTCGCTCATATGCGAGGTGTTGAACGACAGGCCGGCGCAGCGGATCGAGGGATTGGTCCGGCTGCCCAGCCGCAGGTTGAGATCGATCGTTTCCTCGACGCTCGGCAAGCGGTAACCGGGGGAGCCCAAAATCTCTTCGCGGCCGGGTTCGTGGCACACGACAATCACGTCGGGCTGGCTTCCGTGCAGCAGGCCGAGCGACACTGCGGCATAGGCGGGGTGAAACAGCGACCCCTGCCCTTCGACCACATCCCAATGATCGTCCGCTGCGTCGGGGCTCACCGTCTCCGCCGCACCGGCTTCGAAATCCGAAACCACCGCGTCCATCGGCACACCGCCGCCGGCGATCATGATGCCGGTCTGTCCCGTCGCGCGGAAATCGGCATCGACACCGCGCTCGTCAAAGGCACGCGCGAGGGCGAGTGCCGTATATTTCTTGCCCAATGCGCAATCGGTTCCGACGGTCAAAAGCCGCATCCCGCTCCGCTTGCGCCCGGTGCCGACGGGCAGTCCGCTGGGCGGATGCCGCACGTCGATCAACTGGCGACCAAGACGCTGCGCGCGCGCAGCGAGTTCGGGCATATCGGCCAGCCGCATATGCATGCCGCTGACGATATCGAGCCCGGCCTCGAGCGCTTCGAAGAGGGCGGGCATCCAGCTATCGGGGATCACGCCGCCGCTGTTCGCGACGCCGATGAGCAGCGAGCGCGCACCGCGTGCCTTCGCTTCGGCCGGCACGATCTGCTCCAGCCCCGCGCTGACCGTCGCGCCCGGCAACGCATATTCGCCGACGCATTTTTCGGGCGCCCAGTCGCGAAGGCCGAAAGCGGTCTTCGCATAACCGCGGATCGTCGTGTCGCCGAGGAAGAGCAAATAGGGCTGAGGAAGCTGCAAGGCGCCCGAAGCGACATCGAGGGAAGTTTGAATGTTCACGTCTCTCACCAAATTCCGAAGAACGGCCGAATCGTCGCATCCATGGTGACGATCCTGCAATTGCTTCTGTTGACCTGTTTGGGACATTATTTTCAAATTTTGATAATTGCAATATGATTGGAGAAGTTTCTTTGGATGGGTCGGGGAGCCGCCTGGCGCGACACCCCGCCCGCCCCGGTCAGAACCGCGTTCCAAAGCCAATCAGGTGAAAGCCGACGCCAATCCACAGGAGCACGACCGCGCTCAGCAGCAGGACGATGCTCCAGAATTTGGCGAACCGGCCGCGCTTTCCTGTCCAGACGTGCCGGACGTTCCAGATCGCGCTCGCAAGCAGGCCAAGGAATATAATAGGCGTTGCAATCTGGAGCGTCACCAGCGCCCAGTCGAGCTCGCCGCTGAGCGACGAGAAATCGCTGACCAGCCTGGATACGAACAGGATCCACGCGAGCATCACAGCGACGGCAAGCGCGGCGAAAGCGCGCGTCAGCCGATAGCTTTTGAGCGCGGCGGGCGCGAGGTCGGCCTTCACGCCATAGCGGCGGCGGGCGAGCGCTGCGGCGGGCCAGGCGATCGCGGTGAGCAGCAGCGCACCGAGACTGGCGAGCATGGCCGGCGTCAGCCAGGCGGTCGACAGATGCCAGGGCACGCGATCGAACGCGATATAGGGCGATGCCGAATCGATGCCGAACCGCACGACGCGGCCGTTTTCGACCTTGGCGGCGAGACGCATCTTGCCGTCCACCTCGCGCCAGACGAAGGGCGCGATTTCGACCCATTTGCGCGGCTGGCCGCCGATCGTCGGTGCGGCATTCACCCGGATGCCGCCGTCGCTGTCGAGCGTAACCTTCGTCTGCCCGGCCAGTTCCATCGCCTTCAGGAAGCTCGTTTCGAGCCGCCGGGTCTTGTTATAGGTGCCGACCATCATGCGGGCATGTTCGCGCGCGGTCGCGGCATCGACGCGGCCATCGCGCTGCTCGAACGGGAAATAGCGATCGGCGAACGCCTCGAACAAATGACTGCGGATCGGGCCCGATACATTCTGCATGCCCGCGGCGTTCATCGACATATAGATGCCGACCTTTTCGTCGGGGAATATCCAGAGCTGGCTATGAAAATTGAGGCTGTCGCCCGCGTGCGACAGCGCTCTGCGGCCGTTGATATTCTGCTCGTAAAAGCCGAGCGCCATGCCGTTCAGCGGCGGGACCAATCGCAGGATCGTGTCATGCATCTGCGCCGCGGTCGCCGGTTTCAGCAGCGGCCCGCCATCGTCCAGATGCGCGATCATGAAGCGTCCCATGTCGGCGCCCGACGCGGTCATCGCGCCCGACGGCGTAAGGCTGCTGAGTTCGAACGGCCCCGGCTTGCCCGACCCCAGCATATAGCCGCTCGCCATCAGGGGCCGCAGCCGCGCGGGAAGCGGCTGGCGGAACGTCGATCGCGCCATGCCCGCGGGCGCGAATATGTGGCGCTCGACATAATCGTCATAGGGAAGACCCGACACGCGCTCGACGATATAGCCCGCGAGCGAAGTGCCATAATTCGAATAGGCCGGCGTCGTTCCGGGCGCATATATGCGATATGGCACTTGCCGCTTCAGCGCGTCGCCGAGCGACGGGATCTTCTTCGGATCATAGCTGTTCAGCCCGCGCTGCACTTCGTCGAAGCCGCCCGTGTGCGTCATCAGGTTGCGCATCGTGACCGGTTTGCCGGCGAAGGGTGGAATCCTGAAATCGAGATAGGAGTTGATGTCCTTGTCGAGATCGACCTTGCCCTGCTCGACGAGTTGCATCACCGCGGTCCAGGTGATCAGTTTCGATACCGAGGCCTGCCGAAAAAGCGTGGTTTCGGGATCGACGGGTCGGCGCTTGCCGACATCGGCATAGCCGAAACCGCGCTGCGTCAGGATCTTGCCGTCCTTGACGACCACAACGACCGCGCCCGCCGCGTCGCCGCGCTTGAGGGCATAAGGCATATATCCGTCGAGCCACGCATCGACGTCGCTTTTGACCATCGCGGGGCCCGGCAATGGCGTCGGGCCGCCTGTTCCCGCTGCCACTTTGGGGAGCGCTTGCGCGGTGGACGGGCTTACCGGCGGCGCAACCACCCCGACCAGCATCGCCGCAACCAGCATGGCGCAAGACCGTACAAACCGCATTCGTCCCTCCCCTTTCGACCCTGCCATTCTCACGGCCTATTATCGAAATTTCACTTTTTGAAATATTTTCAATTCTGGATATAGGCATGTTGAATGGAAATTTGTCAATGGCGCACGCGACCGGGCCGCTCCGGCACCACGGCGCGGACGGATTTCAGGATGGCGGAATTGCTCTCGCGGCGGCCGCTTTGGCCGATCGGCGTCAGAGGATCAGTCGGTTTCGACCGGATGCAGTGCCGACTTCAGATCGGCGTCGGTCGCCGAGCAGACCGACAGGATGCGGCACGGCCCGTCGCCAACCGCGACATAGCCATGCCCCATCGACGCGTCGAAATAGGCCGAATCGCCCGTCTTCAAGCGCGATGGCGCGTACATGTCGGTGTGAAAATCGCATTCGCCTTCGAGAACGAGGACATATTCCTCACCCGAATGCCGCATCAGGTCGCCGAAATCTTCGATCGACCGCACCTTTATGTCGATGATCATCGGATTGAGCGTCTTGTTGAGCAAATCCGCCGACGGATAAGTGTAGTTATAGGTCGCAGTCTTGATCGAAGGCCCCTCGCCGAAGGGCGTGATGCTGCGCCGGCCGGTGGCGGTATGTGTGGCGGCCGGGACCGAGGTGGCGGCGGCAAAAAGTTGCGTGATATCGATTCCGAGGCCCTGGCTGAGCTTCAGCAGCTTTTCATAGTTGAGCGACATCTTTCCGGTTTCAATCTTTGACAAAGTCGAAACCGGAATGCGGGTGCGCTCGCTCACTTCGGCCAGCGTCCATCCCTTTTCATTCCGCAGCTCTCTCAGGAAAACTCCCGGATTGCCGTCGATGGCAGACCGTCGATCGCCGCTAGTCGGAATTTGCTGGCGCGTTGCCGGCATCTGCGTCCTTTCAATCATTTTTCTCTTCTAGCATATATTTGCGCATTTTTCGTATCGATCAACCCGCACGGCACAATTCGTCGGAACAATCGGCAAAGAAAATTTGCGTATCGGATAGGGCCGGAAAGATTGCACATAAGCCAAGGCGCCGCCACTGATGCCCCGATTCGCTGGGATGACAGGATGACAAACAAGCTATCCATTCGCATTTCTCCGGAGTTTACGAGCTTCGTCGGCCGCGGTCCCTGCGACGCGTCCTTCCTGCCGCCCGACGCGCTCATCTTCGGCTTTGGCGATATCGGCGAGCCCGCCGTCTCGATGCTGCTGCCCTCCGATGTCGCGGGCCCCGCCGACGATCATCTGGTCGTGCTCGCGATCAGCCGCGCCGCCTGCGACCGCCTGTTCGCCCTCCGTCCGAAGGCGGACGGGCGCTGGTATCTTCCCGCCAATCTTCGCGGTCTCGGCCGCGCGGTGGTCGCGGTCGAGGGCGACAGCGAAGTCGACGAGATGCTGCGCAATGCGCGCAGCCAGGAATTGCTGTGCCAGCTTTTCGCCGAACTCGCCGCCGACCGCATGGTCGAGGTGGGCGGCAGCACCTCGCTGAGCGAACTCGACATCACGCGCGTCGCCGCGGCGCACCAGCTGGTCAACGAGAAGTGGCAGGAAAAGCTGACCGTCGGCAATGTCGCGCGGCGCTGCGGCCTGAGCAAGGCCAAGCTGACGCGCGGTTTTCGCGAACTCTATCAATGCAGCGTCGCCGAGGCGGTAAGCGAGCGGCGCCTGCAGCGCGCGCGCCAGTTGCTGGCGCAGAGCGACCTTCCGATATCGAGCATCGGCTATAATTGCGGATATATGAGCAACGCGAGCTTCACGCGCGCCTTCGCGCGCCGTTTCGGCATGGCACCGACCAAGATGCGCGGCCGCGAAGCGACCGCCTGAGCGGAAGCCGGCGCAACGGACAGCCCTCGTCCAAAGGCGCTCAAGGACGATTGGCCAGTTCACGCCAAACATGATAGGCTGCGCCCAACGCTGCGTAACAACCATGAGGTTGATTATGACGGACGATTGGCGAGTGGATGACCTGGCGCTGTGCATCAGTCGGCATGAGCGCTATCCGCCCGAGGTGCGCCCGGGCGCCGTCTTCACGGTGCGGACCGTGTGGACCGACATGCCCGACCTTGTCGGCGGGCAATCCGGAACCGCACTGAAGTTCCGCGATGTTCCCGATCTGGGGCCGCGCGCCGCCTATTGCGCGCGCCGATTCCGCAAGATCACACCCGAAGCGCCCGACGAATTCGATGCCGAGGTGATCAATGCGCTCACGGCGACCAACGCCAATTGCCGTTAATCGCAGTTTTGCGTCAAATCGGGCTTTTAATCGATAAAGCCGATAAGTGTGCCCGGAAAATTGGGGTTGAGTGCGTGCGCCCGTCCTTATAGCTGGCCCCTGCAAATCATTTTGCAGTGCAGCAAACAAAGGAAACACTCTCCCATGGGTATCATCGGAAGCTCGATCAAGCCGTTCAACGCCACCTCGTACCATCAGGGCAAGTTCGTCCCCGTGACGGACGCCGATACCGCAGGCAAGTGGGCGGTTTTCTTCTTCTATCCGGCCGACTTCACCTTCGTCTGCCCGACCGAGCTCGAAGACCTCGCCGACCAGTATGCGACGCTTCAGGGCCTCGGCGTCGAAGTCTATTCGGTGTCGACCGACACGCATTTCAGCCACAAGGCCTGGCACGACAGCTCGCCGGCGATCGGCAAGATCAACTATCACATGCTGGGCGATCAGAACCACGTCCTCGCCAACAACTTCGGCGTGCTGCGTGAAGATTCGGGTCTCGCCGACCGCGCGACCTTCGTCGTCGATCCCGACGGCGTGATCCAGGTGATGGAAATCACCAGCGAAGGCGTCGGCCGCAACGCCGAGGAACTCGTCCGCAAGATCAAGGCTGCGGTCTATGTCCGCGCCAACCCCGGCCAGGTCTGCCCGGCGAAGTGGGAAGAAGGCGCCGAAACGCTCGCTCCCTCGATCGAACTCGTCGGCAAGATCTAAGCCGACCGATTTGCAGGACCGGGCGGGCGGCGCTCGTCCGGTCTTAGCCCCATAAAACAAAAGATTCTGACGCCGTTTCGCGCGGCGAACCCTTGCTCCTGTCCGAAAGGCTCTCCCCATGCCGATGCTCGACGCCAATACGACCGCCCAGCTCAAAACCTATCTCGGCAACCTTCGCCGCCCGATCGAGCTGGTCGCGAGCCTCGACGCCTCGCCGAAGTCGGCCGAGATGCGCAGCCTTGTCGAAGAGGTCGCCGCGCAGTCGGACCTCGTCACCGCGCGGTTCGACGGCGACGACACCCGCCGACCGTCCTTTGCGATCCGCGGCGATGGAGGGAAGGCAGAAGCCGTGTTCGCGGGGCTGCCGATGGGGCATGAATTCACCTCGCTGATCCTCGCGCTGCTCCACGTCGGCGGCCATCCGCCGAAGGAAGAGGCCGAACTGCTCGATGCCGTGCGCGCCCTCGAAGGCGACTTTGTTTTCGAAACCTTCTTCTCGCTCTCGTGCCAGAATTGCCCCGACGTCGTGCAGGCTCTCAACATCATGGCGGCGCTCAATCCGAACATCCGCCACACGGCGATCGACGGCGCGCTGTTCCAGGACGAGGTCGAGCGCCGCAAGGTGATGGCGGTTCCCGCGGTGTTTCTGAACGGCGAACCCTTCGGACAGGGCCGGATGGACCTGGCACAGATCGTCGCGAAGCTCGACACTGGCGCCGTAGCGCGTGCGGCCGAGAAGATTGCGGCGAAGGAACCCTTCGACGTGCTCGTCGTCGGCGGTGGCCCGGGCGGCGCGGCTGCGGCGGTATATGCCGCACGCAAGGGCATCCGCACCGGCATCGTCGCCGAACGTTTCGGCGGGCAGGTGCTCGACACGCTGGGGATCGAGAATTTCATCTCGGTCCAGCACACCGAAGGGCCGAAGCTTGCGGCGCAACTGGAAGCGCATGTGAAGGATTATGACGTCGACGTCATGAACGTGCAGGAAGCCGCCGAACTGATCCCCGGCGGCGCAAACGGCCTCCACGAAGTGAAGCTGAAGAGCGGCGCGAGTGTCAAAGGCAAGACGGTGATCCTGTCGACCGGCGCGCGCTGGCGCCAGATGGGCGTCCCCGGTGAAGCCGAATATCGCAACAAGGGCGTCGCTTACTGCCCGCACTGCGACGGACCGCTGTTCAAGGGCAAGCGCGTCGCGGTGATCGGCGGCGGCAATTCGGGCGTCGAAGCGGCGATCGATCTCGCCGGGCTCGTCGCGCATGTAACGCTGATCGAATTCGACGGTCAGCTTCGCGCCGACGCGGTGCTGCAGACGAAGCTCCGCAGCCTGCCCAATGTTACGGTGATCACTTCGGCGCTCACGACCGAAGTGCTCGGCAACGGCGAAAAGGTCGTCGGCCTGCGCTATCGCGACCGCAACAAGGATGAGGAGCATCTTGTCGAACTGGAAGGCATTTTCGTCCAGATCGGCCTGATCCCGAACACCGAATGGCTCGGTAATGCCGTCGCGCTCAGCGATCGCGGCGAGATTGAGGTCGATGCGCGCGGCGCGACGAGCCAGCCGGGTATCTTTGCCGCGGGCGATGTGACGACCGTGCCCTACAAGCAGATCGTCATCGCGATGGGCGAAGGATCGAAGGCGGGACTTTCGGCATTCGACCACCTCATCCGGACCTGACCCAGCGCCGGCCGGGCAACATATGCCCGGCCGCACCACCCTCCGCTCACCGCAGCCGCAACCTTTTGTTAACCCTCTTCGCGCAGATTTTGCGCGGGGGGGCACAAAGCGGCGTCAGCCGCGCGAATGGGAGAGTTCGCGGTGCTCGAATTTGAAGGACGGCCGTCCGCGGTCATGGGGCCGCTGGGGCCATTGACGATCGACGACCTGCCGTCGTCCAGCACGACCCATTGGGTCAGCCGCCGCAAGGCCGAAGTGCTGGCCGCGATCGATGGTGGATTGCTCAGCCTGCACGATGCCTGTCAGACATACCGGCTGAGCATCGAGGAAGTCGCCGCCTGGCGACGCTCGATTGAGCGCGCCGGACTTCCGGGGCTGCGCGTCACCAAGCTCCAAAGATATCGAGGCCGGATTGGGGCCTGATCGAAGCAAGCGTCGTCCCCTGCCCGCCGCTTTCGAACATCCGGATGGGAAACCGGATGTTTCCCGCGAACGCCATCAACGCTTCACGTCGCGTTGGCCATATTTCTTGAACGCCTCGAGGATTCGTCCCATTTCCGCCGCGTCGAGCAGTTTGGGTCCGCCGATCTGCAACGTCCCGCAATAGACCGCCGCCTGTTCCTCTATTTCCTCTGCGATCGCCATCGCGGCGGCAAGCGTCGGACCCAGCACGATCAGCCCATGGTTCGCCATCAGGCACGCGAGACGGCCGTCGAGCGTCTGTACCACCCCTTCGGCCAGTTCCTCGCTGCCGAAGGTGGCATAAGGCGCCACGGGAACGCTCGCCCCGCCGCCCACCGCGACCATATAATGGAGCGGCGGGATTTCCATGTGGGCGCATGCGAGGATCGTCGAATGGCGCGCATGACAATGCACGATGGCATTCACGTCGGCACGGCGCCGATACACGCCCATATGCATTTGCCATTCGCTCGACGGGCGCGCGGCACCGGGCGCGACGCTGCCGTCGCCGTCGACAAATACCATGAGGTCGGGGGTCAGGCGA
This sequence comes from Sphingopyxis sp. YR583, assembly GCF_900108295.1. Classification (NCBI taxonomy): domain Bacteria; kingdom Pseudomonadati; phylum Pseudomonadota; class Alphaproteobacteria; order Sphingomonadales; family Sphingopyxidaceae; genus Sphingopyxis; species Sphingopyxis sp. YR583. The sequence continues at coordinate 288,939 of NZ_FNWK01000004.1, read as the reverse complement.
TCGGGCGTCACGCCGGACGGGGTCACAAACATGCCCGAGGCGAACCGCACCGACAAATTGCCCGACGTCCCCCGATTGAGGCCGCGCGCATCGAGCGTCCGCATCGCGTCGACAAGCTGCTGTCGGACTTCGTTTTCGGTCATCAGCCTTCGTCCTTCACCGGTGTGTCGCGCATGAATGCCGTCGTGCCATCATAGCTTTCGAGCTTGCCCAGCGTTCCGACGCCCAGCGCAACCTGCGCCGCCGTCGCGACACCGAACCGCAATGCGCCGGCAGGATCAAGACCGCGGCTGCGCCCGGCGATATATCCGGCGCAAAGGCTGTCGCCGCAGCTGGTCGTGTCGACGGGTGTAATCCGATGAGCGGGAACATGGATCTGGACATCGGGCAGGACGAGCAAGGCGCCATCGCTTCCCATCTTGATCAGGCAACCACCCGCACCGCGCGCCATGAACCGCCGCGCGCCGTCGACCGGATCCTCGGTTCCGGCCAGCGCGCGCACTTCGGCAAGGCTGGGCATGAACAGGTCGACATGCGGCAACAGGACATCGAGGTCGGCTTGCGCCGCGTCCGACGGTGCGATCAGGTCGCATGAGGTGAAGATACCGCGTGCGCGTGCTTCCCGCAGCAGTTCGACGCCCTTCCCGGCCGCACCCGGAAAGCCCACACCGCCCCAGTGGACGGCCGCGGTGCGGGCTAGCGCGGCGAAGACCGCGTCGGTGACCGGCGCGAAGATGCTCGCCCCCATCATGTGCCAATTGGCACGATCGCCATTGGGGCGGATTGGAAGCACGGTGGTCGAGGTAGGCCATGCGGGATCGACGGCGAGCAGGCTCGTGTCGACGCCGGCGGCATCGAACATCGACCGGATCAATTGCCCCTGCGGATCGTCGCCGACCGCCGACGCGATCGCCGTGCGAAGGCCCAGCTTTTGCGCAACGAGCGCGGTTCCTCCCGCCGTTCCCGCCGGCGACAGCACGATCTTTTCGACGATCTGTCCCGTCTCTCCATCGGGCAGCGATGCGACGGGATGGACCGTGATGTCGATCGTCGTCAGCCCGATCGCGAGCAGGTCGAGCGGCTGTTCCACGATCAGGCGTGCTCCGCCTGTGCCGCGGCGAGCATGACGAGGATCGGGTGCGGCTCGAGCGTCGCCAGTCGCGCGGCGAGCGCGGCGAACGCATTATCGGCGGCGGCCAGCGTGGCGTCGATATCGGCTTCGGTCATCGCGGCGCACAGGAACATATTGTGCCAGGGATGCATATAGATGCCGCGCGCAAGCATCTCCTCCGTCCAGCCATAGCCGACGCGGAAATCGGGATCGTCGGCGAACATGATCTGCGGCATCTGGACGGGGCCGGTCTGGCGCAGGGTAAAACCATGCTTCGCCGCCGCCGCGTCGAGCCCCGCGCGCAGCCGTTCGCCGAGGGCGACGGTGTGTTCGATATAATCGGTGTCGCGGATGATCCGCAGCGTCTCGATCGCCGCGGCCATCGGCACCGCCGACAGCCAGAAGGAGCCTGTCGCGTAAATGGCGCCCGCCCCTTCGCGGCAGCGGTCGGACCCGAGCAGCGCCGAGATCGGATGGCCGTTGGCAAAACATTTTCCCCATGCCGAGAGATCGGGCCGAACACCCAGTTCGCTCCAGCTGCTGCCGCGTGCGAGGCGGAAGCCTGCGCGGACCTCGTCGACGATCAGCATCGCGCCGGTTTCGTCGCACAGATCGCGGGCGCGACGGGCGTAGGCGGGATCGGGCGCTTCCTGATCGATGAAGGCATCGTGGCGGAAAGGCGACGCAAAGATCGCCGCGAGATCGTCGCCGGCGGCCGCGGCCGCGGCCTCAAGGCTGGCGACGTCATTATAGGCATAGGTGCGCACATGCGCGCGATCCTCGGGAACGGTCCCCGCCGGAACCGGCGTGCACCAGGGCGCGGCGCCATGATAGGCGCCCTGCGCGACGAGCACGATGCGCTTGCCGGTCTGCGCGCGCGCGCTGCTCATCGCCATCGTCGTCGCATCGGTGCCGTTCTTGCAGAACATCGCCCAATCGGCATGATCGACCATCGAAACCAAAGTCTCGGCCAGTTCGACCATCAACGGCGACGGCCCGGTCAACGTGTCGCCCAAAGCGGCCTGCGCGCGCGCCGCCGCCTCGACCCGTTCGTCGCGATAGCCGAGCAGGCTGGGGCCATAGGCGCACATATAGTCGAGGTAGCGGTTACCGTCGGCATCCCAGATATAGGCGCCCTCTGCCTTGCTGAAGAATTGCGGGAAGCTGTCGGGCAACATCCGCACCGATTCATGGCCGTACATGCCGTTCGGAATGACCTTTAGCGCGCGCGCGCGCAGCGCCGCATCCTGCACTCTGTTCATGTCGATCTCGCTTGATGTGTCCGGCGCAGTGCGCGTGCGCCTGCGCCGGAGCGGGTTCCTAGAATTTGACGATGGCCTGGATGCCATAGGTCGCGGGGTCGTTGTAATTGAGCTGATCCATCGTCACGACCGGCGACACATAGGTCACATAGCGCGTGCCGGTGAAATTCTTGGCCCACAGCGCGACCTCGAGATTTTCGTTGGAAGACAGCCACGAGAGGCGCGCGTTCGCAATGCCATAAGGCTTCACGCGATTGGCCTGCACATTGTCGGGGGTCAGGAACACCTCCGACTGGAGGCTTCCGTCGACGCGCAGACGCAGCGAACTGTCTCCCGGCAGCGGCTGGGTCACCGAGAAACCCGCCGAGATCGCGACATCGGGCGCATTGACCAGCCTGTTGCCTGAATAATCGTCGGCGGCGAGCGCGGTGAAATCCTTGTAGCGCGCGTGCAGCAGGCTGGCATTGACGAAGGCATCGAAATAGCGCGACGGGCGCGCCTGCAACTCGACTTCCACGCCATAGAGTTCGGCATTGCCCGCGTTGAGCTTGCGCTGCACCGGCAGCACGCCCGAGGTGTCGAAGACGAAGACCTGCAGATCGCGATAGTCGTAGTAGAAAGCGGCGGCATTGAAGCGCAGCTTGCGATCGAGCAGGTCGCTCTTGAACCCAGCCTCATAGGCGTAGAGCTTTTCCGAGCGGAACGGCTGGAGCTGCGCCGGGTCGCTCGACGAACCGCCTGCGAAACCGCCGCTGTTATACCCCTTCGACGACGAGGCGTAGAACAGCAGATTGTCGGTCGCCTGGAACGACAGCGCGGCGCGCCACGACAGATCCTTGAACGTCTTCGACCCCGTGTAATCGAGCACCGGCACCATGATGACGTCGTCGAAGAAGCTGTGGAAATCGAAATCGATGCTGTCGACCGAATAGCGCAAGCCCCCCGTCAGCGTCAGCCGGTCGGTCAGCTTGACGTCGGCCTGCGCGAAGGCGGCCCAGCTTTCGGTCTTCTGCGTATAGGGATAGGCGAAATTGCCGATCGAATTGACCGGATCGAGCGTGCCGAGCAGATCGTCGGGATCGCGGAACACGCGCAGGATGTCAAATGCGCTTTCGGTGACCAGCTTGTCTTGGAAATAATAGCCGCCGACGATCCAGTTGACCGCATTGTCGCCCTTCGACTGGAGGCGCAATTCCTGGCTGAACTGCTGCGGCCGGTCGATATAGGTCGCGGTGAGCACATTGTTCGGGCTGGCGTCGGTATCCTCGACGGTGCTGCGGCGGACCTGTTCATAGGCACTGATCGAGGTCAGCGAGACCCCACCCATGTCGATGCTGGCGGTCAGCGAGCCGCCGAACACATTGACGCGTTCCTGACCCTCGACGTCGTAATCGCCGGCGTTGAGGTCGCCGTCGGTGTCGGCATAGCCAAGCCCGTCGAGCGGCACACCGTCGGCGAAATTCGGATTGCCGGCGAAGTCGATGCCCGATCCGCGATGCTGGAACTGGCGCGCCCCGCCCCGGTTCTGCCCGCCATGAACGATCGCACGAATAAGGATATCGGAACTGGGCGTGAAATCGACGATGGCGCGGCCCGCCCACATATCGAGGTCGTTGAGCTTGTTGCCGGTCACGCGGTTGAGCAGCCAGCCGTCGCGACGCAGATAGGTGCCCGCGACGCGCGCCTTCAGCACATCGCCGGCGATGGGGCCGCCGACGCCGCCCTCGATCTGCACTTCGTTGAAGCGGCCATAGGAGACGGCCGCATTGGCGCTGAACTCGTCGGTCGGCTTGCGCGACGAAAAGCGGATCGCGCCCGCGGTCGTGTTGCGGCCGTAAAGCGTACCCTGCGGCCCTTTCAGCACTTCGATGCCTTCACTGTCGAAGACGTTGAAAAGCTTGCCGGCGTTCGCCCCGAGAAACACGTCGTCGACATAGACGCCGACGGCGCCCGTCGTGTTCGAGTTGAAGTCGCCGATGCCGACGCCGCGCAGGAACAGCGAGGTCGTCGTCGCCGACGTACCAGCCTGCGACGACAGGCCGGGGACGAGGATCGACAGGTCGCGGGGGTCACGAATCCCGACCTCGGTCAGCGCATCGCCACTGATCGCAGTGATGCTGATGGGGACATCCTGGATATTCTGTTCGCGCCGCTGCGCGGTGACGACGATCTCGCCGATGCCGTCATCGGAGGAAGCGCCATCGGCGCTCTGCGCAAAGGCGGTGGCCGGCGCGAGCGCCAGTAACGAGACCGAAAGCATTGCAAATCCGCGCATCATCGACTTCCCCTTCTCCATATCGGAATATTTTCCGATTTTGTGAATGCGAATCCGCCAGCCTGTCAAGAAAATTTCAAAACAGCGCCTCATATTCGGAATTTTTGTTGATTTGTGCGCGATTTTCCCAAAGATGGCGCGATGACAGGAGCGCGCATGACGAAGAATGAGGTGCCGAGGGCCGAGATCAGGCGCCCCGCGCAGAAGCGGAGCCGGGCCCGTTTCGAGGCGATTCTCGACGGCGCCGAACGGTTGCTCGACGGGCTGCCCCCCGCCGCGATCAGCATCCCGGCGATCGCGACCGAGGTCGGCATCTCCCCGCCGTCGATCTATCATTTCTTCCCTGAACCGCAGCTCGTGTTCAGCGCGCTTGCCGAACGCTATCTCAAGCGATTCGAGGAAGGGGTGCTGACCGAAGTTCCCGACGGCGTCGAAAGCTGGCAGGAGCTCCAGACGCTCCAATATCGCGCCGGCCGGAAATGGTTCAACGAACATCCGGCCGCGCGGCAGGTTCTGCTCGAAGGCCCCGCCTGGTCGTCGGACATTCGTCTGCAGGATCTCGACAGCAATTTCGTCACCGCGGGCCGCAGCATCGAATTGATGACGCAGATGTTCGTCATGCCGGAGATTCCCGACCTGCACGACCGGCTGGTCGAGGTGATCGTCATCAACGACGCGATCTGGGCGCTGTCGATCCATCGCCACGGCCACATCACCGACGACATGGAGGAACAGGCGCGCCGCGCGCGCATCGCCTATTCGCGAACCTTCCTGCCCGAATATCTGCCGCTCCGCGCAAAGGACCAGCCCGCGTGATCGCGGAGGCGACGGTCGTCAGCGGCCGCACGCTCGCTCTTTCGATCCTGATCGGCTCGTGCGCGTTGCTCGTTCTTGGCGTGCATCCCGTCTTGCTGGGCGCGCTGGTGCAGGAAGGTCGCATCGCAGAGGCGCAGGTCGGCAATCTGGTGACGATCGAGATGCTTGCCATTGTACCGGGATCGCTTGCGGGAATCGCGCTGCTCCGGCGGACCGGGGTAAGCATCGTCGCTGGCTTGGCGGGGCTTGCGATCGTCGCGATCAACCTGTTCCTGATGGGCCAGGCAGGTATGACCACCCTGGCGCTGGCGCGAGCGGCCTCGGGTTTCGGCGAAGGCGTCCTCGTTGCGGTCGCACTTGTTGCCATCTCGCGCGTGGTACGGGTCGAACGTGCGAGCGCGATCTTTCTTGCCGTCCAGACGCTGCTGCAAGCGATCGTCGCCGCATCGCTGCCCGCCATCGCCATTGCAGGCTCGCGCGTCGATGCCGCGCTGGCGGCGCTCGCTTGCGCAGGGCTGATTGCGGCGGCAGCGGCGGTGATATTGCCCTCCCGACTCTCTCCGACCGAACCCGACAGCGAGCGCGGCGCGATCACGCCTGCAAGCCTAACCGCGCTTTGCTGCGCCGGATTGTTCCTCGGCGCGATCGTCTCGGTGTGGGGCTATTTCGGGCTCTGGCTGATCCATTATGGCTATCCCCCGACATTCGAAGGCATGGCGGTGTCGCTCTGCCTCGTCGCCCAGGTGGTCGGCGCGCTCGTCGCGGCGCGCTTCGGCGAGAGACTGCCCAATCGCAAGACCATCATCGCGTGCGCGATCGCCGGAGCGGGACTGGTCGCCGCCTTCTACCTCGGGCGCGGCAGCACCGGCGCGATCATCGGCGTGAGCATCGCGTTCGGTTTCGTCTGGTTGTTCACGCTGCCCTTTTTCGCGGGCTGGCTGGTCGAAATCGATCCGGGCAGGCGCGCCGTTCTCTATCTTACGGCATTCCAGCTCGGCGGCGCAGCGCTACTCCCTTCGCTGGCGGGCATCGCTGTGGGCGCCTATTCGATCAACGCCGCCCTGGCTTTTGCCGCAGCCGCATTTCTGCTTCTCGCAGTGGCGGCATCGCTTGCGGTCAGGAACAAGGCCGCCACCCGATAGCCGACTGGCAGGCTTCGGTCCGTTTCCACGATCTGCCGACAAGACCGGCCTGACGTGTTGGCGCGGTCACAGGCAGATTCCCGGATGCCACTCGCGCCTGCGGATGCCCGCGGCGGTATTGGTCCAGATCGAACGCTGGCCGCCAAAAGAAAACCGGCGCGGATCGCTCCGCGCCGGGTTCCCTCGGTAAACTTGTGCGAAGCGTTACGCGTCAGGCGACGCGGCGCACCTCATTGCCTTCGTCGTCGATGTCGCGAAGGACATAACCGCGGCCCCAGACCGTCTCGATATAATTTTCGCCGTGGCAGGCGAGCGCGAGCTTCTTGCGCAGCTTGCAGATGAAGACGTCGATAATCTTCAGTTCGGGCTCGTCCATGCCGCCATAGAGGTGGTTCAGGAACATTTCCTTGGTCAGCGTCGTGCCCTTGCGAAGCGAGAGCAGTTCGAGCATCTGATATTCCTTGCCGGTCAGATGCACGCGCGTCGTATCGACTTCGACCGTCTTGGTGTCGAGGTTGACCGCCAGCTTGCCCGTCTTGATGACGCTCTGGCTGTGGCCCTTCGAACGACGGACGACCGCATGGATGCGGGCGACCAGTTCGTCGCGGTGGAACGGCTTGGTGACATAATCGTCGGCGCCAAAGCCGAACGATCGCACCTTCGAATCCATTTCCGAAATACCCGACAGGATCAGCACCGGCGTCTGCACCTTGGCGGTGCGCAGCTTTTTCAGCACGTCATAGCCGTGCATGTCGGGCAGATTCAGGTCGAGCAGGATGATATCGTAATCATAGAGCTTACCCAGGTCCAAGCCTTCCTCACCGAGATCGGTGGTATAGACGTTGAAGCCTTCGGTGGTGAGCATCGTATCGATCGCTTTCGCGGTCGTCGGCTCGTCCTCGATCAGCAGTACGCGCATTAGGCACCCCTTGACTGTTTCCCACGATAATCCCGCGAACCGATCGCGTGACTATCAAGGATGTCACCCGACCAACCCCCGTTGCAGGACTGCCGGAACATTAACCACGAAACTAATGAAGGGAAAAGGTTAATTTTGATTTAACCCGCAGAAGTCCACGAGTCGCGGCCATTTTGCAACAGTCGCTCAGGCTGTTTTCACCTCATGGTGAAGCGCCATGTAGCGATCATGTGCCCCGGTACAGGACATCTTCAGCGTGTCGACCAGATGGTCGGAAAGCGCGCGAACGCGCGCCGGACGCAGGCGCGATGGCGGCGACAGCAGGTGCAGGTGCGACTGCGGCAAAGACCAGTCGGTCAGGATCGGGACGACCGCGCCCGATGCGAGTTCGTCGGCGGCGATGAAGTCGGGCAGCACTGCGATCCCGACGCCCGCGATGATCAGCGGAACCATGACATCGCCATTGTTCGCGAACAGCGGCCCCGTCGGCAGCACCGTCGCCTCCTCACCCTTGCGATGGAAATGCAGCGGCATCGCGCGCTGGCGGTGGCCGTATCCGATCAGCCGGTGACCTGACAGCTCGAGCGGATGCCGGGGTGTGCCATGCTTTTCGAGATAGGCGGGGCTGGCGATCACCGACGCCGCCACGGGTGCGATCGTGCGCGCGAGCAGGCTCGAATCGGCGAGCGGCGCAATACGCAACGTCAGATCGATGCCTTCGGCGACGGGGTCGTTGCGCGCGTCGCTGAGCAACACCTCGATCTCGACCGCCGGATGCCGTTCCAGAAACGTCGCCAGCGGCGGGCCGAGCACCTTGATTCCGAAACTCATCGGCGCGGCGAGACGGATCGGCCCCGCGAGGTCGACGCGGTCGCCCCGCGCCGCCTCGGTCGCGGCGGTCGCGGCCGCGACCATCGCGCGCGCCTCTTCGAGCAGTCCCGCACCCGCGGTCGACACCGCGACGACGCGCGAACTCCTGTGGAGCAAGGTGATCCCCAGCGACGCTTCGAGCCGCGTCACCGCTTTCGACACGCTCGCCTTCGACAGGCCGAGCGAAGCTGCCGCAGCGGTAAAACTGCCGCCGTCGGCGACAGCGACAAAACAGGCCCAGCCTTCATAGTCGGGAAGCGCCATGCAATAGTCCCTGAATGGAAACGATGGTTTTCCATCTACGCTATTTTCGAAACGATCGAAATGCCTATTTTGTCCTCAACAGATGAGCGCCGCGGGGCACCGATGCCCCGGAGTGGCGCCAAGGAAAGGACAAGGCCAATGATCGACATCCGCAAATTCGACACGCTGGGCCACGCCAACCACGGCTGGCTGGACGCCCGTCACCATTTCTCCTTCGCCAACTATTATGACGAAGGCCGCATGGGCTGGGGCGCTCTGCGCGTCTGGAACGACGATGCCATTGCGGCGCAGTCGGGCTTTCCCCCGCACCCGCACCGCGACATGGAAATCGTCACCTATGTCCGCACCGGCGCGATCACGCACCGCGACAGCATGGGCAATAGCGGCCGCACCGCGGCGGGCGATGTCCAGGTGATGAGCGCCGGCACCGGCGTGACGCACAGCGAGTTCAACCTCGAGGATGAGGAAACGACTCTGTTCCAGATCTGGATCATGCCCGATCGTGACGGCGGCAATCCGGGCTGGGGCGCTCGCCAGTTTCCCAAGGCCGACCGGTCGGGCCAGTTCGTGACGCTGGCGAGCGGGATCGAGGGCGACGAAGCGCTGCCGATCCGCGCCAATGCCCGCGTCGCCGCCGCGACGGTCTTCGCCGGTGAGAGCGTCTCCTACGACCTCGAACCCGGACGCCACGCCTATCTGGTCGCCGCCAAAGGCCGCATCCGCGTCAATGGCGCGGACGCCGATCCCCGCGACGGCATCGCCCTCCGCGATGTCGGCACGATCAAGGTCGAGGCACTCGACGACGCCGAACTGGTGCTCGTGGACAGCCTGTAACGCAGCCCCCCGGGTCGCCGCCATCCCCCTCCCCGGCGGCGGCCCACCCCGTGCCGCGAGTTTCCCTCCGAAGCTCGCGGCACCCCCGCCCTCCGGAAATCAAGGAACAAGACAATGAGCCATATTCTCCGCATCGATTCGAGTGCTCGTCACAATGGTTCGACGAGCCGCCAGCTGACCGACCAGCTTGTGACGCGTCTGGTCGAACAGGGCTATGGTGCCGCGGTGACCCATCGCGACCTTGCCAACACTCCGCCCGCACTGCTGACCGAAAACTGGGTCGGCGCCAATTTTACCGACGATGCCGACCGTTCGGACGACCAGAAGGCCGCGCTCGCCGCGTCGGACGATATGATCGCCGAACTCGAAGCCGCCGACACGATCGTCATCGGCGTGCCCATCTATAATTTCAGCATCCCTGCCGCGCTGAAGGCATGGATCGACCTGATCGCCCGCGCCCGCAAGACCTTCCGCTACACCGAAGCGGGCCCCGAAGGGCTGCTCAAGGGCAAGAAGGCCTATCTGGTCGTCACCTCGGGCGGCGTTCCCGTCGGCAGCGATTATGATTTCGCCACCGGCTATCTGCGCCACGTCCTCGGCTTCGTCGGCATCACCGACGTCAGCATTATCGCCGCCGACCAGCAGATGATGAACGGCGAGGCGATCAGCCAGGCAACCACCGCAATCGACGGTCTGAAGCAGGCCGCCTGATACCCAGTCGCCGCCGCGCTGCTCCCCAGCGTGGCGGCGGCTTCATTTCCACGAAAGGACTATATGATGGCTAAAGTGCTGGTGCTCTATTATTCGAGCTATGGTCATGTCGAACAGATGGCCGACGCCGTCGCCGACGGTGCGCGCGCTGCGGGCGCCGAAGTCGATATCCGCCGCGTCGCCGAAACCGCGCCCGCAGCGGTGGTGCAGGCCGCCGGTTTCAAGACCGACACCGCGCATCCGCTGCTGAGCGATCCGAACGAACTTGCGAACTATGACGCGGTTGTCGTCGGCACCCCGACGCGCTTCGGCCGCATGTCGAGCCAGATGGCGAGCTTCTGGGACACCGCGGGCGGCGTCTGGGCGCAGGGCAAGCTCAATGGCAAGGTCGGCGCGGCCTTCACCTCGACCGGATCGCAGCATGGCGGCCAGGAAACGACGCTCTTCTCGGTCCTCACGAACCTCATCCACTTCGGCATGACGATCGTCGGCCTCGATTACGGCTTTGCCGGCCAGATGGGCGTCGACGAAGTGAAGGGTGGCGCGCCCTATGGCGCGACGACGATCGCCGGCGGCGACGGTTCGCGCCAGCCGGGCGAAGCCGACCTTGCCGGTGCCCGCTATCTGGGCGAGCGCGTCGCGCGCACCGCCGCCAAGCTAATCGCCTGAACCGATGCGCCGTCTCCCGAGCCTCTTCCTTTCGCACGGCTCGCCGATGATGGCGCTCGAGCCCAGCCCGGCGCGAGACTTCCTCGCCGGGCTGGGCAACCAGTTACCGCGCCCCCGCGCGATCCTTCTTGTCTCGGCGCATCACGACGCGGCATATCAGGGCGGACGGGCAACGGTGACCGCATCGCCTGCGCCGCCGACGATCCACGATTTCGGCGGGTTTCCCGACGAACTTTTCGCCATGCGCTATCCCGCGCCGGGCGATCCGGCGCTGGCGGCGCGCGTCGTCGAGTTGCTCGCCGACCATGGCCTTGCCGTTACTGCCGATCCCGAACGCGGGCTCGACCATGGCGCATGGGTGCCGCTATCGCTCATCTATCCCGACGCCGATATCCCGGTCGTCCAGCTCTCGATCCACTCCAATGCTTCGCCCGAATGGCATTATGCGCTTGGGCAGGCGCTCGCGCCGCTTCGCGACGACGATGTGCTCATCATCGGGTCGGGCAGCATCACGCACAATCTGCGCGCGCTTTTCTCAGCCCGCCTGCCGATCGATGCCCCGGCGCCGGCGTGGGTCACCGATTTTACCGACTGGATCGCGGAACGAATGTCTGCAGGCGCTGTCGACGACGTGCTCAATAGCGTCGAACGGGCACCGCACGGCGCCGACAATCACCCGACACCGGACCATATATTGCCCTTGTTCGTCGCGATGGGTACGGGCGGGGTCTCGTTCAAATCCGAGCGGCTGCACCATAGCGTCACCTATGGCCTGCTCGCGATGGATGTTTACGCTTTCGACTGACCCGTGGGCCCTCTATAGCGCGCCATGCTTCTTTCAGATCGTGTTCTCTTCCTCGATGGCGAGGCCCTCGTCATCGACAAGCCCGCAGGCCTTCCTGTCGATGCGCCGCGTGACGGCAGCCTCAGTCTCGAGAACCATCTCGACCTGCTCAAGTTCGGCTTCAAACGCTGGCCGCTGGCAGTCCACCGGCTCGACCGCGACACCTCGGGCTGCCTGCTCCTTGCACGCAATCCCAAAGCGCACGGCCGCTTTACGCGCGCGTTCGAAGGGCGCGAGGTCGAAAAACAATATCTCGCAATCGTGGACGGCGTTCCTGACGGGGACGGCGGTACGATCGACATTGCGCTCGCCAAAGTGTCGACCGCCGAAGAGGGCTGGCGCATGGTCGGCGATCCCAAGGGCAAGCCTTCGGTATCGCATTGGGAAAAGCTCGCCGTCGTTGGCGACCGTGCGCTTCTGCGCTTCCGGCCCGAAACCGGACGCACCCACCAGCTGCGCGTCCATGCGCTCGAGGGCCTCGGCTTCCCCCTCGTGGGCGATCCCGTTTACGGCCGCGGCGGTACAAAGACCCGTACCCTCCTCCATGCCGAGCGGCTGGTCGTAAAACGTGACGTCAAGCCGCCAGTAATTGCGGAGGCTCCGTTTCCCGACAGCTTCATCGCCCTGGGCTTTTCGGAACCCGAGGGCGCGGCGCCGACCCGTGGCTGACATTCCCGAAAGCGCGATCAGCGAGAAATTTCTCGCGGGGTCGGGCCCCGGGGGACAGAATGTCAACAAGGTCGCAACGGCCTGCCAGCTGCGTGTCGATGTATTCGCGCTTGGCCTTGCGCCCGACGCCTATCGCCGGCTCAAGACGCTCGTCGGAAGCAAAATGACCTCAGCGGGCGAACTCGTCATTCTGGCGCGCAGCTTTCGAACGCAGGAGGCGAACCGTGCCGACGCCCGCGCACGATTGAACGAGCTTGTCGATGCGGCGCTCGTCCGCCCCGAAAGGCGCATCAAGACCAAACCGAGCAAGGCGGCCAAGGCAAAGCGCGTCGACAGCAAGAAGGCGCGCAGTACAGTGAAGGCCGGGCGCGGACGGGTGCGCGGAACAGACTGAGACGGTATAATGACGAGTCTCTATCGCCTCGATGCCCCCGCGAGCGCGATCGCGGCGGCGTTCGGCGCCGAGGCGGGGGATGACCCCTGGACCGGCGATTATGTCGCGCCCGCACGACCCGCGCCGGTGATCGTCAGCGACGGCCGCGGCGGGGCGCGCCGTTATCTGCGCCCGAAATTATGGGGCGTTCCGCCCCCGCCTCAGGGCACCCAGCCGGTCACGCATGTCCGCAACCTGCAGAGCCCCTTCTGGATCGGCACATTGCGTCATGCCGAACTGCGCTGCCTGATCCCCGCCACCGCCTTCGCCTACTGGTCGGGCAGCGAGCGAGCGCGACGGCAGCATTGGTTTTCGGTGCCGTCGCGGCCGGTGTTCGCTTTCGCGGGAATCCTGCGCCAGGGCGAGGACTGGCCGTGCTTTGCAATGCTCATGACCGATGCGAACCGGCTCGTGGCACATCATCAGCCGAAGGGCATGCCGGTGATCGTGCATCCGGAGGATTATGCCACATGGCTCGGCGGCGAATGGCGTGCCGCGGTTGCGCTGGCCATGCCCTTTCCCAGCCAGTTGATGGCGATTGGCGAAGCGCCTCCGGTATAGGCGAATTTCACCATATCGCTTCACCTTGCGATAACCAACGACGCCGTAAAAGCGGGCGAATCAAAAGATCAACGCAGGGACCAAGCCGTGTTGGGGAATCGTACCGTCGAAACCAGAAAGGCGCCCAAGGTCGGGCGCGGCGCCGAACGAGCGCCCGTCACCGCGCGCGCGCGTTTTCGTGAACCGGGGCTCAACCCCTTCGATGTCGAATTGTTCGATCTGTCGTCGACCGGCTTTCGCATGGTCACATCGTTCCGGCCGCAGATTGGCAAACATATCTGGGTAAACCTGCCGGGGCTCCAGCCGTTGGAAGCAGTGGTCCGCCGCGCCGACGGCAACAATTATGGCTGCGAATTCGTAAACCCGCTTCACGTGTCGGTCGCGGAACATCTGCAGGCACGACTTCGCGGCCAATAATTCCCGCGGTCAGCCCTCGGGCTTTTCCGACTTTTTCAGGATATGTTTCCACTCGGTGGGCGTGACGCGTCCGACCGACAGGCGCGACTGGCGAATGAGGTCCATGTCGGCAAGCGCCGGATCGGCCTTGATCGCGGCGAGCGTCACGGGATGCTTCAGCGCACGCACCGGCGCGACGCGAACGATGACCCAGGGCGAACCCTTTTCGGCGGTCGGGTCGGGCGAGGATTCCTCGGTGATCTCCATGATCCCGACGCATTCCTTCCCGATATTGCTGTGATAGAAGAGCGCCTCGTCGCCGACCTTCATCGCCATCAGGTTCAGCTTCGCGGTGTGATTGCGCACCCCGTCCCACATCCCCGTCCCGTCCTTGACGAGCTGTTCCCACGCATAGGCGTCGGGTTCGGATTTCATCAGCCAATATTGCTTTGCCATGGCGGCGGGCTTAGCCGAGCCACGCGCGCGACGAAACCGCCTTTTTCCCTTTAATCGCGGACGGGCAGCGCCTAAATCGCGACTCATGACGCGCCCCGCAGGCGCCGCCCCTTTCAGATGGACTTATCTTTCATGACCGCTGCCGTACCCGTCATTTCCATGTCGCTTCCCGCCGACCAGTTCGCGAAGGATTTCGGGGCGTCGTTCGAACGCTTCGGTTTCGCGATGATCACCGATCATGGCATCGACCCCGCGCTGATCGACGAAGCCTGGGACAAGGCGAAGGCCTTCTTCGCGCTGCCCGAAGGCACCAAGCGCGCCTATCATATCGCGGGCGGCGGCGGCGCGCGTGGCTATACCCCGTTCGGCACCGAAATCGCCAAGGGCGCAAAGGAAGTCGACCTCAAGGAATTCTGGCACGTCGGCCGCGACCTGCCCGCGGGCCACCGCCTTGCGGCGCAACAGCCGAACAATGTCTGGCCGAAGGAAGTCGAGGGCTTTCGCACGGCCTATGACAAATTGTTCGCCGAATTCGACCGCGTCGGCGCGCGCCTGCTGTCCGGCATCGCGCGCTATCTCGGCCTTGCGCCCGACTTCTTCGACGACACCGTCGCCGACGGCAACAGCGTGATGCGCCTGCTCCATTATCCGCCCGTCGAAGCCCCCGCGAAAGGCATCCGCGCCGAAGCGCATGAGGATATCAACACGATCACCCTGCTGCTCGGTGCCGAGGAAGCGGGTCTCGAAATCCTCGACAAGGACGGCAGCTGGCTTCCCGTCTCGCCCCCGCCGGGTGCGATGGCGGTCAATGTCGGCGACATGCTGCAGCGACTGACCAACAACAAGCTGCCCTCGACCACCCACCGCGTCCGCAACCCCGACGCCGGCCGGGCAAGCGTCGCGCGTTACTCGATGCCCTTCTTCCTTCATTTCCGTTCGGACTATCCGATCGAGACGCTCGAAAGCTGTGTCGATGCGTCGCATCCCAATCTTTACCCGACGCCGATCACCGCGGACGAATATTTGCAAGAACGGCTGCGTGAGATCGGGTTGAAAAAGTAAGTCGATGGCCGCGCTGGGGTGACGTTCTGCCATTCGTCATTCCGGTCCTGATCCGGAACGCTCGAAATCGGGCGCTCGCGCTGCACAGGCACGGCAACGAGAGTGCCTGCGCCATCCCCGAACGGAAGAATTAGGGTCAGGACCCATTGATTTGCGGAGATGGCTGTGATTCAGGCGACCACGAAGGAGCCTGAATTTGAGCGATTTATTCTGGCTGACGGACGAGCAGATGGCGCGTCTTCAGCCCTATTTTCCGAAGAGCCATGGCCGCAAGCGTGTCGATGACCGGCGGGTTTTGAGCGGCATTATCTTCGTCAACCGCAATGGGCTGAGGTGGCGCGATGCGCCGAGGGAGTATGGCCCGGCGAAGACGCTCTATAATCGCTGGAAGCGGTGGAGCGACAGGGGCATCTTCATCCGCATGATGGAGGGCTTGGCGACACCGCAGGCGCCAGAGCGCAAGACGATCATGATCGACGCGACCTATTTGAAGGCCCACCGCACGGCGTCGAGCCTTGGGGTAAAAAAGGGGGTCCGGGACGCCTGATCGGCCGCACGAAGGGCGGTATGAACACCAAGCTTCATGCCGTAACCGATGCAAATGGCCGCCCGATCAGCTTCTTCATGACCGCCGGGCAGGTCAGCGATTACACGGGCGCGGCCGCTTTGCTCGACAGTTTGCCCAAAGCGCAATGGATGCTCGCCGACCGGGGCTATGATGCCGACTGGTTCCGCGACGCCTTGCAGGAAAAGGGTATCACTCCCTGCATCCCGGGCCGGAAAATACGGAACAAGACCGTCAAATATGACAAGCGTCGCTACAAACGCCGCAACCGCATCGAGTCATGTTCGGTCGCCTCAAGGACTGGAGACGGGTCGCAACCCGCTATGATCGGTGCCGGAAGGCCTTCTTCTCCGCCGTCGCTCTCGCCGCGACCGTCATCTTCTGGCTCTGATCAATGAGTCCTGACCCTAAATTGACGGCATGGATTGCGCTGCGAAACCCCAGCCCTTGAGGTCGGAACTAGTGGCACGTTTCAACAGATCGGCAGCATCCTTTATCGTCCAGGCGCCAGCGCCCTTTATGTCGGCGAGCTCTTCCCAACCGATCGGCGCCGCAATGGGAGCGTTTTCACGAGCGCGAGCGGAATAGGGCATGATCGCGGTGCTTCCGCGCTGGTTGCGGAGGTAGTCGATGAAGATCTTCCCTTTGCGCTTCGCCTTGCTCATCGTCGCGACATAGCGCTCGGGCTCAGCGAGGCTCAGCGCCTCGGCGAAGCGCTTAGAGAAATCCTTGTGCGCGTCCCAGCTGTGCCCCGGAGCCACCGGCACGACGATGTGGACGCCCTTGCCGCCCGAGAGCATCGCGAAGCTGACGAGGCCGATGTCGGCGAGCTGGCGGCGAATATCGAGTGCCGCATTCTTCACGTCGGCGAAACCCAGCCCTTCGTCGGGGTCGAGGTCGAAGACCATGCGATCGGGCGCCTCGACGTCGTCGACATGGCTGTCCCAGCCGTGGAACTCGATCGTCCCCATCTGGACGCAGGCGAGCAGCCCGTCGGCGTCCTCGACATAGATATAATCCTCGTGCCCGCCGTCCTTTTCCCTGATCGGCACGTGGAGGACATGGTCGCCGAACGAGCCCGTGTCATGTTTCTGGAAGAAGCATTTCTTGCCGCGCCCCTGCGGGCAGCGGACGAGGCTGATCGGGCGGCGCGCGGTGTGCGGGAGCATCACGGGGGCGATCGCGGCGTAATAGTCGGCGAGGTCGCCCTTGGTCGCCTTCGCCTCGGGAAAGATCACGCGGTCGCGGCTGCTGATCGTCACGTCGGATTCGGGCGCGGGGGCGGGCTGTTCCACTTCCGGGGTCACGTCCTTTGCCTCCTTGTCACCGCGCAAACCGAGGAAACTTGCGTGGCGCACCGATCCGCTCGCGGTGAATTCGGCGAAAGCGATTTCGGCGATGAGGTCGGGTTTCAGCCAATGCACCTTGCGCGCCGATGCTGCGTCGACCTCGAGCGGCGCGGTTCTGCGTTCGCGGCTCGCGAATTTGCCGGCGAGGTGGGCCATCGTTTCGGTGTCGAAGCCGGTGCCGACATTGCCCTTGTAGACGAGAGTGTCGCCTTCGCGTTGCGCGAGCAGGAGCGAGGCGAAGGCGCGGCCCTTCGCCGATGACGGGTTCCAGCCGACGACCACGAATTCCTGCCGGCGGGTGCATTTGACCTTCACCCAGCTTTTGGTGCGGCGGCCGACATACGCCGCGTCGGCGCGTTTCGAGATGATGCCTTCCTGCCCCGCGCCGCACATCGCGGCGTAGAGCTTTTCGCCTGCGCCGATGACATGGTCGGCGACCGCGATCGGCGGCTGCGCTTCGCGGAGCAGCGCTTCGAGCCGCTCCTTGCGCTCGAGATTGCCGAGCCTGGCGAGCGATTTGCCGTCCTGCTCGAGCAGGTCGAAGGCGAACAGGTGAAGCTCGGTCGCGTCGTCCTGCGCGCCATGGCCGCGCTTGAGGACCGCCTGCAGCGACGAGAAGTCGGGGTTGCCGTCGCTGCCATAGGCGACGATCTCGCCGTCGATCAGGCAGGGCGGGAGATCGAGCGCGGCGATGTGGCGGACGAGCGGGGCGAATTTGTCGGTCCAGTCGAGGCCATTCCGGGTGAAGACCCGAACGTCCGATCCCGCTGCGGCGATTTCGGCGCGGTAGCCATCATATTTGATCTCATGGAACCAGCCGTTGCCAGAGGGCACGGCATCGACGAGCGTCGCGAGCTGGAGCGGGCGGAACTTGGGCGGTTTGCCTTTGGGTTTGGCTTTGGCGACCTTGCGGTTGTGCGTGGCGGCAGCGGCCATCTTCTTCGCGAACGCTTCGCCCTTGGCACCCTTTAGCGACTGCTCGCCGCCTTCGTCGCCCGCGATCTCGGCCATCGTGCGGCCGGTGAGGACGCTGGTGAGTTGCCGACCGACGAGATCGTCGGTGCCGCCGGCCCAGGCGTCGTCGACCTTGCGGAGGAGCCAGTTCTCGCGCTTTTCGCCCGGGCGCGGTTTCATGCGGACGAGCAGCCATTCGCCCTTCATCCGCTCGCCTTCCAACGTGAAATGGAGATGGCCCTTGCTTAAATCCTTCGCGCTCTTGCCTGCGACCGGGGCCCAGGTGCCGCGGTCCCACAGCATCACGCTGCCGCCGCCATATTCGCCCTTGGGGATCACACCTTCAAAGTCGGCGTATGACATCGGATGGTCTTCGGTACGCACCGCGAGGCGTTTGTCGGCGGGGTCGGCGCTGGGGCCCTTGGTCACCGCCCAGCTCTTGAGCACGCCGTCGACTTCAAGACGGAAGTCATAGTGGAGGCGCGTTGCGTCGTGCTTCTGGACGATGAAACGGTTGCCTGCTCCCTTTTCGACCTTGCCCGCGGGTTCGGGAGTCAGCTTGAAGTCGCGCTTCGCGTTATACTGAGCGAGGGGATCCGCACGCGCCATGTCAGGCGCGCTTTCGCGCCGCAGGCTTCTTCGCGGGCGCTTTCTTCGCTTCGGTCGCAGGCGCTTTCTTCTTGCCATCGACCGACGCCTTGAGCGCCGCCATCAGGTCGATGACATTCGAGCCGCCCTTGACCGGGCCCGGCTCTTCGACATCCTCGAGCACGCGCTTACCCTTCGCCTTCGCCTTCTTCGCGATCACGCGTTTCAGCGCGTCGACATAATGATTGTGGTAATCCGACGCGTCGAATTTGCCGCTCTTCTTGCCGATCAAGGTTTCGGCAAGATCGAGCAAATCGGCGTCGGGCTTGGCATTGCCGACATCGCGGAAGTAATTCGCCGCCTTGTTCACTTCGTCGGAGTAACGCAGCACTTCGAGGACGAGCCCCTTGCCGCAGGGGCGCAGGCCCACAAGCTGTTCCTGCCCGCGCACCGACAATTGGCCGAGCCCGACCTTCTTCGTGCGCTTAAGCGCCTCGCGGAGGACGATATAGGCTTCCTCGGCGAGTTCGTCGGCGGGGACGACATAGTAAGGCTTGGCATAATAGAGGATGTCGATGTCGCCGGCATCAACGAACTGGAGCAGTTCGAGCGTGCGCTTGCTGTCGAGCTTGACCGCCTCGATCTCTTCCTCGTCGAGCAGGACATAATTGCCTTTCGACGTTTCATAGCCTTTGACGATATCGTCGGTGTCGATCGGCCCGATGCCGGGCACCACCTTCTCATATTTGACCGGCTTGCCGCTCGGTTCGTGGATCTGGCGGAAACTGATCGCCGCGCCCGATTTGGTGGCGGCGTAAATCTCGACCGGGATCGACACCAGGGCAAGGCGGATCTGTCCTTTCCAATAGGCGCGTACAGCCATCGAAATCTCCCTTTCCATCTAGAAAATGCTCAAGCAGGTCTGGCGTTCCGTCACAGGCGAAGACCTCGACGCTCCGGGCGCGCGCCACGACTTCGGCGGCGGCCTGCTGGAACCTGCCGTGACGCCGTGCGTCACTTTATCGGGACGGGGATTGTCGAACCGCCGACAGCCTGCCCGCCACCTCATCCCTGCAGCCGGAAAGGAAATTGGTTTTGGCAAAAGGACCCAAAGCCGGAAAGACGGGAGAAAGCGCAACCGAAAAGGCCGGCAAGCGCAAGGCGGCCGCCAAGCTCAAGAAGCAGGTCGGCGCAAGCAAGACGATCGCGGACCCGCCGTCCGACCGGGAAAGCGATCTGGACCGGGCGCCGAAATGGCAGCCTCGCTTCCCAGGATCGGGGCGATTGCAGGGCAAGGCCGCGATCGTAACAGGAGGCGATAGCGGCATCGGCCGCGCCGTGTCGGCACTGTTCGCACGCGAAGGCGCCGATATCGCGATCGCCTATCACAGCAACAAGGACGACGCGGCGGAGACGGTGAAAATCGTCGAGGCCGAAGGCCGTCGCGCGATCGTCGTCAAGGCCGACATCGGCAATCCCAAGGCGGCCGAGAAGATCGTCAACGCCGCAATGAAGGCCTTCGGCCGGCTCGACATTCTCGTCAACAACGCAGGCGAGCAGCACCCTGCCGACGATATTCGCGATATCGCGCCCCGCCAGCTCGAACGGACGTTTCAGACAAATATCTTTGGAATGTTCTACCTCGTACAGGCTGCTCTTCCCTACCTCAAGAAGGGCGCCGCGATCATCAACTGCACCAGCGTAACCATGTATCAGGGAAGCGCGGGGTTGCTCGACTATAGTGCCACCAAAGGCGCCATTACGGCGTTCACCCGCTCGCTGAGCGAGAATCTGGTGGAAAAGGGAATCCGGGTGAACGCCGTCGCCCCGGGGCCTATATGGACGCCGCTCAATCCCCGCGGCGGCGCGCCGGTCGACAAGGTGAGGACCTTCGGTGAAAGCACCCCGATGAAACGCCCGGGCGAACCCAACGAAGTCGCGTCCTCTTTCCTGTTTCTCGCCTGCGACGACAGCAGTTACATGTCGGGACAGGTCCTGCACCCGAACGGCGGCACCATCGTTAACGGCTAGTCCTGTTTCAAGCGGAGGGTCGATGTGCGCCGAAGGGCCGGGCGCGCGGCTTGGCCCATTGCTTGTTTATGTTGTGCAGAATGTGAAGCTCGTTGGCGGCCGCGGCCCAAATATGTGCCTGCTTCTCGTCACCCTGCTGACGTGCAGCAGCGGCCCTTGCAAGAGCATGGGTCTCGGCGCCTTCGCCGTAGCTATCTTCTGCTTCAACGAGCGCGGCCCAGGTATCGTCGGTCAACAAGGCGGGCATCTCCATCCTCGGTAAAACCCCGAGCATCCCTAGCTGAAAGCAGGGCCCGTCGACTTGATCCATGTTGGATCGTCACTGTGAATTCGCGGCCATAAGGACTGTGACACATTCGTTGTCCGTATACGGAACCCATCGGATACCCCCGATGTTCTCTCTGTATGCGCCATCACAACGCCTTGATCGGATACCGCAGAAGTCATGCCCATGTTGGTGCGCTGGATGGGTGACGATCCTGCCATGACAAAAGAGGATCGCCTCGGGATCTTCATTCGCAAGCTCTTGAGCCATAGCCCGTTATCCGCTGACGACCAGCAGGCGATCCGCGACCTTCCCTTCAACATCCGCCGCCTCGAAGCGAACGAGCATATTTTGCGCGAAGGCGAGAAGGCGACGGTATGCCCCGTCCTGTTGCAAGGCTATGCCTATCGCCAGAAGACGTCCGCCGACGGGGGGCGCCAGATCGTTGCCCTTAAAATTCCGGGCGATGCACTCGATTTCCAGTCGCTTTATGTCGAAACGGCGGACCATAGCCTGCAAGCGCTGACGCCGGTGGAACTGGCGGTGTTCTCGATCAAGGACTTCGAGAAACTGGTCGCCCCGCGGCCCAACCTCGCGCGGGCCGTTCTCGTCGATATTCTGATCGAAGCCTCGATCGGCCGTGAGTGGCTCCTCAACATCGGCCGCCGCAACGCCCTGGCGCGGCTTGCCCACCTTCTTTGCGAGATCTTCTACCGCGTACAGCAGATCGCGCGGGAGGACGTCAGCGGGTTCGAATTGCCGTTGACGCAGGAGCAGCTGGCAGACTTGCTGGGGCTCACGCCCGTCCACATCAACCGGACGATCAAACTGCTGGAAGATGCCGGTGCGGTGCGACGCATTTCGCGGCGGCTTACCATCGGCGATCTTGGAATTCTGCGGCAAATGGCGGATTTTTCGGACCTTTACCTGCATCGAAACACCGTCTCGCCGGTTTAGTCCTGTGGAGACAGGAGACGACCCGACATGCCACGCTATTATTTTCATGTCTGCGATGGCACGCAAGACATCGACGATCAGGGCCATGAACTGCCCGACGACAATGCGGCACGGCACGAAGCGGTCCGTTACGGCGGCGGGCTTATCCACGACGATCCCTTGCTGCTGCTGAAGGATCAGGAGCTTCGGATCAATGTCACCAACGACGACGGGCAGCTTCGTTTCGCGGTCGTGATGATCGCCGTCGATGCCGATTGGCGCCCAGCCAATACCGCCAAACATCAAAAGCCAGCGAGCGACACGTAGATATGACGCCTCGCTGGCCTTCCACATTGTGGGTCGTGCGTCACGGCCAGAGCGCGGGCAATGTGGCGCGCGATGCCGCCGACGCGGCGGGCGACTTCCGCATTGCGCTCGACCACCGTGACGTTGACGTTCCCTTGTCCAGGCTGGGCGAAGAGCAATCGCGGGCGCTGGGGGAGTGGTTCGCCGAGGGCGAGGAAAATGGCCGCCCCGAGATCATGCTCGCTTCACCTTATCTTCGCGCCATCCAGACGGCGGAGATATTCCGCGGAGCCGGCGGGTGCGACGAACAGGAAAAAATCTGCGTTGACGAGCGGCTTCGCGAAAAGGAATTCGGGATATTGGACGGGCTCACGCATCGCGGGATCGAGGCGACCCATCCCGAACAAGCCGAGTTCCGGACCTTGCTCGGAAAATTCTACCATCGCCCGCCCGGGGGCGAAAGCTGGTGCGATGTCATCCTGCGCCTGAGGTCGCTCCTCGACACCGTTTCGCTTCATTATGGCGGTCGCCGCGTCATGATCGTCGCGCACCAGGTCGTGGTGCTGTGCCTGCGCACGATCATCGAAAATCTGGGCGAGAAGGAAATACTGGCCATCGACCGCGAGGGCGACGTGGCGAATTGCGCAATCACCGAATATCGGTTCGACCCGGCAAAGGGGCGCGACGGCAATCTCGTCCTCTCGCGCTACAATGTTACCGCGCCCATGACCGGCGAGGTCCCGGTGACGCGCGAACCTGATGCGATGGTCGCCGCCCGTGGCTGAATCCACACCGCTCAACACCGCCTGGCTGAAGGCGAATCCGCTCCCCGATCATCACGACAATGTCGACAAGAACGGGCGCGGCCGCGTTCTCGTCATCGGCGGATCGCGCCGCGTACCCGGCGGCATGCTGCTCACCGCGGAGGCAGCGTTCCGGGCCGGCGCCGGCAAAGTCACGATTGCGACAATCGCCTCGGCAGCCATACCGATCGGCATAGCCTTTCCAGCCTGCGCCGTACTGGCTCTCCCCGAAACCGAAGCAGGCGAGATTGCGCCCGATAGCGCCGATCTGGTCCTCGAGGAAATTCCCAATCACGACGCCATCGTCCTCGGGCCCGCGATGATCGACGAAGCGGGCGTGCGCACCCTTCTCGCCGATCTTCTTCCGAAGCTGCCAGACGACATGTTCCTGCTGCTCGACGCTTTCGCGCTCCGCGCTGCGGCCGACCATGTTGATGCAATCCGGGAACGCGGAGCACATATCGTGCTGACTCCGCACGAGGGTGAGCTTGCCGCCATGCTCGATCTTACCCGCGAAACCGTGACGGCCGATCCTCTGGCAGCGTTGACGAAAGCCGCCTCCACCTTTGGCTGCGCCGTGATGGTCAAGGGTTCGACCAGCCATCTGATGGTCGGCGACACCTGCCTTGCATATGCAGGCGGCGGCTTCGGCCTTGCGGTTAGCGGATCGGGAGATGTTCTCGCCGGGCTGATCGCCGGACTGGGTGCGCGAGGTCTGGCGCCGCTCGACGCCGCTGCATGGGGTATATGGCTCCACGGGGAAGCAGGCCGCCGCCTGTCGGAAACAATGGGGCCGCTCGGTTATCTTGCGCGGGAGCTTGCCCCGCTGGTGCCGGGGCTGATGCGCGGGGTCGCCTGAGAAACGAAAGGCTCCGCCTGGTGGGGCGGAGCCTTTCAGGCCTCTGCTGCGGGAGCCGCGAGCGAGAGTCCCCCTGACACTCGCTCGTGGGTCGCTAACGAACGATTGCCCGTCCCGTGGCTAGACATGTGGCCGATGTTCCGAAACAACCTGGGTTAAGTTGTGGAGGCATAAAAAGCCGGGCCGCGACGGATCGCGACCCGGCCAAAAGCGCGCAGCAATGCGCGTCTTTTGTTTAGCGGTTCTGACGATTCTGATCGTCATTGCCATCCTGCTGCCGATCGTCACCATCCTGACCCGGCTGGCGACGGTTCACGTCGTCCTGCTGTTCCTGCTGACGATCCTGACCGGGGTTCTTGTTCGGCTGATTGCCCTGCTGGTTGGGGTTCTGCGACATCGGGACATCCTCTTCTTCGATTGCGCCTGCGGGGGAGCAGACCTCCGCGAGACGCGCCGCCAAACGCGATTGTTCCCCCGAAAACCACCGTCTTGATCCATGTTATGACGATTTCGGAAAATCAGCATTACGCGCGCCGCGACGGCAACTTCGGCGGGTTCACCCGGTTGATCCTGTGCAACCAGATGGAGAAACATCATGAGCGTCAAAGGCAAGATCAAGGAAGCCGCCGGCTATGCGAAGGAAGAAGCCTATGAGAATGGCGCCTCCCCGGAAAGCCAGCGCAAGGCCCAGGAAGGCCGCGGTCTTCGGAACGAAGGTCGTCTCGAAGATGGCAAGGCACCCAAGACCGGCAAGCCGGGCACCGGCAACTAATCCCTTCCCCGCGAAGCGCGCCCGACGCTTCGGACTTGGCCCGCTTCGACGGGCCTTTTTGTTATGCGGCGGTTGCATTCGGCGCACTAAAAAAGGCGGCCCGGAAGGCCGCCTTGTCGAAGAGGGAGCGCCAAGTATCACCCGGCGCTCCCGATATCTGAAATGCTCAGGGCAATGTACGGCGACCGCCGCGCCCGAACAGGATGCCGACGACAAAGAGCACCGCCGCGATAACCAGCAGGATCTTGGCGAAATCGGCGGACAGACCCGCGATGCCGCCGAAGCCGAGAAGCGCGGCGATGAGGGCAATCACCGCGAAGATAATGGCGTAACGAAACATGGCATTCTCCCTTTTTTTGGTGCGCAAAATTCCGATGCCTTGAACATGGTCCAAAGCCCGCGACCGCGGCCGCAATGTCATTTTGCATCGATGAGCCGTTAACGCTGTACGGACGGCAAAGTTCCGGCAGCCGGCAAGGCAACGCGACCCGCCTTGCGGCGTTGAACCCATGCGAGGGGCCACCAAAAAGCCAGGACGATTTATGGCCCGCCTTCTTCTGTCGATGACCTTGTTTCTTGTTGTCGCGGCCGCAGCACTGTCGCTTCAGTCATGCAAGAGCCCGACAACCGAACCGGTGCAGCGTGCGCCGGCGACCGATCTGGTTGTGCTCCCTGACGGTGCGACGATGATCGCGAAGCCGGGCAGTCTCGAGCGGGAAATCGCCGAATGGGTCGCCCAAGGCCGCGGGGTCGAAGCCCGCTTCCACATCCCCGCCGAAGCTTTCGAGAAGGACGGTACCACGCTTTCGCCGCACGCCCTCGGCCAAATGGCGAGGATTGCCGATATCCTCAAAGCTGCGCCCGACACGCGCCTCATTTTCAGAACCGACAGCGATGGCGTTAGCGAGCGGCGCGCCGATGCCCTCGCCCGCTTCCTCGAGCAGCGCGGAATTACGAAGGGTCGCGTCAGGATCATGTCCACGACCGAGCAAGCCGCCGCTACGAATGGCTTTGAGTTCGATATCCGGCGTTCGGTGCTGGCCGAAATCGCAACGGGCTAAAGACGGCCCCTATATCGTCGGCGCGTCAGGCAAGATCGCCCGCACGTAGCGGCAAGCTGATCATGGCGCGGGTGCCGGCCCCCGTGGCAGGAACCGGACCATAATACACTTTCCCACGATGCGTACGGCCGAGCGCGTCGATCAGCCGGGTTCCGAGACCCGTCCCCCTGACGGCACCATCTGCCGGAAGGCCAACTCCATCGTCCTCCACCGCCAGTTCAAGAAGGTCCTCCCCACCGGCGCGGAGGACGATACGAATGACCCCACCATGTTCTTCGCCATAGGCGTATTTGCACGCGTTGCTCACCCACTCATTTGTGATCATCCCGAGCGCGACAGCCTTGTCGGTACAGAGACGCACCGGGTCAGCCGAGACTTCGATCATGCGATGCGCGTCCCCGTTCGACCAGCTCGCCGCAAGGTCAGCGGCAAGCCCCGCGAGATAGTCGTCCATCGCGACATATTCGACATCATCCGTCGTGTAGAGCCGTCGGTTGACCTGAGCGATCGTCGCGATCCGCGCCTGCGTCTTTTCGAGCGTTTCGCGCGCGGCGCTGTCGCCGAGGGTTTTCGCCTGCAGCGCGATGAAGGACATGACCATCTGAAGATTGTTCGCGACGCGGTGATTGACCTCCTTCAGCAGCGCCTCGAGCCGCAAATTGCTCGCGCGCAATTCCTCCTCGGCCCGTCGCCGCTCACGGCGAAGCTCGGCCCGGTCCAGAACCTGTTCAAAACTGTTCGCGAGAAGGTCGAAGAAATCCTCGCCTACCGATTTTACGACATAGTCGTCGGCCCCGGACTTCAGCGCGGCGACCGCGATGCGGCTTTCCTCGGAACCGGTGACATAGACAACCGGCGGACAATCGGGAAGCGCACGCAGCGCCTCCAGCGTCGAGAGGCCGTCCTGCCCGGGCATATAATGGTCGACTGCAATCAGGTCATGCCCGCCCTCCTTCGTCATAGCGATGCCTTCCGCACCGCTGGCGGCGAGGCTTACCTCGAAGCCTTTTCGGGCGAGCGCACGCGACACAAGGCGGCGGATGCCGTCATCGTCATCGATATAGAGAATATGGGGCAAGCAGGCCTCAGGCAGGATCGGGATCGGGGACCTGGATCACCGACAGGAAGAGACCGAGCTGCCGGATGGCGTCGGCGAAATTCTCATAGTTCACCGGCTTGGTGATGTAGACGTTGCAGCCGAGATCGTAGCAGCGCTGGATCTCGATCTTGTCATCGGTCGTGGTCAGGACCACGACGGGAGTCCGGCGGAGCGGGCTGCCATCGCCCTTGATCTTAGCCAATATGTCGGTGCCGCTCATGTCGGGCAGGTTGAGATCGAGCAGGATCAGTGCCGGGCCGTTGCGGACCGGACCATGATCGCTGTCGTACAGGAACGACAGCGCGGAAGTGCCGTCGAGGAAATGATGGATCGTGTTCGAGATACCGGCGCGCCGGATATTTTTCTCGATGAGGCGCGCATGCCCCTCATCGTCCTCGATCATCACGATATTGACGGGTAGTTGGTCAGGCATCCTCTTCTCCGCTTTGCCATTCGATGGGCAGGATCAGCCGGAAGGTGGACCCCGCACCCAATTCGGACTGGACTTCGATAAAGCCGCCGAGGCGATATGCCAGCGCCCGGGCGTGAGCAAGCCCGATCCCCTCGCCCGGCTGATCTTGCGCGCCCGAGCGGCGGAACAGATCGAAAATCCGTTCATGATCGCGCGGCTCTATGCCGCGACCATTGTCGGCAACCGATACCCAGGCGCGTCCGAGGTCGCTGCCGCCGGTTACCTCGATCACGCCCGGCCGTCCCGGCTCCAGATATTTGAGCGCATTCTCAACAAGATTGGACAGGATCTGCTCGACGGCGACGCGGTCGTTGACCACCTTCGGCAAAGTATCGACGTGGAGACTTGTGCCCGTCTCGTCAATGCGGTGGCGGAGGCTTCCAACGATACCCTGCACCACCTCGCCGAGATCGAGCGTCTCCGGCGCGAGCGTCCGGCGTCCCTGACGCGACAGGTTCAGGATCGCATTGATGAGCCGATCCATTTTCTGCGTCGATGAGCGGATGAAGCCGATCGCTTCGGGAAGATCCTCCTCGATCGCGAGCCGTGTCGTCGCGTCAGGCGCCGACCACCCCTCGGCGTCGCTCTTGCTTACATAGCCCGCGATCGACTGACGGGCTGTTTCGAGTTCGGCGGTGAAACCCATGACATTGACGAGCGGCGAGCGAAGGTCGTGGCTGACGATATAGGCAAAGCGCTGGATTTCGGCATTCGCGCGCTTGAGTTCGCCAGTGCGGGCATCAACGAGTTGCTCGAGCCCTTCGTTGAGGTAACGAAGCTCTGCACGCGACGCGCGAAGCTCGGCGAGGTTCCGCCGTACAAGCCAGAGCGTGACACCTGCAACGACGAGAATGAGGAAGCCGGTCGCAACGAGCATGGCGCCGAAGAGGCGCTGCATCGTCCGCTGCTGCGCCTCGCGGGCGCGAAGCAATCCCACCTCTTCCGCGATCATCGCTTCGACGACGCTGCGCATCTCCCGAATGCGCAGGACTGCAGGATCGGTCATGAAGCCGGCGACCATGTCTCCACGCGCCGCGCCGGAGAGTTGCTGGGCCTTCTGGCGATAGGCCGCATATTCATCGAGAAGCGTGCGAAGGCGCTCTACACGTGCGCGTTGTGCGGGATTGTCGGCGATGCGCTGCGAAAGCTCTTCAAGGCGCATCCGCGCTGCCGTTTCGGTATCGTCGATGACAGGCAAAAAATCCGGGTTCGCCGTCAGCAACAATCCGCGCCGGGCGGTTTCGAGACGCTCTGCTGCACTGGCAAATCCACCAAGACTCGTCTCGACTGAAAGCGTGTGCGCAACTAGCGCCGAACTCTCCTCATTCTGACGCTGGATCCAGAAGGTGGCGACGGCCGCCGCCAGAAGCGCCGCAAAGCCAAGCGTCAGCAGGCCGATGATCAGCCTGCTCGCGCGCGCATCGCGCCCAAGCGCCCCTATTCGCGTCGATTCCATACCCCCTCTTTCCGGTCATTCCACCAGCGGTTCGACGCCGTTGATGGCGGCCGTACCCTATCGCCGCAAGCCCTTGGCAGACAAGACCCACGCGATCGGCGCGCATCCTTTTGCGGCAGCCGCTCGTTTGAGCAAGAACCTAAGTTAAGAGGATCATGGTTTGAATCCTTCCCTGTTTGACGGCGACCCCCGGCACGCCCGCCAGGCTTCAGCCCTGATCCTCGCATGAGTGTGATGGCGCCCGATCTGCTCTGGCCTATCCTCGGCGCGATCATTGCCGGGGCGATCATCGGCGCAGAGCGGGAATATCGCGCGAGCCCCGCTGGCCTTCGCACGCATATTCTCGTCGCGCTTTCCTGCTGCCTGTTGATGCTTTCGGCGGTGCATCAGATGGCATGGCTCAACGATGCACCGATCGAGGTGATCCGCATAGACCCGGTTCGCATGGCGCACGGCATATTGACAGGGATCGGCTTTTTATGCGGCGGTGTCATATTCCGTGAGGGGTTCAATGTACGCGGCCTCACGACCGCCGCGTCGCTCTGGACCACGGCGACACTCGGCATGCTCTTCGGCATCGGCTTTTATGAGCTCGCGATCTTCGGCGGCCTTGCCGCGCTTCTCGTTCTGGCAGCCGTTGCCATTACCGAGCGTCATGCACCGCAGCGGCGTATCGCGCACATCAAGATCGGCTTCCGGCGCGACGCGCCCGTCGCCCTTTCCGCCTTTATCCGGATCATCGAGAGCCATGGCTTGTCCGTCATCACAGTAGATCAATGGGCGGAAAGCGACGTCCAGGGGTTCGGGGCGATCGTCGATGGCTATGACGAGACGAAAGCCGAAGCAATCGGCGCGGCGTGGATCGCCGACGCGTCGGTGGCCAGCTTCGAAATCCGGCCCCAGCAGGCATGACCACGGCATCATCGACCGTCCACCGCGATCTCAGAACCGGACGCCCGCTCTGGCTGGATCGGCGCCGCCCTCCCCTCGCCATACGGCGCCTCCCGCCCAAGGTCGAATGCGACGTGGCGATTATCGGCGCGGGCATTTCGGGCGCACTGATTGCCGAGACGCTGAGCGAAACAGGCCTCGATATCGTGGTACTCGACCGTGCCGAGCGCATCTGGCGCCGACCCTGTCTGGGGTCGAGGCGTTGCGGGCGCGTACCCAGCGGCTCGGCCTCGATGTCGACGCCGCGACGCGCGGATCGATCTATCTCGACGGGAATGTCCTCGACCGGGCGGGCCTCGAACGGGAAGCCGAGGCACGCCGACGTACAGGTTTCGAGGTCGAGTTGCTCGCACCGGCCGAACTCCGCCGCAGAACCGGAATCGCCCGGCGCCTGCGCTGCTCGGTTTCGGCAACTACACCGCCGATCCGCGCCGCATGGCAGCAGCCTATATGGGGATCGCTGCGCGGCGAGGGGCGAAGATCTATGCGCCCAAAGATGCAAGCGAGATCGATCCGTCGGATAGCGGCTTTACGATCGGGACAACGACAGGCTGCGAGATTCAGGCTGCCCATGCCCTCTGTGCGACCGGCTATGAGATGCCGAAGGGCGTCCCCGCCAAAAGGGCAACAGCATCATGTCAACCTGGTCGATCGCGACACGGCCGCAGCCCCCTAACATTTGGCCCGGCGCCGCACTGATCTGGGAAGCATCCGATCCCTATCTCTATATCCGCACGACGCCGGACGGCGTCGTCATCTGCGGCGGGGAGGACGAGGATTATGCCGACGCCGCGACGCGCGATGCGCAAATAGGCTCGAAATGCGCAACGCTTTCGCGAGAGCTGGGGGCACTGCTTCCCAATATCGACCCGACGCCGGCTTATGCCTGGGCCGGAAGCTTCGGCAATAGCCCGCTGGGAACCCCGACGATCGGCCGCGTTCCGGGAATGAAGAATTGTTACGCGGCGATGGGCTATGGCGGCAACGGGATCACGTTCTCGATGATGGCGGCCCAGATATTACGCGGTCTCATCCTCGGCAGCGGCGATCCCGATGCGGGCCTCTTCAGCTTTCATCGCCGTTTCTGACACCCGGCTCCGCCGTTGCGGCTTCCCCTTGGCAACTCCGGACGGCGTCGCACGTTTGAAGGGAAAGCCAATTCGGGAGATATGACATGGCCTATGATGCTACACGCCAGCCGCCGGGCAGCTCGCACTTCGGAAAATTGCTGGGCGCCCTGACCATTGGCGCCCTGCTCTGGTTTACGCGGAAGTCGAAGCCCGCGACAAAGAAAGACGAGAGCCATTCCGCGGCATTCCGCGATGGAGAAACCCATAAGGAAAATTTCGATCAGACGCGATCGGCGGGGCCCGACGCGATGCGCGATACACCGCGCAGGGAGTGGACCCCGGTCGACCAGGCGGGCGATGAATCCTTTCCCGCCAGCGATCCGCCCTCCTACTGAGCTTTCGCCCGCGTGTACCGCCCATGCTTCCGGCGCTGGATCACCGCCGCTCTGATCGCCCTGCCCTTGGCTGGCTGCGATGCACTTCCCAAGGATCCCGACGGAACGCTGACCGCGATCGAGGCGCGCGGCGAAATCAGGGTCGCGGCAACGGCCCCGCTGCCGCCAGAGGCGCTTCGTCTCCTCGACCGGCTTCAAAAGCGGACCCACGCCATATCGCGCGTCGAGACCGGCGAGCTTGAACCTTTGCTTGCCCGCCTCGACGAAGGCGGTGTCGATCTTGTGGTCGCACCGTTTCGCAAAGGGACTCTGCTCGAGACGGCTGCGGCCCTCTCCCCTCCTCTCGCGACCTCCGGTCAGGGCGAAAAGGCGATCGAATGGCGCGCCGCGATGAAGAATGGCGAGAACCGCTGGATCAGCGTCGTCGAGGCGAGCACACGCGACGGAGGTGATCCGCAATGAACGGCGCCGCGGCCGCGCGAACGCACGCGGACGAGCTGCCGTCCGCGCTGCGCGATACATTGAAGCGCGCAGAACGGCTAGAGTGGTGGAACATTGCATGGACGATATCGATCATCGCCGTGATGGGCCTCGTGCTCGGCCAGAGTCAGACGATGAAGACCGCGTGGATCGAGGACACGCTCGGCCTTGTCCCACCAATCGCCTTTCTCGTCGCAGCACGAATGGAACGGACGGGAAAGCACTCGAGGAAATTCCCCTTCGGCTTCGAGCGGGTGAACGGCCTCGGCTTCTTTCTGGCTTCCGTTGCGCTCGCCGGAACCGGCGCGCTCCTGCTCTGGGACTCGGCGATGACGCTCATCGAAGCGGAGCATGCGACGGTTGGATCCGTGCGCATTCTGGGCCGCGACATCTGGCTCGGCTGGCTCATGATCGGGGCGCAGGCCTACGCGATGATTCCTCCGATGATCATCGGCCGAAAGGAACTGCCACTTGCCGAAAAACTGTCCGACAAGCTTCTCCACACCGACGCGCTGATGAACAAGGCCAACTGGATGACCGGTGCGGCAGGGATCGCAGGCATCGTGGGGCTCGGGCTCGGCTGGTGGTGGGCGGATTCGGTCGCTGCGGCTTTCATTTCGTTCGACATATTGCACGACGGCCTGACGGCGATCCGTTCTTCCACCGCCGAACTCGTCGATGGCGCACCGCGGGCGCTCGCGAGCGCAAAGCTGTCCGACGATGCCGAAGAAGTACGCAAACTGCTCGAACAACGCTACCCCGGCGCGACGATCCGGCTTCGCGAGACCGGCCGCCTCATTCGTGCCGAAGTCCACGGAGCGCATCCACCCCACGACTATGACGGACCGGAGGGCCATTGGCCCGGAGAGCCCGAGCGAAACTGGCGCCTTGCGCAGGTCAGCTTCGTGCCCGACGTGACGGATAAGTGACCGCGAATGGCGATAGCAAAAAGTCCCCGCATTTCCCTTTCAAGAAAGACAAGGATCGCGCTCGCAGCCGCCGCAATCCTGCTCCTCACCCTCTTTGTCGGTGCGGCAGCCTTTCCGATTGGCATGTTCAAAGGCATGGCCGAACGGCACCTCTCGGCCGAATTCGAGGCACCGGTCACAATAGGTGCCCTGTCGCGAACAAGCGCCTTTTCCTTCACGCCCGAGATCGTCGTCCAAGACCTGCGGATCGTACAGCCTGCATGGGCGGGCAAAGGAGATTTTCTGAAAGTGACGCGCGCCAGCGCACGGCTTTCAATCTTCGACCTCCTCGCCGGGGACCCCGATCCGCAGTGGATCAGCGTCACTGGCCTCGATATCGCTCTTGTCCGTGACGCCAAGGGCAACAGCAATTGGGCGGGGCGTTCCGGCAAGCCGCCGCGAGCAGATAGCGGCGCGCCTTCGCTGAGTCATCTACTGATCGACGAGGGCCGCTTCACGCTTCGCGATGCGACACGGCGTCTCGATATCACCGGTACGGTCACGGCCGACGACATCCAGGGCCTTGCCATCGACGCCGTTGGCAGTTTCGACGGAACGCCAGCCCGCCTCAAGGCGCGTGGCAAAGCCCTCGCAGCGCCATCGGGCAATGGCCCTTGGCCCTTTTCGGCGAGCCTCACTTCGGACGCCCTCGACGTGTCCGCGACCGGTACGACCGCCGGCCCGCTCAACTTTCGCGATATGACGGTAAAAATGACGGCGAGGGGCACAAGCCTCAAGAAGCTCGATTATGTGATCGAAGCGGGCCTCTTCGGCACGCAGGATATCGACCTTTCGGGCTCGGTCCGTCACATCGGCGAGGACTGGTTCATCGACAGGCTCGGCGGCACGATCGGCCGTTCGCGGATCAGCGCCAAAGCGACTGTGCTCAAGCGCGATGGCCGGACCAAGATCGACGCGACGATCGAGGCGCCGCAATTCGACTTTGACGATCTCGCCGACGATGCGGGACTGGCCGCGGCGCGTGCGAAGGAAGCAAGAATCGGGAAGCGCGTCATTCCCGACACACGGATCGATCTCAGCCGGATGGGGCCGACCGACGGGATCATCCGCTTTTCTATCGTTCAGCTTCTCGTCGAGGGCGGCTCGGCGTTCCGGAGCCTCAAGGGCGATCTCACCCTCGATCACCGCATCCTCAAGCTCGATAATGCCGTGGCCAAGCTCGACGCAGGACGAATGACCGGCTGGGTCAAGGTCGACTCCACGAAAACCACGCCGATTCTCTCGACCGAACTCAGGGTCGAGGGGGCATTGCTCGAAACCCTGGTCGGCCAACCGGAGATGATCCGCGGCCCCGTACAGGGCCTTGTCCGGATCACGGGACGTGGCACCACGATCCGTCAGGCTTTCGGCAACGGGTCGGGCAAGATCGCCTTCACCGCGAGCCGCGGCTCTATGAACCGCGCCGCGGCCTTCGTGCTTGGCCAAGACCTCGGCGGTGCGATCGGCCAGAAGCTCGGCGATGATGACGCGATGACGCCGCTCACCTGCGCGATCCTCGCCTTCGATGCAAAAAAACGGGATCCTTCGCCCCTCGCCTTTTCTGATCGCGACTGCCGTGTCGCGCGGCAGCGGACGCGGGCAGATCAACCTGGACGAGGAGACGGTCGCGCTGACAGTGGCCGGTGCGTCGAAAGACAAACCCGTCCTGAAGCTGGTCGACCCGCTGCGTATCGGCGGCACCTTCTCAAATCCCTCGATCAGCGTCGACAGCCAGCCGGCGCCGGGTAAAGGCTCGGGCGAAGGGATCATCGGTTCGATCGGCCGCTCGATCGGCAGCGCGCTGGGACTGCGAAGGAATAGAGGCAAGAAGGAAGGCGCTCCGCCCCCATCGTCAGTGAACTGCAAGCAATTGGCGCAGGCAGCCCTGCTTTAGTCCGGACCGCGCGCGAGCGCGGCCCGGTGGAAAGCGTTCAATCCTTATTGTTTTGAAGCTCGGCCAGATTACTCCGGAGGTGCCCAAGCCGTTCCCAGCGCTGCAGAAAATTCATACGCTGCAGCATTGATGTCGACAGTTGATGTAGTCCGGCCGCGACCGGTTGCGGTCAGTCCGCTTTGGATGGCGCGTCAAAACCAGCGAACATGGTCCGTAGCAGATATCCTGGACGAGCCTCGGAAATAGGAATCAGTCTACCGCGTTCCGATCGTCTCGAATGATGGCAAGTTTCAGCAGGAAATCCAGCATTGCAGCTCCCGACTGGGCGGGCATGTCGTACGGAAGGCCGTGGCCGGCATCGGCAATGAGCTCGTGACGTAGCGAAGGATTGAGGTTAGCCAGCTCTTGAGCAGTCTCGGGCGAGACGACACCTCGATCACCAGTGAGCAGCAGCACCGGCACGTCTATGTTCCGGATGAGCGCCCGCCAGTCCGGATTGGGCGGTGTAAGGACTTCGAATGCGCTCATACAGGTGCGAAACCGCGCATCGGCCAGAAACTCGGTCAGTTCGATCGAGCGGCTAGGGTTGCGAAGTCGCGCCTGAGCAATCAGTTCATCCCTTGATGTCTGAAGCAATTGCCGATGATCTGCCGCAATATCGCTTTCATAAACCTCCCTTTGCCATTCCGGGCTGATGAAGGTCGGATCGATCAGAACGAGGGCCTCGATTGCCAAACGCAGCTTGCTGGCAGCCAGCGCCGCGGTCATCCCGCCCATGGAATGTCCTGCCAGTATTGGCGCCTCGAGGCCAAGCTCCGCAACCAGACCGATAATGTCGTCGGCCAGATTGGGATAGAGATACCCCTGCTCGGGAGCGCTGGACTCTCCATGGCCGCGCGCATCGGGCAGAATGACATCAAAATGATCTTCAAGCACCTGTGCCAGCGGCGAGAGGCATGCACCACTTCCAATCAACCCGTGCAGGACAACCAGCGGAGGCTTGTTACCGCCGGTTCTGAGATAGTGGATGTCTATGCCGTTTGCGCGGCAAATGCCGCTTCGCCATGCCCGCGACTTGTCATGGTTGCTCATAGCGGCGTCTCTGCCCGTGCCAGCCACCTTAGTCGATTGGAATTACTGCCCGCCCCCGTCAAGCCGTGGGCTGCCATCTGAAAAGTGGAACGTATGCAAGTGGCCGATTAGAGACAGTCAGGTTTAGGGAGGGAATTCCCGGAAAGCAGACGTTCTTGCGGAACAAAATGAATTTGCGACCTGCGCCGCGAGATAGGCTATCTCATGCCTGATTTGGGACAGTGGTCCGGGCCCGCCCTGCCCACGCCGATCGGAAAAGCGGTACGCGGCGACGGAATTTGACCAAGCTCGTTCGGGCAGTCGTAGACCTGCCTTTCGCTAATCCTTGTCGCGTCGTAGGACAACAAAGCCGCTTTGGCGTACCTTCGCCGACCGCATGTCAGCAATGGCCTCCTGAGTGACTTGCATGAGCACCGCCCGTGAGTTGAACTTACATGCCCCGGAATCCGTCTCCTCGATACCGGGCCGCAGGGCGGTATTCTTGCAAACCGGGAAATACACGTCGAGCCTCCCGCGCTCGAGCCCGACGATAAAATACTCATACTTATGTGGCTTTTCGGAGGCCTCCGCGAGAAACAGCTCGATCCCGGGTTCGAGTTCCGGAAGCGCCGCCAAGTAAAAGACAAGTTCCCGGTTGCCGGAGTCCACCAGTGCGAATTGCCGCCCCGGTCTCTCTACAATCCGCTGCGGGTCGGGAGCCCCCTGAATTGTCATCGTATATGTCCCCGCAATCGCGGGAGTCACATAATCCGCTTCGGAAAGAAGGGGCGTGTCCGATTTCCAGTCGCATGCTCCCAGGCTTGCGATAAAGAGCAATGCGCCAAACAGCTTCAGCCCCCGAACCCTCATATATTCCCCCTTCGACATCATGCCGGCGTTCCCCCCTGAGCGCCCCCGGGCCCTTAACAGCAGATCGCATGCGGCGTATCAACCGCGCCTCGCTCCCTGACCGCAATATCTAAGGGCATGGCACGGACCTGTCTCCCCTCCCGAATTTCCATTCAATTCCTCGACTGGTTCGATTTTTGAGATGACGAGCGCAGAAATCCCGCTAGTCGTGCCCTTGTACTCATTGGGGGGAATCAATGAACTATGTACTGATCCTTATGCTGGGCTTGGGCGCATGCCTTGCTCCAGCGACGGCCGACGCGACCGTTCTGAAATGCTCGCCCGACGTCGGACAACAGACCTATTTCATCGGCGGCAAAGCGCAGACCGCGCCATCAGAGGTTACGGCGGAAGACAGTTTCGAGGTGGTGATCGACGGCGGCGGCCGGCCCGACATCATCTGGAACAAGGAACAGTGGGGCTTCAAATCCGCCCGCGCCGGCTCGATCGACATCAACTTCCTGCAGAAGAGCGACATCATGGGAGACTTCGGCCTGACCGGAGGCGGCGCGAACCTGAGCTATCTCCTGCACGTCAACGTCGATGACGCCGGCGTGAAGCGATATGTCCTGACGATGACAACCTATGTTGGCTCCTATGCGGTCGTGAACGAGGCGGGCGTCTGCCGAAACGCGTGATTTGACCCGCGCATTGCCTGGCACCAAATTCTCCGGAGGAAAGATGAACATTCGCATGGTCTGCGCCGTTGCCGGCGCTTTGGTTTCAAGCGTCGCGGCGACGGCCGTGGCACAAGGCACGTTGCCGGCTCCGACTGCCTGCCCGAAGCGTTTTGCCGAAGCCGAACCACGCAACCAGTCGACCTGGATTACAATGGAGGACTATCCGCAGCGCGCGCTTCGTGAAGGGCGCGGCGGCCGGGTCGTCTACCGGGTCAATGTGACCGTCGCCGGCCGAGCCGAGAATGTCGAGATATTGGAAAGCCCCGACAGTGATCTTGCGGCCGCCACGATGCGGGTCCTCACGCGCCGGGCGCGGTTTACTCCCACGATCCGCGATTGCCAGCCCGTCCCGGGAGAATTTGAGGGGTCGCTCACCTGGAGCGCTCCGGAGTGATGCGCGCTGCGGCATGCCGAGGTCTCTTGCTCGGACTTGGCGCGCTCCTGTTCAGTCCCGGACATGCCCAGACCGTAGCTCCGAGCCCGCTGGCCGCCGCATGCCGTGTGCGCGTTTCCGTCCTCGAAAATTATGGCCCGTTCCAGTCGGCCGTCCCGGCAGGAAACAAGCTGCTGGCCGCCGCGGCGAGCGGCGACGCGCGTGGCGCCCTTGGCCCGTTCGACCGTGCACTGGCCGCCGCCCTCGACAGCGTTCCCGACGAGGAATCCGCGGTCTTCGCGCTCACCGATGCGGAACGGATCGTCGAGATGATCGAGAAATGTGCCGACGCCAGCAGCACGGCGCGTGAAAAGGTCACGCGCGCGGCTGCAGCGTTAGAGGAGGCATACCGCCGCAATATTTCGACGATGCAGCGGAGCGACTTTGCCGAGCGCCTGTTGCGGTCGCCGCGCGCCAAAGCAGTCCTGCTAAGCTCGTCGGGCGGCGCGAGCGTCATGGCCGATGCCAAGGCGACGAGCGCCGCAAATAACGAGGCGCGTCGGCAAGCGCTGCTTGCGGAGATCCGGCGAGCCGAGGAAAGCCGCGCGCGCATTGAGGCGGAATGGCGAGAGAAGGAGCTACGGATCGCCGCCGAGAATGCCGAGAACCGCCGCCTTGTCGAGGCGCCGATCCGGGCGGCTGAAGCGATCTGGCGCGCCGGAGCAAGCGCGCCGGCGGCAAACGCGCGGCTTTGTACGGATGATCGCGTCCATGGCTATAGCGGACGCCGCAAGGATGCCGACTGGGTGATGCTGATGGAGGCCGAGATCGGACGATGCGCGCGCATCTCGGATCGCACCGATGGTCCCTATTTCATGGGGCTCGCACTCGGCACAGCAGTTACCGACGAGCAACTCGCCCACGCCGCCGGCCGCGCCCTGGTCTGCCTGTCGACGGGCGACGACAAGCAGATGCTGGACAATATGGGCCGGCTGACCGACCAGCTTTTCACATCGACTCTCGGCAAGACCGGAATCCGCGCCCAGCCTGTCTGGAGCGAGCGCGCTGGCAGCCGCGGCCGGATCGTCCAGATCCGCTGCGATCTGACGATGACCGTGTTTGGCATCGACCTGCACCAAGCGCAGCAGGCGCTCGCGGGCAGCTTCGACGCAGACGCCTCCTCCTTCGTCGAATATGAGCTGGTGGGCGGCATGCTGAGCGCGGTACGGACGCACTTTGTGCTTTCAGGCACATCGCGAACCGACCGCTGGACCAATGACACGACGCACTATTGCGATGCATCGCTGAGCCAAGCCGATGCGGTAGCGGCCATGCAGCGCAGTGGCGGCTGGAAGCAGCTCGACGCCCGTCCTTGGACCTATGCGATCAGGAACGATGCCATAACGAGCGCGCTGGTTGGACCTCGAAGCAAAGGGACCGGGCGATGGTTCACGATGCAGCGCGGCGCCGTTGTCCTCGACATCTACAACACGCGATATTCCGCTCCGATCCTTGGCGAGAACGGCAATTGCGGCGGCGGCGCTGTCGACCGCTTCGCCATGCTGGCCCCGGCTCGGGCAAAGCGTGTGCAAGCGGGTACCCCGATCGGTTGGTAGCGACGTTCGCGGTGCCTTCCCGAATGCCAGCGATCATGGATGGTGGCTCCAGATGGCCGCATGCGGACTGTCGACTTTCAAGCAAAATCCATGAGGAATTGCCATTCTTCGTCGCGCCATAGCTTGGCATCATGTCACTTGGCGCCTTCGTTTGTCACCAAGCCAGACGTGAAACAGAGCGTGGTGCGGCAAATGCGACCATTTTTGACGGCAAGCCGGCGTCCGCCTGAAAGCTGCTCCAGACAGTCGTGGAACGTTCTGCAAAGTCTGTTTCGCCTACGGCGAGGCCCGGCGCGATCACAATTGCATGATCGACACCTAATTCATCGGCAGCGGGATCACGGTCTGATATTTGACGACGCGCAGGGCGAAGTGCGACGCGGCACTGGCCACCGCCTCATTGCGGAGCAGCGTCTGCATCAGGAAGATCTCGTAGTCGGCGACGTCCGTCGCCACGACGCGGATCTGATAATCCCATTCGCCTGACATCGACAGGCACTCCATGACCCGGTCCTGATCGCAGACAAAATTCTCGAATGAAGCTGTGTGTTCGGCCGAATGGCTCTTGAGCCGGATGTTGCACAGCACGTTGACCCCCTGCCCGATCCGCGGGGCATCGACGAGCCAGACATTTTTCGCGAGCACGCCTGCATCCTGAAGCAGCCGGATTCGCCGCCAGCAGGATGGCCCCGTGCTGCCTACCCGATCCGCAAGTTCCGCATTGCTTAGGTTGCCGTCACGCTGCAGCGCGTCGATGATCTTGCGATCGAGGGCATCCAGATTGATCATTTTCTCTCCGAAATGGAATAATATGACATAATTTCTCGAAATATTGGCAAAAAACTCTAATTATGAAAAGATTTATCGCGATCTTGCTGCGATATCTTGCATATGACAATCGATCTTTCTTCGCCGCTCGCCGCGATCCTGCCTGATCCCTTGGCGTCACTCACCGCCCAACCCGCCGATGCGCTGCTCGGCCTGATCGCGCTTCATCGCGCCGATCCGCGTCCCGGCAAGATCGACCTCGGCGTCGGCGTCTTTCGCGACGATAGCGGACGCACCCCGGTGATGCATTCTGTCAAGGCGGCCGAGGCGCGGCTGATCGATACACAAGACAGCAAATCCTATCTGGGAGCCGAGGGGGACGTCGCCTATACGGAGGCGCTCGCCGCCGTCGTATTTGGAGGCCACGCCTCGCACGATCGATTGACCGGCGTGCAAACGCCTGGCGGAACCGGCGCGCTACGCCTTGGCGCCGAACTGCTTGCACGGGCCAACCGTGCCGCGCGGGTCTGGATCGGCACGCCGACCTGGCCGAACCACGGCCCCATCTTCGCCGAAGCAGGGCTGGAGACGCGCAGCCACCGCTTTTTCGACCCGATCACCGCCTCGATCGATTTTGCCGCGATGATCGAGGATCTCGCCGAGGCCCGCGCGGGCGATGTGCTGCTGCTCCACGGCTGCTGCCACAATCCGACGGGCGTATCCTTCTCGCGCGATCAGTGGCGCGCCCTTGCCGACTTATGCGCGGCCCGCGGCCTGATTCCCTTCGTCGACCTCGCCTATCAAGGATTGGGTGACGGGCTTACGGACGACGCCGCCGCGACGCGTATGATCTTTGATGCCCTGCCCACTGCGTTGCTCGCTTACAGCTGCGACAAGAATTTCGGCCTTTATCGCGACCGCGTCGGGGCGCTTTGGGTGCAATCGTCCAGCGCAGCCACAGCTGGCTCCGTCCGCTCAAATGTGCTGACCCTCGCGCGCAGCCTCTGGTCAATGCCGCCCGATCATGGTGCCGCGCTGGTGCGCATCATCCTCGAAGACGAGACGTTGCGGGCCCAATGGGAGGCCGAACTCAACGTTATGCGTGCACGGATCAATGGCCTTCGCCAAGCGCTCGCCGCCGCAGATTCGCGCCTGTCGACAATCGCCGCGCAGAGGGGCATGTTCGCAATGCTGCCTCTGTCCACTAACGCAATCGCCACGCTGCGCGAGGATCACGGCATCTATATGGCGCCAAACGGGCGTATAAACATCGCCGGTCTGCATACCGAAACCGTACCCACCTTCGTGCAGGCGCTTCTGCCTCACCTCGATGCGGCCGAGGAGGCACGATAATGCGCTGGCTGATCGACGAGACCCACGATGCGGCACGCACCAGTTGGGTCGCGTCAGCGAACGGACATCCCTGTTTCCCGGTCCAGAACCTGCCTTACGGGATTTATTCATTCCCCGGCGCGGCCCCACGCGCCGGCGTCGCAATCGGCGATTCCATATTGGACCTTCGCGACTGTGCGGTCGCCAACCTGCTCCCCGCACCGGTCAGCGAAACATGCCAGGACGACACGCTCAATGCACTGATGGCGCTCGGCACCGCCGACCGCGCGGCGTTACGACGGCGACTGAGCGCAATATTGTCCGACCCCGCGATGGAGAGCATCGTCGCGCCGCTGCTGCATGACGCCGCGGCCTGCACTATGCACCTTCCGGCGCGGATCGGCGACTACACCGATTTCTATGTCGGCATCCATCATGCGAACAATGTCGGTCGCCAGTTCCGCCCCGACAATCCGTTGCTCCCCAATTATAAATATGTGCCGATCGGTTATCATGGCCGTGCCTCATCGGTGCGCGTGTCGGGCGAGCCAGTCGTCAGGCCGAGCGGTCAGCAGAAGCCCGCCGAAGCCAGTGCGCCGATCTTCGGACCCACGCATCGGCTCGACTATGAACTCGAACTCGGCGTTTGGGTCGGCGAAGGCAACAGGCTGGGCGACCCGATCGCAATCGGCGACGCCGGGCGCCATATCGCAGGTCTTTCGCTGTTCAATGACTGGTCCGCGCGCGATTTTCAGGCATGGGAGTATCAGCCGCTCGGCCCCTTCCTGGCCAAGAATTTTCACTCGACCGTGTCGCCCTGGGTGGTGACGACCGAAGCCCTCGCGCCGTTTCGCATCGCCCAGCCTCCGCGGCCGGAGGGTGATCCTGCCCCCCTTCCCTATCTGTGGGACACGGCCGATCAGGCGCAGGGCGCGTTCGGGCTGACGCTTGAGGTCTTTCTGCTCACAGCCGCCATGCGCGCCGCAGGTGCCGCTCCCGTCCGACTGAGCAGTGGCCCGGCGACGAGCATGTATTGGACGCTTGCGCAGATCGTCACGCATCACGCTTCGAACGGCTGCGACCTGACCCCCGGCGACCTGCTCGGCACCGGCACGATCTCCGCGCCGACACGGGACGGCTTCGGGAGTCTGCTTGAGCTGACGACGGGCGGCAGCGATCCACTCCTGCTTCCCAACGGCGAACAGCGAGCTTTTCTGGAAGATGGTGACGAAGTCATCCTGCGCGCGTCAGCCGATGCCGACGGCTTTGTGTCGATCGGCTTTGGCGAATGCCGCGCCATCATTCTGCCCGCGCGCTGATCGGGTCGTCAGGTCGCGGTGAAAAAGCGGTCGAGTTCGGCCAGCAACAAATCCGGCACTTCTTCCTGCGGGCTGTGCCCGCACGGCAGCGCGCGTCCGCGCAGGTCGACCGCCTTCGGCCGCCAGCTTTCCATGACATCGAAAAGCTCGCCGACCGTGCCCTGTGCGCCCCACAGCAGCAACAGCGGCGCCTCGATCCGGCGGTCGCTGTCGGCGGCATCATGGTCGAGGTCGATGCTCGCCGCCGCGCGATAATCCTCGCAGATCGCGTGGCGCGTCGCGGGATCGCGGTAACAGCGTCGATATTCAGCCACGATACGCGGATCGAGCGAGCCCTCGACCTTGATCTGTCCGGCAAGATGGCGGTCGAGAAAATGATCGGGATCGGCCGCAATCATCCGTTCGGGCAGGTCGAACGGCTGGATCAGGAAGAACCACCAGAAATAGCGCGTCGCGAACGCCCGGTCTGTCTGGTCGTACATCGTCGCGGTCGGCGCAATATCGAGCAGCACCAGCCGCGCGACGCGATCAGGATGATCGAGCGCCATGCGGTGCGCGACGCGCGCGCCGCGATCGTGCGCGACGACGTCGAACCGCCCGAACCCGAGCGCCGTCATCACCGCGACCTGATCGGCAGCCATCGCGCGTTTTGAATAGTTGAGATGGAGCGCATCGCCCGGCAATTTCTCGCTGTCGCCATACCCGCGCAGGTCGGTCGCGACGACGGTGAAGCGCTTCGCCAGTTCGGGAGCGACCTTGAACCATGTCAGATGTGTTTGTGGGTGGCCGTGAAGCAACAGCAGCGGCGGCCCCGAGCCGCCGATCGCGGCGCGGATCCGCACGCCGTCTGCGTCGATGTCTGCCCAGCAAAACCCGGGCATCAGATCGGAATAGTCCGGGTGTGCGCTCATCACTCCTGCCCGGCTATAAGCCACGGCTTGCGCGCGAGATAGGCTTTCTCGAACGCGCGGATATCCTCGGCATGGGTCAGCGTTTCGCCGATCCGGTCGAGCCCCAGCATCAGCGCGCGCCGCACCGCGGGGTCGATATCGAATCCAGTCCCATGACCGTCGATCTCGATCCGCTGTTCCTCAAGGTCGACGGTCATCTCTCCCGCCCCGTCTTCGAGCGTCGCGGCAAGCGCCCCAACATCCTCGACCGGCAGGGACAACAGCAGCAAGCCATTGTTCGCCGCATTGTCCGCAAAGATCGCGCCATAGGACGACCCGATGATGCCGCGGATGCCATATTGCAGCATGCCCCACACGGCATGTTCACGCGACGAACCACAGCCGAAATTGGGGCCGACAAGCAGGAAGCGCGTGCCCGCCATATCGGGGCGATTGAGGATGAAATCTTCCCGCACCGTACCGCTTTCGTCAAAGCGCAGATCGTGAAACAGGCCGATCGACAGCCCAGACCGGTCGATGCCCTTGAGATACGCCTTGGGCATGATCACGTCGGTATCGATATTCGCTCCCGGCATCGCCGCAACCGGGCCAGAGACGCGCAGAAACCGCTCCATCACGACGCTCCCACCGCGGCGAGCGAGCGCACGTCGGCGAGCTTGCCGGTCACCGCGGCCGCAGCCACCATGGCCGGGCTCATAAGGTGTGTGCGTCCGCCAATCCCCTGCCGTCCTTCGAAATTGCGATTGGTGCTCGACGCGCAGCGTTCGCCCGGCGCAAGGCTATCGTCGTTCATCGCGAGACAGAGCGAGCAACCCGAGCGCCGCCATTCAAACCCGGCGTCGATGAAAATGCGGTCGATCCCCTCGTCCTCCGCCGCGCGTCGCACATTGCTGCTCCCGGGCGAGATCATCGCACGGACTCCTGGGGCGACCTTGCGACCTTTCAGGATTTTCGCTGCATCGCGCAGGTCCGACAGACGCGCATTCGTGCACGACCCGATGAAGGCACGGTCGATCGCAATGTCCTGCAGCGGTGTGTTCGGCGACAGCCCCATATATGCCATCGCGCGAACTGCGTCGGCGCGGCGTGCGACCGGAATGTCATCGGGGTCGGGGACGCAGTCAGTGATCGCCAACGACTGGTCGGGACTGGTGCCCCAACTCACCATGGGCGGCACCTCACCCGCATCCAGCTCGATCTCCTTGTGAAATAGGGCTCCGGGAT
This sequence comes from Sphingopyxis sp. YR583, assembly GCF_900108295.1. NCBI lineage: Bacteria > Pseudomonadati > Pseudomonadota > Alphaproteobacteria > Sphingomonadales > Sphingopyxidaceae > Sphingopyxis > Sphingopyxis sp. YR583. The sequence continues at coordinate 244,168 of NZ_FNWK01000004.1, read as the reverse complement.
CGCTATGCAGCAAGGACCATTCGGCGCGCGCCTGCTCGAGCAATTCCGCCGAGGGCGCGCGGGGGCAACCCGCGATATAGTCGATGACCTTCTCATCGGGCGCCATCAATGCCACACGGGCACCACATTCGACCGCCATGTTACAGATCGTCATCCGCGCCTCGACGCCCAGCGCCTCGATCGCCGTACCCGCAAATTCGACCGCATGGCCTGATGCACCATCGGCGCCGATCCGGCGGATCACTTCCATGATCAGATCCTTCGCCGTCACCCCTGGCGCCAATCGGCCATCGACATTCACCCGCATCGCCTTCAGTCGGCGATAGACGAGCGTTTGCGTCGCGAGCAGATGCTCGATGTCCGACGTGCCGATGCCAAAGCCCACGACGCCAAATGCGCCATAGGTCGTCGAATGACTGTCTCCGGCAGCGATCACCATGCCGGGAAGCACCATGCCAAGTTCGGGCATCACGACATGCTCAATCCCTTGGCGCGGATCGAAAAGATCAAAAATTTCGATTCCGAAATCGTGGCCATTTTCGCCGAGATATTCGATCTGCCGTCGCGCGCCGTCGTCAAGCGTGCCAGCACCCGCATCGGGGTTGGTCGAATTGACATGATCGACCACCCCAAGCGACGCGGCGGGTCGCCAAGGCTTTCTCCCCGCGGCACGAAGGCCGCTGAACGCTTGGGGGCTTGTGTATTCGTTCAGCACCGTTCTATCAATATAGAGCAACAATCGTTCGCCAGCATCGCCCGATTCGTCGAAAGATAATATACGATGTTCGTCTACGATCTTGTCGTAGAGCGTTTTTGGCGCCGACATTCTTCTACCCTTCACTGCGAAATCGCAGGCGGGGCTTACCTTGCACCGGTTGGATCAAGCCAATGCCGGGACAGTATCAATTGATGCGACGAGTGGACTGCAAATGGATATCATGTGGCTCGAGGACTTCATCAAACTCGCGGATGAGGGGAATTTCTCCCGCGCAGCCGAAGCCCGCAATCTGACCCAACCGGCATTCAGCCGACGCATTCGCGCGCTCGAGGACTGGGTCGGGGCGACGCTTGTCGATCGCGACACGCACCGCATCGCGCTGACCGAGGCGGGGCAAGCCTTTCGAGTCCTCGCCGAAGAGATCATGCGCCGGCTGACATTGGGTCGCGATCACGTCCGCGAAATCGGCGGTACGCTGAGCAATGAAATCCGTTTTGCGTCGACACACGCCTTGTCGACAAGCTTTTTCCCGGCTTGGCTCCGCAGCCTGCACGATGGTCAGGAGGCGGGGACGATCACGCTGATCGCCGACAATATGGCCGCATGCGAGCGCTTCATGCTCGAGGGCAAGGCCGATTTTCTGCTGTGCCACCACCATACGGCGGCGCAACACCGCCTCGACCCGGCGGGCTTTGCCTCGCTGGCGCTGGGCGAGGATGTGCTGATGCCGGTGACCGCGCCGCTCGGCGACGGGACGCCCATGCACCCCCTCCCGGGCGGCGGCGGCCAGCCCCTCCCCTATCTGGAGTTTGAGGAAAAGTCGGGCATGGGCAGGATCCTGCAAGCGGCGCAGGTGATCTCCGCCGGTTCGGCATCGCTGCGTACCGTGTTCCGTTCGCACATGGCGTCCGCCTTGCTGTCTATGGCGCGCGACGGGCGCGGGTTGTGCTGGGCACCGCTCAGCGTCGCGGCTGACGACCTCGAGAGCGGTCGCCTTGTATCCGCGGGCGACGCGCGCTGGCATGTCCCGATCGAGATCCGCATCTATAAGCCGATCGCGCGGCGGAGCCCCAGCGTCGAAGCATTCTGGATGATGCTGAAGAACCGGCTGAAGGCCGAAACCGCCTGAGCTATCGGTCGGAAGCCCGCGAATGTCGCGCAATAATGATGCGCATACTCCGCCCACACGGCACGAATGATTCTATGTCGAACCGGCATTGGGAACGATGTCCGCATGTCCATAGACAGGATGGGCCCTTGCACTAACCGACGAACGGACGGCTTTGGCAGGGTTCAGGGCGGAGAAAAAATATGATCCAGGGACCGGCAACTGCAGCCGCACGCGGCACATTCAAAATTTCCACATCGCTTATCGCGATCGCACTTTGCGCGGGCCTTGCGGGCACCGCGAACGCGCAGGACACCGCCTCACCGACCGAGGAGCAAGCGCTAGACGGGGCTAGCGACATCGTCGTCACGGGGTCACGCATCGGTCGCCCCGTCCTCGATCTTCCGACCCCGGTCGGCGTCGTCAGTTCCGAAACGCTCGACAACAACAATGCGCAGTTCGACATTGGCCGCGCGCTCGCCCAGCAGCCCGCCATCGGCTTTTCGGGCAGCATGCAGCAGAGCCAGCAAAGCGGCGCCTCGGGCTCGCGCGGCGAGAATAGCGGCGGCCTCGCGGTCGTCGATCTTCGCAACCTCGGGTCGAACCGAACGCTGGCCCTCGTAAACGGCAAACGCCGTGTCGCGGGTGCCACCGACAGCGCGGCGCTCGACCTCAATTCGATCAATCCCAATTTGATCGAGCGGATCGAGATCATTACGGGCGGCGCCTCGGCCATCTATGGCTCTGACGCTGTCTCGGGCGTGGTGAACATCATCACCAAAGACGATTTCGACGGTGTTCGCCTGTCCTTCAACGGGTCGCAGCCGGCCCGCGGGCCGGAAGGTTTCACTTATGGCGGCAGCATTGTGGCGGGCAAGAATTTCGCCGGGGGCCGCGGCAACATCACCCTGGCAGCCGATTACACGAAGGTGAAGGAGATCACCCCGCGGCAGGCCGACATGCGAAACAATGTCGCGATGATCAACCCGGCCGACACCGGTCCGAACGACGGAATTCCGGACTATATCATCGTGCCCGGCGGCGAAGCCTTCCAATATTCGGGATACGGGGCCGTGGGGCTCCGCGGCGACACCGGCGGCCTCGGTGCGTTCGTCTTCAACGACGACGGCACGCCGCGTCCCGCACCGACACCACTTTTCACCGATGGCAGCCTGTTCGGGAAGTTCGACAATTGCGGCCCGGCCTGCTTCCGTTTCGACGATTCGATTTCGATCGTTCCGGATATCGAGCGCTACAACCTCAACCTCAGCACCCATTTCGACTTCAGCGACAATGTGCGGGCCTATTTCGGCGCCGACTATAACAATACGTCGAGCTATGGACGGGGGCAGCCCGTGCTCCGCGCCGCACAGCCGATCAACATCGCACAGAACGCCTTCCTCAACGAAACCTTCCGCCAGCAGTTGCTCGCGGCCGGTGCAACGACGCTGTCACTCGATCGCCTCTATACCGACGTCGGATTGCGCTATAGCCAGGTCGATCGCAACAGCCTGTCCTTCGTCGGCGGCCTGAAAGGCGAGTTCGAAACCGGCTTCTCCGATCTCCGCTACGATATCTATGGCACCTATGGCCGTACCAAGGCGAAGTTCACCGGTTACAATCGCATGCTGCTGCCGAACCTTCGCGCCGCGCTCGACGCCGTGGTCGATCCCGGTTCGGGGCAGATACGCTGCCGCATGGATGTGCCCGCGCTGCAGCCGGTCGGTTATGTCCGGCCCGCTATCGTCGGCAGCGGTCCCTGCGTGCCGTTCAATCCCTTCGGCTCGACCGCCAGCTCGCAGGACGCGCGCGACTTCGTGAGTACAACAACGGTATCCCGCGCCTTCGTGCGGCAAACCACGGCCGGCTTTTCACTCTCCGGCGATTCGAGCAAGTTCCTGACCATGCCGGGCGGCGGGTCCATCGGCATCGCGCTCGGCGCCGAATATCGCAAGGAACGCAACGGCCGCACCACCGATCCACTGATCAAGGCGGGCGTAACCAATCAGGCGTCGTCGCAAGATTATTCGGGCGGCTATCATGTCACCGAATTCTTCGGCGAATTGAGCGTGCCCATTTTGACCGGCATGCCCTTTGCCGAGTTGCTGTCGGTCGAGGGCGCAGTACGCCACGCAGACTATAGTCACGCTGGCAAAGCGACGTCGTGGAAAGCCGGCGCGATCTGGGAACCGGTCGACGGGTTCCGCCTCCGCGCAACGCTCAGCCGCGCCATTCGCGCCCCCAATATCTTTGAAGCCTTCCGTCCGAGCGAGGGTCAGACGACCAACGTCAACGACCCCTGTTCGCAAAATAATCTCGGCCAGAATCCCAATCGTGCCGACAACTGCGCCGCATTGGGCCGGCCGACGGGTTTCATCCCGGTCAGCGGCGGGATCGGGGTACCGTTCATCGTGTCGGGCAACCAGGATCTTCGTCCCGAGGTTTCGGACAGCTGGACTGCGGGCTTCGTCCTGACGCCGAATTTCTTGCCGGGCCTCCAGATTTCGGCTGACTGGTTCGACATCAAGATCGAGGATGCGATCAGCTTCCTCAGCCCGCAAGCGATCGCTGAAAATTGCGTCGACCGCGCGGGTGGCCCCGATCCGGACCTGTGCGCGCTGATCACCCGCGACACGACACCGGGAGCGAACTTCTTCAGCATCATCGGCGGTCGAAGCACCTATGTGAACACGTCGAAGCTGCAGACCTCGGGACTTGATACGCAGCTATTTTATGCCCGCCCGCTCGGCGCCGGCCGCCTCTCGGCCAACCTCGCCTTCACCTATCTGCACCGTCTCCGCACCTTCACCTTCCAGGCGCGGCCCGACCTCTACACGGTGCTCGAGGGCTTCTACGGCTATCCCAAATACAAGGGCGTCGTCGGGCTGACCTACAGCAACGGTCCGCTGACGCTCGGCTGGCAGGGACGCTATCAGTCGAGCCAGGCGCTGACCGACATTTCGCCGGGGATCAGCCGCGAGCTGCTGTCGCCCGACCGCACGGGGTCGCGTTTCTATAACGACATTTCGGCGTCCTATACGCTGTCGATGAACGGGAAACAGGAAGCGAAACTCTCGTTCGGCGTCACCAATCTCTTCAACGAAAAGCTGCCGGTGATGGAGTCGGTTCAGGTGATCGATCCGTCGGGGGGCGGTTTCGATCAATTCGGCCCCGTCATCCGGTTCGGGCTCGAAGTGAACTTCTGACCCTGATCCAGGCAAATGAGGCCCGCGTGACATTCGCGCGCGCGGGCCTCATGTCTTTTTCGAAGGAGAATCCCCCTTGGCCGGTCAGGAAGGCGCGATCATGAGTACCGACATCGTGCGTCCCGCGCGTCAGAGAGGTTTCCTTGGCGTCGTCGAGCGCGTCGGCAATATGCTGCCCGACCCTACGATCATCTTCCTCTACCTGATCGGCATATTGATGATCGTGTCGGCGATCGGCGCCGCACTCGGGTGGAGCGCGTCGCTGCCCTATTCGGGCAAGGAGGCGCCTGCGGGCGCCGAACTGATAAACGGGACCCTCACCTATCGCGCGTCGAGCCTGTTCTCCGCCGATAATATCGCCCGGCTGTTTACCGAAATGCCGCGCACCTATGCCAGCTTCACCCCGCTCGGCATCATCCTGACGATCATGATGGGTGCCGCGGTCGCCGAGCGGTCCGGACTGTTCTTTGCGCTGATCCGCGGTTCGCTGCGCAATACGCCGCGCCGCTATATGACCCCAATCATCGCGGTGGTCGGCATGGTGTCGCACCACGCCGCCGACGCCGCCTATGTCGTACTGATCCCGATGGCGGCCGTGCTCTTTGCATCAGTCGGACGTCATCCGCTCGCGGGGATTGCCGCGGCACTCGCCGCCGTGTCGGGCGGCTATGCCGGCAACATCATGCCCGGCCAGCTCGATGTCCTACTGTTCGGCTTCACGCAGGAAGCCGCGCGCATCGTCGAGCCGGGCTGGACGATGAACCCGCTCGGCAACTGGTATTTCATCCTCGGCATCGTCGTCTTTTTCACACCGATCATCTGGTTCGTCACCGACAAGGTGGTCGAACCTCGCCTCGGAACCTGGAACGAAGAGGTGGACGAAGAGCTTCGCGCCGATCTGGAAAAAGGCGAGCTCAGCGGCGATGAGCGTCGGGGGCTTCGCCACGCCGGCATTGCCGCACTGCTGGTCACCGCACTGTTCGCCGCGCTATGCCTGTGGCCCGGTTATACGCCGTTTATCGATCAAGACGCCGAGGGCCCGATCCGCCTGCAACCGCTCTACGCCTCGATGATCGCCGCGCTATTCCTGCTATTCCTGCTGACCGGCGTCGTCTTCGGGCGCGCCGTTGGCACGGTCAAAAATTCGAACGACGTGATCGCGATGATGCGCGAGGGCGTGAAGACGATTGCTCCCTACCTCGTCTTCGTTTTCTTTGCCGCGCATTTCGTCGCGATGTTCAACTGGTCGGGGATCGGACCGATCCTCGCGATCGGCGGGGCCGAGAAATTGCAGGGCATGAACCTGCCCCCAGCACTGCTGCTCGTCTGCGTGCTGTTGCTATCGTCGTTGATGGACCTTTTCATAGGATCGTCGACCGCAAAATGGAGCGTCCTGTCGTCGGTCGTCGTACCGATGTTCATGCTGCTCGGTATCAGCCCCGAAATGACGACCGCCGCCTATCGCATGGGCGACAGCTATACCAATATCATGACCCCGCTGATGAGCTATTTCCCGCTTGTCCTAGTCTTTTGCCAGCGGTGGGACAAATCGATGGGCGTCGGGTCGCTGCTCGCGCTGATGCTGCCCTACGCGCTCTGCTTCATGGCGACGGGGATCATGATGGTCGTTGCGTGGGTCGTCTTCGACCTTCCTCTCGGCCCGCACGCCCAGGTCTTCTATCAGGTGGCGGCACACGCCGTACCCTGAGAGAGTCAGCCATGACGATCGAAGCGGAACATATAAGCATGTCCAATAAGCATTGGGGTAAGCGGCGCGGCACCCCTAGCCTGACCTCGCCGTTGCGCCAGGAGGTGCGTCCCCATGTCCGTTGACCTGACATCACTCGAAGCCGACATGACCGCCTGGCGCCGGCATATCCACCGCCATCCCGAGCTCGGCTTTCACGAACAGGGCACCAGCCGCTTCATTCTCGACCTGCTCGCCGAATTCGGTGTCGACGCGGTTCAGACCGGGATCGGCGGCACCGGCATCGTCGCAACGATCCGTGCCGGCCAGTCGGATCGCGCAATCGGCATCCGCGCCGACATCGACGCGCTGCCGATGACCGAATTGACCGAGTCCGATCATAAATCCTGCACGCCCGGTGTGATGCACGCTTGCGGCCATGACGGTCATACGACGATGCTCCTCGGCGCCGCGAAACAACTCGCCGCGACGCGCAATTTCGACGGCGCGGTGCATCTGATCTTCCAGCCCGCCGAGGAATCGCTCGGCTATCAGGGCCCCGGCGGCGACCCCGATGGCGGCGCCAGCGCGATGATCCGCGACGGATTGTTTGAGCGTTTCCCGATGGAGGCGATCTTCGGCATCCACAACCGCCCCGGCATCGCCGCGGGCAAGCTCGCCGGGCGCGCCGGGGCGCTCTATGCCGCCGCCGACAAGTTCGAGATCGTCGTCACGGGCAAAGGCGGCCACGCCGCGCGACCGCACCTCACCATCGATCCCGTGCTGGTCGCGGCGCATATCACCGTCGCGGTGCAGAGCATCGTCGCGCGCAATGCCGACCCGATGGACGCCGTCGTCGTGTCGATCTGCAAGGTCGAGGCCGGCACCGCGTTCAACATCATCGCCGATGAGGCGCGCATGGGCGGCACTGTCCGCACGCTCTCGAAGGCGAGCCAGGATGCGACCGAACGACGGCTGCGCGAGATCGTGACGGGTGTCGCCGCATCCTTCGGTGCGACCGCCGAACTCCATTACGAGCGCGGCTACCCTGCCCTGCATAATCCCGCCGATCTCTACGCCCGCGTTCGCGACATCGCGATCGGCGTCGTCGGCGCCGACCGCTTCGTCGACCTGGACGTGCCCGGCATGGGGGGCGAGGATTTCGCCCGCTATCTCGACGTCGTTCCCGGCTGCTTCCTGCTGCTCGGCAATGGCGACGAGGGCCCAGGGGCGGTGATGCTCCACAATTCGCGCTATGCCTATGACGACAGCATTTCGCCGACGGGAGCGGCGCTGTGGGTCGCATTGGCCGAGGCATTCCTACCGAAATAGACCCACCGGGGAGACGTTTTTCATGCGCCGTTCGACTGCCGCCCTGTTCTGGAGTTCCGCCGCATTTCTGGCCTCGGCCGCGCCCGCCGCGCTCGCGCAGGGGAGTGCGGCCGAAAAGGTCACCATCTATCGCGACAGCTTCGGCGTCCCGCATGTCGAAGGCGAAACGTCGGACGCGGTGATGTTCGGCGCGGGCTATGCGATCGCGCACGACCGCCTCGCCGCGATGGAACTCGCCCGCCACAACACGCAAGGCCGCCGCGCCGAGCTGGTGGGCGCCTCGGCGCTCGACACCGACAAGATGATGCGTGGCCGCAAGTTGTCCGATACCGAATTGATGACGCGCTATCGTGCGCTTGCGCCCGAGCATCGGAAGATGATCCGCGGCATGGTCGACGGCATCAACAAGCGCATCGACGAGGTCAACGCCGATCCCGAAAATCTGACCCCGCTAGAATTCATCCGCTGGGGGATCAAGCCGACCCGCTGGACGCTTACCGAATATCTGGCGCTTATCACCGCTGCGCCGCTGGGCCGCGACACCTATGAAATCCGCAATCTCGAATTTCTGAAGGCCATGACCGACCGTTATGGCGCGGCGAAAGCGTGGCAGATCTTCAACGACGTCGTGCCGATTTCCGACCCCGATTCCCCGACGACGATCCCGGCGGGCGACGACCGCGCACCCGCGCGCCCGGTTCCCGTGCCCGTCCAGTCCGCCACCCAGCTTCCCAAAAGCCGCGATGTCGCCTCCGCCGCCGAACAGACCGCGCCGCCGCTTCCGGCCAAGGGCGCGAGCCGCTGTCTGGTGATCGGGCCGCAGAAGTCGGCCAGCGGCAATGTCCTGATGCTGGAAGCAACAGCCGACGGCCCCGAAATCCACCTGCAGGGCGGCGGCTTCGACAATGCGGGCTTCGGGTCGACCGGCTGGGGCGTCCCGACGATGGGGCGCGGCGCGCAGCACGGCTGGCTGCTCGTGTCGGGCAGCAGCGAAGCCGGCACGACCTTCGCCGAAAAGCTCAATCCGAAAAACCGCTACGAATATTGGTACAAGGGCGCGTGGAAGAAGATGGAGCATCGCACCGAGACCTTCCGGGTCAAGGATGCCGCGCCCGTCACTCACGATGTCGCGTGGACGATCCACGGCCCAGTGATTGCCTGGGACGTCGAAAACGGCACCGCTTACTCGCAGCAGATGGGCGTCCACGGGCGCGAACTCGACACATGGATCGCCTTCGCCGAGATGGGCCGCGCGAAGAGCCTGACCGAGTTCAAGGAAAAGGGCGTCGACCGGCTCGGCTGGAATCTCGGCGCCTGCTATGGCGGCGAGGACGGCACGATCGCCTATTTCGAAGCAGGGGCGTTGCCGAAAAAGGCCGCCGGGGTCGACCCGCGCCTGCCGACGCCGGGGACCGGCGAATATGAGTGGACCGGCTTTCTGACCCCCGCCGAAAAGCCGCAGATGATCAATCCGCGGCAGCAATATTTCATGTCGTGGAACAGCAAGGCGACGGGCTGGTCGCAGGAAGGCGACAACGCCCGCATCGGCGCGACCTTCCGCACCTGGCTCGGCGACCGGCTCGCGAAAGACGGCCAATCGCTGACCCTTCTCGACATGCGCGAGTTCAACGGCAAGATCTTCAACGCGCTGGGCGCAGTCGACCGCAATCAGGCCGCGCCCGACTTTTTCGCGCCCTATATTCGCAAGGCGATCGAGGCGAGCGACGATGGCGAGGTCAAGCGCGCCGGCGAATATATGCTGGGCTTCAACGGCCTGTATCAGGACCGCGATGGCGACCAGCGCTACGACAATCCCGGCCTCACCCTCTATCGCACCTGGTTGCAGGTCGCGCCGCAGATCGTCTTTGGCGACGATATGGGTGACTGGTGGAAGAAGATCGATGCCGACCGATATCTGACCTATCAGTCGAGCTTGCTGCTCCGCGCCTTTCAGGGCGATGCCGCGGGCGCGCCGCTGGCGGTCGATTATTTCGGTGGCCGCGACCGCACCGCGGTGATGATCGACACGATCAAGGCGACGCTGGCTGAGGTCAAGACGCGCTTTCCCGGCAAGGATATGGCCGAGTGGAAGCAGCCGATCTTCTGGAAATATTTCGACGCCTCGCTCGAAACGCCGGACCGCCCGCAGATGGCCGAGGATGCCCCCGAGCGCCGGCTGTCGGCGGTGCTTCGCCTCGGCCCGAAGATGGCGCCGCACAATGGCGGCGAAAGCTGGGTCGGGCTGATGGAAATCGCCCGCGACCGGCGGGCGCTCTATTCGGTGATCGACGCGGGCGGGCAGAATCTGTTCATCGATCCGAAGGGCCAAGGAAATCCGAACCTGGCCGACCAGACGCTGATGCACGAGACGAACGAACTCAAGAAGATCACGCTCGTCCCGGATGAGATCCGCAGGACCGCGAAGTCCAGCGTGACCCTCGAATACAGTCCCCCGGCGCGCTAGCGCGATGCGGCGGGGCTATTTGCCCGCCACCGCTCCGCCACCGGTCGCCTTGAACGCCTGCTCCAGCCCCGGGACGAACGCCGCGCCAGCCTTCAGCTCGACCCGTGATCCGGCAAGGTCGTCGCCATAGGGCTCGGCTGGCCCATCGAGGCATTTAGACAGGAAATGCTCGGCAATCGCGGCGAAGGAAATGTTCGTCGCGTCCTTCGCATAAACATGCCCCTCGTCGGGATAGAAGGCATAGGTCACCGGCTTGCCGCGCGCCTTCATCGCATCGACAATTTCCTGCGACTGGTCGGGAAAGATGCGCGGATCGTTCGCCCCATTGGTGACGAGCAGCGGCTTTGTGATCGCATCGACGCGCGCGATCGGCGAACGCCGCATCAGGTCGGCGGCGCCCTCCTTCGTTGAGGGGTCGCCGACGCGGTTGACGAACTGCGGGCGCTGCCAGGTCCACCAGTCGGGCATCAAAGCGACCTGCTTTACCAGATTGCTCGGCCCCGCCAGATCGACGCCGCACTGGAAGGTGTCGGGGGTAAAGCTCAGCGACACGAGCGTCGAATAGCCCCCGTAAGAGAGCCCCATTACTGCGACGCGATCCTTTGTCGTCACGCCCTTGTCGATCGCCCACTGCACTCCGTCGAGCAGATCGTCGTGCATCGTTTCGGACCATTTCCGGTCGCCCTTCGACATGAAATCGCTACCGAACCCGCCCGATGCACGAAAGTTCACCGACAGCACGGCATAGCCGCGGTCGGCGAGCCAGGCGTGCTGCGGATCGAAGGCCAGATCGTCGCGCAGCCACGGCCCGCCATGGACGAGCAGCACCAGCGGCACCGGCTTCACCGGCATTCCGTTCGCACCGAGCTTCGCGCCGGGCGGCAGCGTCAGATAGCTCGGCAGGCTGAGACCGTCGCGCGCGGCGATCGTGACCGGCAGGCGCCGCCCCAACGCGCGCGTCTCCAGATCGGGCCGCGTCGACAGCAAGGGCGTCAGCGTCCGGTCCTTGCGGTTCCACCAGCTATAGCGGTCGGGCCGGTTCGGCACCGTTTCAAGCAGCAGCCAGCGCGCATTGTCGGGGGTTTGCCCGGCGATCCTGAACGGGCCGGCGACCGCTGCCTCGAGCGCCGCGAACTCGGCGCGTGCCGTGTCCGAACGCACCGTCCACTCGCTCACCAGCGGGTCTTCGCGCGTCGCGAGCAGCGCACCACTTTCCTCATCGAGCAGAGGCTCGACGATATCGGCGCGCATGGCGGCCGCGAGCAGCGTCTTTTTGCCCGTCGCCAGATCGACCGAGACGAGGTTCGCCTTGTCCCCGTCGCGGCTGTCGAGCATCGCGAGTTGCCCCTTCGCGTCGAGCCCGAAGATCTTCGAATTGCGAAGCGAGGCCAGCGGGATCGTCATGAACTCGCTCGGGCCGGTCGGGTCGAGCCGGAAATAGGTCGACGATCCGTCGGCATTGCCGCGAACGCCCATGCGAATGTTGAAATCGGGATCGGCGACGACGTCGATATAATTCGGCGCGTTGCGGAACACTTCGGTCCGCTGCCCGGTGGCTAGGTCGATGCGATAGATATCGCGGTAGCGCCGGTCGCGGATGTTCATGCCGACGAGGATCTCGCCCGGACGCTTTTTCGACACCTTTACGATCTTCGTCAGCACCGCGGGATCGTTCGTCGCGTTGATGACCGTCTGCTTCGCGGGATCGGCGATCCAGAGTTGGTTATGCTCCTCGCCCCCGACGTCCTTCTGGATCAGGATGAAACGCCCGTCGGCACTCCACTGGAACGCGTCGGGCGGACGGTTGTCAAAACGGGTGACGGATTTTGCCGAAGCCGGATCGTCGATCGGCGCGACCCATATATTGAGGACGCCGTTCAACGGGTGGAGAAAGGCGAGTTGCTTTCCGTCGGGGCTGATCTGCAGTTCCGAATAGGTCGGCGCGCGGAAGAGCAGGTCGCGCGGCACCAGCGCCGAAGTTTCCACCTGCGAAGCGGGCTTGGCCGAAGCAGTCGGTGATCCGCCGGGCAGCATGACCGCGCAGATGGCGACGGCAGTCCAAGCCATGACACGCGCGTTGCGGCGCGGCGATGACCGGCGCAATATGTTCGAACCCATCTTCCCTCACTCCCTGAAAACCGCCCTCGCCCGTCGGCCCATTTATGGCTTCGGACGAGGGGGCATTTCCCTCGACCAGCACAGACTGCCAATCGACGCACGCAAGGGCCAATGCAGAATATGGATCAAACCATGCATGACGGGAAGGCTGGGCGATCGCCCGCGATCGGTTACAAGGGCGCCACGAGCCGGAGGGAATTGCACGATGGAAATGGCCTGGCTGGAAGATTTTGGCGCCCTGATCCGCGCGGGAAATTTCTCGCGTGCCGCGGCAGCGCGATGCGTGACGCAGCCAGCGTTCAGCCGCCGCATTCGTTCGCTCGAAGACTGGCTGGGAGTCGAGCTTGTCGATCGCAGCACACACCAGATTGTCCTGACCCCCGCGGGCAAGCGTTTCGCCGCGATAGCCGAAACCGTATTGCGCGACATCGAACACGGCCGCCGCGAGGTGCAGGAGATAGCGGGCACATCGGCCTCGACGGTCAAAATTCTCGTCACCCACGCGCTCGCGCTGAACTTCTTTCCGCAATGGCTCGCCCAGCTTCAGGCGATGATGGACACCGCGATTCCGATCCAGCTCAATGCCGACAATATGGGCGCGTCGGAACAGATCATGCTCAACGGGAAAGCGCATTTCTGTCTCTGCTATTTTCATGGCGGCGCCCCATCGGTTCTCGATGGAGCCGGTTTTCAGTCGATTTCCCTCGGCGCCGATGCGCTGGTTCCGGTCAGCGCGCCACGCGACGACGGCGGCGCACCGCTTCACCCACTCGTCAGTGAAGGCCGCGACCCCGTCAATCTGCTCGCTTATGGCGCGGAATCAGGCATGGACCGCATCGTGTCGTCGATGCTCAGCACCAGTTCGATGCCGACCAGCTTCACGCCCGTCTTCACCTCGCACACGCTGGTGCTCGCACGCATGGCGAAGGACGGCAAAGGTCTCGCATGGCTTCCGCTAAGTATCGTCGCCGAAGATCTGGCGAAGGGTGCGCTGGTCCGCGCGAGCGACGAGGTCTGGGACATTCCCGTCGATGTCCGCCTCTATCGGCCTCGCGGCCGGCAATCACCATCGGCCGAGACCTTCTGGCGGCTCGCGGCGGTATAGATGCGCCACGATGGCCGGCACGCCAACATGCTTACGCAGAGGCATAATTCCATCCGCAACAGGCATTGGCCGTTGCCGTCCCATCCCTGTTAGTCGCGGTTCGAGACAAGGGCGCCGCCCGGATCGGGGTTGCCCGGTTTCCGGCCGGCGAAAAGGGATTTGGAGCTCCGCCTATGAAACAGATTGTTCCGGTCGAAGCGGTCGTCTTCGACCTTCTGACGGCTCTGCTCGATTCCTGGTCGCTGTGGAACGGCGCGGCTGGGTCGGCCGCGGACGGGCTGCGCTGGCGCCGGGCCTATTTGACGCTGACCTATGGCTGCGGCGCCTATCGCCCCTATGAGGATCTGGTTCGAGAGGCGGCGAGCGAGGCAGGCCTTGCCCTCGCCGCTGCCGACGCACTGACGGCGCGCTGGAGCACGCTCCAGCCTTGGCCCGAAGTCTCGCGCGTGCTCGGCGCGCTCAGCGCACGCGGTATCCGGCTCGGCGTCGTCACCAATTGCTCGACCACGCTCGGGCGGCAAGCCGCGGATCGCGTCGGCGTGCCCTTCTCGGCCGTGGTGACCTCCGAAGAAGCGGGATATTACAAGCCGCATCCGCAGCCATATCGCGCCGCGCTCGACCGGCTTGGCAGCGACCCCGCGCGGACGTTGTTCGTCGCAGGGTCGCCCGCCGACATTCCGGGTGCAGCCGGGGTCGGTATGCCCGTTTTCTGGCACAACCGGGCGGGGCTGCCGTTCGTCGCTGATACGGCGCGGCCCTTGCTTATTGCGGACACGCTCGATCCGCTGGAAGAGCTGGTTTTGTGAAGGGACAAGCGAATATGTTCGAGAGGCTGGATACGCCGCGTCTGATCCTCGATTCCGCGCGACTGACGCGCAACGCGGATCGGATGCGCGCGCGCTGCGCCGACCTCGGCGTCATCCTTCGCCCGCATCTCAAGACCGCCAAATCGGCCAATGTCGCGCGCATCGCCGCCGGTGGTGAACGGGGACCGATCACCGTCTCGACGCTCGCCGAGGCCGAATATTTCGCCGCCGCTGGCTGGCGCGACATCCTCTATTCGACCGCAATAGCGCCGGGAAAGCTCGCCCGCGCCCACCGCATCCAGCACGAAACCGGCGCTCGACTGCTGTTCGTCGTCGACGACCACGACGCCGCCGCATTAATCGGGCAGACGGCAGCAGCCCTCGACGCGCGTTTCGGCGTCCTGATCGAGGTCGATTGTGGTGAACATCGCAGCGGCGTCGAACCCGCGTCGCCCGCGCTGCTCAAGGTCGCCGACGCCATCGCGTCCGCTGCGCCCTACCTCGAACTCATGGGCATCATGTCGCACGCGGGGCATTCTTATGCCTTTGCCGAGTCCGAGCCCGTCCGGGCGCTGGCAGAGATCGAGCGCTTCGCCGCAGTGTCTTCGGCCGATTATCTCCGCGAGCGCGGCTACCCATGCCCCATTGTCAGCATCGGATCGACACCCACTGTCCTCTTCGCCGGACATCTGGAGGGCGTGACCGAGGTGCGCGCCGGCATCTATCTGTTCCACGATCTGGCCCAGCTCTCGCGCGGCGTCTGCACGCAGGAGGATATAGCCGTCTCCGTGCTCGCGACGGTGATCGGGCATCAACGCAACGGTCCCAGCCTGATCCTCGATGCCGGCGCACTCGCCCTGTCAAAGGACGTCGGCGCAAATCGCTTCCTGCCCGAGGCGGGCTATGGCCTCGTCTGCGACGCCGTGACGCTCGAACCGCTCGGGTCGCTCGCGGTCACGGTGGTTCATCAGGAGCATGGCAATGTGCCGGTTCCCGACGACAGCTGGTTCGCCCGCCTGCCAATCGGCAGCCTTGTCCGCATCCTGCCGAACCATGCCTGTCTGACCTGCGCCGCCTATACATCCTACGATGTACTCCAGGCGGGGGAGATCATCGCGAAATGGCCGCGCACTGGCGGGTGGTAACTATATTCGGAGAATGAAATGAGCCAGAAGCTGACCGAAATCCGCTGCGCCGACGCCCCGCCGCCGGGCGGCCATTATGCCCAGGCAGTCCTTCATCGGGATACGCTCTATGTGTCCGGCCAACTCGGCGTGACCAAGGACACCCCCGAGGCGGATAGCGTGCCGGTCGCCGATCAGGTGTTCTTTGCGCTCGGCAATATCGAAGCGATCGCCCGCGTCGTCGGCGCAGCGAAGGAGGATGTCATTCGCTGCACGCTCTACGTGACCGATGTCGCGCATTGGGGCGAGGTCAACGCCGCCTACGCCAGCTTCTTTGGCGCCCACCGCCCAGCCCGTTCAATCGTTCCCAGCGGCCCGCTCCACTACGGCGCACTGGTAGAGATCGAGGCCGTGGTCGCGGTGGGCTGATCCCGCTAACCGCGACGCCACTGATCAGAACCCGCTTTTCGATGTGATCGACGGGAGCGCGACCCAAATTGGGTTGCCACCGCCAGCGCGACGCAGATGTTCGTTCCTTCGGAATCGAACGGCAACTTTGAGGCAGACGTCCCGCGACCGGTTACGACTGGGATCGGGCGCGAAGCGGCAACTTGGGATACAGCCAAAAATACCCCCAAAGAGGAAGAGTTGAGCAGCGATTCACGAGTTCGCGGCGAAAGCCAACGTTAATATTTCAATGGGTTAGCTCGCCCATGTCGATCAATGTGGTAGCCACCCGATCCGGAAATTATCCAGTTATTTCAATTATTTATATAGGTTGGTAGCGGAGGAGGGACTCGAACCCCCGACACGCGGATTATGATTCCGCTGCTCTAACCTGCTGAGCTACTCCGCCCCGAAAGGCCGCCCGCGTCGGGCGAGCCGCGCCTATAGGCAGGGTGTGGCCCCGGGTCAATATCATGTACGCGCACGGTGAAAATTGCGTGCGAAGGCCGGCTGCCAAGGCCCGCCGAGATAATGATACGCCGCCAGTCCGGCGATCTTCAGCGGGCGCGGACGAAAACCGGCGGACAGCCTTGTCAGCAGTTCCCTCGCCTCTCCCGCGCTCACTTTATTCTGGACCGTGATGTGCAGGCGCGGCGTTCCCCGGTCCTGCGCGGTCAGCATCCCAGCAAAATGATCGGCGATGCGGTCGCGGATAGCGAGCAAGTCAGGACTGTCGATCCGGAAGGCCACCCCCTGCCCCAGCGAATAGACCTCGCGCAGGTTCGCGGCGGGCGGCGGCGTGTCGGCCGCGATTGCGCGCACCAGGCGATCGAGTTCGTCGATGCATGATGGCGGCAACTGATGGAACAGGGTGATATGAGCCGCGAGATGATTGCGTTCGGGCGGGAAATGGGCGCTTCGCAGGACGTCGAAATAGCGCTGGTCCGCCGCACCCATCGTCGCAGTCACGATGATGGGCACGGCGCCAGCGGTCCGGTTGGGAGGGGGGAAGCCCGGGCCGGCTAATACGAGAAGTGATGGTCGAGGCAGTTTCGGGGGAGATTTGCCGTCGTCCATGGGACGCCCTTTCTCGTTGGCACCGCAATGCCGTAAATCCGCCGCACGATCCAATCGATTGATCGGCTTAGAATGATCGGCCAAAGCGATCACTCTTCCGATCGAATGTCAGAGCGCGCTCCAGAAAGCCTTGAGCGCCGCGGTAACCTCGACCGGCCGCTCGGCGATCGCCCAATGCCCCGCCCCTTCGATGACGGTTAGCGGCGTACCGTTAGTCGCTGCGTAGCGTTGCGCGACCGTCAACTCGACATAGGGGTCGCCCTCACCCCAGATCAGCGCGCCGTTCGCGGGCAATTTAGGAATGTCGCGTGCCCAGTCATGCTCGAAGCTCAGCCCCTTTGCCGAGCGATAGAGTTTGAGGATGGCACGGCGCTTGTCCTTGTTTTCCCACTGCACCGCTTCCTCCTGCGCGATGTCGGCGGGCATACCCTGTGCCGCGAGGCCATCCGCAAGCTTGTCGGCCTTGCTCAGTGCCATGAATATCTCGCCGAGGATAGGCGTGTTCCAGATGCGCGCGATCCGATGGCCGCGATATTCCGGTTCGATCACGGCGTTGGAAATCGCCCAGCTGCGGATCAGGTCCGGGCGGAGCATCGCGACACGCTGCGCGATCAGGGCGCCCCAGTCGTGACCGACGATATCGATCGGACCATACGCGGCAAACAGGCTTTCCGCCTGCCCTACTGCCCAGTCGGCATAAGCCTCTTTGGTGGCCGCAAACCCGTCCGGCAGCGGCGCCGTGAAACCGGGGAGCGCGGGAACGGCGACGGGCGTTTCGCCGAGGTCGAGGGCGGCGAGCAACGGCCGCCAGATCGCGGGACTGTCGGGCACGCCGTGGATGAAGAGTTTCGCGGTCATATGCCCTTCTCTCTCTCTTTCGACATCGTCATCCCGGCGGATGTGCAATCCGCCTATTCCATCTCGCCCCGCTCGCGGCGAAGCGCATACCATTTTTGCACATTGGCATTATGGTCGGCGAGCGTGCGCGCGAAGATGTGGCCGCCGTCGCCCTTGGCGACGAAGAAGAGATAGTCGTTCGCCTCGGGGTCGAGCACCGCGGCGATCGATGCCTTGCCCGGATTGGCGATCGGCCCCTGCGGCAAGCCGATCATGCTATAGGTGTTATAGCCGTTCACTGCCTGGATTTCGGAACGCAGGATGCGGCGCCCGAGCGGCTTGCCCTTGGTGATCGGGTAGATGATTGTCGGATCGGCCTGCAGTCGCATGCCCACCGCTAGGCGGTTGGTATAGACGCCCGCCACAGTGCGGCGTTCGGCAGCCACGCCGGTTTCCTTCTCGACGATCGAGGCGAGCGTCATCGCCTGGTTGCGATCTTTCACCGCGGTGCGCGACGTGCGCTTCACCCAAAGCTCGTTGAACGCCTTGTCCATCGCGGCCTGCATTCGCTTGACGACCGCGGCGCGGCTTTCGCCGGTGGTGAAGGCATAGCTGTCGGGCAGGATGCTGCCTTCAGCCGGTACGGGGATTTCGCCCTTCAGCCGCTTTTCGGCCATCAGCCGTTCCCACACCATGATCGAGGGCATGCCCTCAGGAATCATGACCATGCGCTGGATCGTCTTGCCCGACTGGAACAGTTCGAGGATGTCGCCCGCGTCCATCCCCTTTTCGACCTTATATTCGCCGGGCTTGATCGGATCGTCCGATCCGAAGAAACGCGCCTCGTTACGAAAGCTGGAGGCCGAGACGAGGCCAGCGTCCTCGAGAATCTGTCCCGCTTTGGCGATGCTCGATCCCTGCGGGATCACGACCTCGGCATCCTTTGGTGCGCCGCCCGAGCAGGCGGCGAGCAGGAGGGCGAAAATCGCGATCGTGAGCCAGCGGAACGGATGCACGATATTCTCCCTGTTCGGCGCCTTAAAGAGACAAAAGATACGGACGTGCGGACCGAAACTGTCTCCTTTGTCGCTTTAAGCCGAGGCCGACGACAAGGTGATAGAGCATGGCCGGGGAATGTAGGAAAGAGGTTTTGGCGTGTCACCAACATCGTCATTCCCGCGAAAGCGGGAACCCAGTTGCAACGGTTGCTCGCTGGGTTCCCGCTTTCGCGGGAATGACGAAAATATGGAGTGATGGTTTAATCGATCGCCTTGACGATGACGCTGGCGTTGGTGCCGCCGAAGCCGAAGCTGTTGTTGAGCGCGGCCTTCACTTCGCGCTTTCGCGCCTTGTGCGGCACCAGGTCGACGCCCTCGGTTCCTTCGTCGGGATTGTCGAGATTGAGCGTCGGGGGGACGATCTGGTCGCGGATCGCGAGGATGCAGAAGATCGTTTCGACCGCGCCGGCACCGCCGAGCAGATGGCCGATCGCCGACTTGGTCGAGCTCATCGACACATTGGCGATTTCGTTGCCGAACAGGCGCTTGACCGCACCGAGTTCGATCGTGTCGGCCATCGTCGAAGTGCCGTGGGCGTTGATATAGTCGATGTCCGCCGGGGTCATGCCCGCCTTTTTCAGCGCCATTTCCATCGAGCGGAACGCGCCCGAACCCTCGGGGTGCGGCGCCGTCACATGATAGGCATCACCCGACAGGCCGTAACCGACGACTTCGGCATAGATCTTTGCGCCGCGTGCCTTGGCATGCTCATATTCCTCAAGCACGACGACGCCGGCGCCTTCGCCCATCACGAAACCGTCGCGATCCTTGTCATAGGGGCGGCTCGCCGCTTCGGGGCGGTCGTTATAGCTCATGTTGAGCGCGCGCGCCTGAGCGAAGCCCGCGATGCCGATCGGGCAGATCGTCGCCTCGGCGCCGCCCGCGAGCATGATGTCAGCGTCGTCGTCGCGGATCATCCGCGCGGCATCGCCGATCGAATGCGCACCGGTCGAGCAGGCGGTGACGACGGCATGATTGGGGCCCTGCAGACCATATTTGATGCTGACCTGGCCCGAGATCAGGTTGATCAGGCGGCCGTGGACGAAGTGCGGCGAAACGCGGCCGGGGCCCTTTTCGGCGAGCAGCAGGCTTTCGCTTTCGATGCCTGGCAAGCCGCCGATGCCCGAACCGATCGAGCAACCGGCGCGCAGCTTCATCTCGTCGGACATATCCTCGAGGCCGGCGTCTTCGATCGCCTGCCCCGCAGCATCGATGCCATAGATGATGAAGGGATCGACCTGGCGTTGCACCTTGTGATCGACGCGCTTGGCGGGGTCGAAGCCATATTCATGGTCGGGGCCCTTCACCTCGCAGGCGATCGTGCATTTCTGATCCGACGCGTCGAAATGGGTGATCGTGCCCGCGCCCGATTTGCTCGCAAGCAAATTCGCCCATGTGGTTTCCACATCGGCGCCCAGCGGCGTCACCAAACCCAAACCCGTCACCACAACCCGGCGCATAGTCATTCCTTTCATCGGTCCCTGCGCCTGCAGGAACCCGCATCAATATCTTGGGCTACGCTTCTAGCGGAGCCGCGCGCATAAAAAAGCTCCCCGGCCACTGCGCGCAAGCGCTCGAGACCGGGGAGCCGGAAATGCGTGGACGGCGTCGCCGCCGCATCCGGCCAGGCCGGACCGCAGGGCGTTAGCCCTTGTTCGCTTCGATATAGTCGATCGCGTCCTTGACGGTGGCGATCTTTTCCGCCGCATCGTCGGGGATTTCGACGCCGAATTCTTCTTCGAACGCCATCACCAGTTCGACGATGTCGAGGCTGTCGGCGCCCAGATCGTCGATGAAGCTCGCTTCTTCGGTGACCTTGTCGGCTTCGACACCCAGATGTTCGACGACGATCTTCTTAACCTTTTCGGCCGAATCGCTCATGCACAGTTCCTTTTTTCTGACTATGTCGTGAATGTTGAAAATTGCCCTAGTGCCCGTGGGCGGGGCTGGCAAGAGGGCTGGCATCGGCTGTGCGGCGAAGCGCCGCATCGACCAAGACCTCCTCTGCAGCGCTATTAAGCCGACCGTGTCCCTTTCCGCCCCTCCGGCACCGGACCATAGAAATAGGCAATGCGCTCGCTGCCTTCAAGGTCGAACGACAGGACGGCGCGAGCGGCAGGGCTAAAAGCGAAAGCATGGCGGCGGCCCGGCTATCTCAGGGCGCTACCTTTGCCGGAACCACGCCCGAATCGCGCAGCGCCGCCGATGCGCGCTGGATCACCACCGGCGTGATGATGAACCGTCCGAGCACCTGCTCGGGCGTCGCGTCCGCGGGCTGGCGCGTATAGACGAGCAGGCGCTGCCATTGCGCCCGCGCCTCGGCCACCTGCCCCTGCCGCGCCTGCACGATCGCCCGCGCCATCATATACTGCGGCTCCATATTGCTCGGTGCCGGCATGTGATCGAGTATTCTGCGCGCCTCATCCTGTTCTCCGCGCTGCGAAAGCGTAAAGGCGAGCGTGACCGCGGGAACGCCCGGATAGGAGGAGTCGAGCAGCAGCGACCGCCGGAGCAGCACCTCACCCTCATCCCCCATTCCGCACGTCATCTTGAACAGGCCCAAAAAGCCCGCCATGTCGGCATCATAGGGATTGAGTGCAATCGCCGCGTCGCCCATCGCATTGCCACCGGCACAATTGCCCGAATAGAAATTGGCGCGCGCCATCGCAAACAAGCCCGCCGACGAATTGGGGCTGCTTTCATAGGAACGCTGCGCCAGCGCCCGTGCCTCCGCAAAAGCCTCACGACCCGCCGCCGTCATGCGCTGCGGCTGCCAGTCGCCATACCGCACGAGCGACAGCGCGGTAAGCGCGACGGGATCGCGCGGATTGGCCTTGATCGTCGCGCGGAGGCACGCGTCGACCGGTTTCACATTCGCCACGTTGCGCATCTGGCGCATGCGGTTGAATTGCGCGAGGCAAGGAAAACCCGGCGAAAAATTGTCGGGCTGACGTTGAACCTGATCGCGAACGATCACGCCATAATCCCCGGCAAGCTGTGCGATGAGCGGTTCGATAGCGAAAAATTCGGGCGTTTCATCGGGCGTCAGCCGCAATTGTTGCGACCAGATCGCGCGCTGGTCCACGACCCGGTTGAGAACGAGCGTGACGTCGGTGTTGCCCTCGACCGTGCGAACGATCGACGTATCGAGGCGGTAATCGCTTTTGCCGGCGACCGCGGCACCCGGTGCTTTCGAACTCATCAGGTCGACGAGGTCGAAGCGGCGCAGCCCGTCCCGCAATTTCCCGTCAAGCGCCCGCGCAAGCGCGCGCGATTCAGGCAAATTTCCTGCGGCCGGTGCGCTAACTTCGATCAGCGGGACCGGCACCGGATCGCTGACGAACAGCCGATCCGGCCCGCCGCGGAGCGTCCACAAGGTGAAGAACGCCAATGCGAGAAGGACAAGGACGACAATCCAGCGGCCGAAGCGGGCACCGCGATCGGGGGCGCGCCGTGCATCACCGGGGGGGCTCGTGCGACCTGCCCCTTCCGCGACGGCTGCTGCGGCCTTGACGTCATCGTCGCCCGCGGGCTCCTCCGCCGATCGCGCCGGCGGCGCCGATCGGTATTGCACGACGACTTCATAGCTGCCCTGCGGGACGCGCAGGCGGTGGATCCACGGCGTATCCGCATAATAGCGGTCAAGAAGGCTGCGCAGCCGACCCACCATGACCCGCGGATAGCTGTCGACGGCCGGATCGAAATCTTCGCTGCGCCCCAGCGCCTCGGTCGCGATCGCATAAGCCTTGGGCGAACTGCGTCCGCCACGAAGGCGGTGCTCGACAAGGAATTGCAGCAGGCGGGATAGAACGGGTGAACGCGTGAACATCGGGGAATCGAGAAGCTTCTCGGTTTCCTCCGCGATGATCCGGTCGACCTCGGCGGGGTCTTGTATCTCGTTCGTTTTCGCCTGGTCCATGCTACCCTCAAATACCCCTTGCGGGCGGTGCGGTAGATACGCCAATCAACCGGCGCGGCCACCCATTGTTACTTCTACGTAACGGTAACAAGGCGGCCGCACGCCATATCAGAAGAAATGCGCCACGCCAATCCGCGAGGAAAAGCGGGAAAGCCGGTTAAGAATTGGTTATCAAATGGCGACATCACCGAATGTGACCCCTTGTAACTGCCACGGGTCCGAAACTGTGGCATTCTTTCGGTCATCGCGACATTCCTACGATGACGCGATGTGAGGCCAAAAGGCGAAAGGTGCGAGCTGGTCCCTGGCACCCTTCGATCCCCCTCAGGTCTCATTTCTAGACTTCGCCGGGCGGCCGACAGCCCCACCTGTTCCGTCGCCCGGCAAGTCGACATGCTTCCCTCGCTCATCGCATGCCCCGCCGCCGGGGCCACAACCGCAGCGCCAGCGCCGCGACCATGACGCAGCCAAAGACAATGCCGACCAGCCGCTTGTCGGGATCGGCACCAAAGGCGCGTCCGGCATAGCTCGCGGTGAAGATGAACCAGATATAATAGATGCCGAAGCGGTGCAGGTAGCGCCACCCTTTGCCGAGCCGCTTTTGCCAGGCGTCGGTCGACGTCAGCGCCATCAGATAGATGATGACATAGGCCAGCCCGCCGCCGACGAGCGACTGCCACGTCCGCCCCGGCGCATAGACGATGATGTTGATGCCAAGCGCGACGAGATGGATCGTGTGGGCGAGCGCGAAGCCGAGGCCCCACTGCCTGCGCCGGCGAAGCAGCGCGCGCGTCGTCGGCGAAGGCCAGCGGCGCACGAAAGTCGAGGCGAGAAAAGCGATGAGGAAGAGCGGCAAGCCCGCACGTGCGGTCCATCGCGCGGCGAGCCCCGCGCGCTCCGCAGCGTCCGCTCCGGCCAGCAGCCCCGCGCCGACCGCAAGCAGCCCGGCGACCAGACCGACCAGCAACGGGGTGGCACGGCGATCGAGCAAGCCGGTCAAGTTCGGGCAGTGCCGATACGCAACGCGTGGCGCTGATTGCCGTCGAGACGGCTACCCGTAGTCACATAGCAAGGCATGGTTGCGACCCCCCTTGCATGCAACCTATATGAAAGGGGCGCCGGTTTCCACCGGCGCCCCGAATTTTTTAGCTGAGGCTATGCCGACTTAGGTCGCAGCCGGCGCCTTGCACGGACCGGTGTGGGTGCTGGTCATCTGCATGACCATTTCCATGTCGCCGCCCGTCGGTACCTTGCCCTTGGTCGTGATCGTCACGTCGTTCTTCTTCGCTTCCATCGTGCCGGTCATCGCCATCTCGACCGTCTGGCCGTTGGCGGTGCAGGTGCCCGCTACGTCGATCTTGCCGCCCGCGACATCCTTCTTCGACCATTTGCACTCACCGCCGTTGCCCGGGCCCTTGGCGAGTTCGGCGGCGATGTCTTCCTTGTCGACCTGTTCCTGCGTGAAGCATTGCTCCATGCCGCTGGCGCCTTCCATCATCTTCGCCATGCCGTCCTTCATTTCGGCCGGCATGCCGGGGACTTCGAATTTCACCAGCTTGACGTCGGTCTTCCAGTTGCCGGCTTCGCGCTTCACGGGGCCGCTGGCAGCATTCTCGCTCTTGCCGCAACCCGATACCGCGATCAGCGCGCCGATGGCGGCTACCGTGAGAAATTTCTTCATGCCCTGTCTCCTGTGACTGTTCATTTGGGGGTGTTGTTTTGATTCATTGCGATTGTGGACCCGCCCCATCGATACCATATTGGCAGCGATGGCAATTCAGATTCGTACATCGCTCGATGAAATCGACACGGCGGAGGGTTATGTCCCGCATCGCCCGGCGCGCCCCGACAAGGTCGAAGGCGGCAAGCGATTCGAGTTAGTTAGCGATTATGATCCCGCGGGCGACCAACCGACCGCGATCAAGGAACTCGTCTCCACCGCGCTCGATGGCGAGCGCGACCAGGTGCTGCTCGGCGTCACGGGTTCGGGCAAGACCTTCACCATGGCGAAAGTCATCGACGAGTTGCAGCGCCCCGCGCTGATCCTCGCGCCAAACAAGATCCTCGCGGCGCAGCTTTATGGCGAGTTCAAGAGCTTCTTCCCGAACAATGCGGTCGAATATTTCGTCAGCTATTACGATTATTATCAGCCGGAGGCCTATGTGCCGCGGTCGGACACCTATATCGAGAAGGAAAGCTCGGTAAACGAGGCAATCGACCGCATGCGTCACTCGGCGACGCGCGCGCTGCTCGAACGCGACGACGTCATCATCGTCGCGTCGGTGTCGTGCCTCTATGGCATCGGATCGGTCGAGACCTATTCCGCGATGATCTTCGACTTGAAGAAGGGTCAGGTCGCCGACAATCGCGAGATCATCCGCAAGCTCGTCGCGCTCCAGTATAAGCGCAACGATCAAGCGTTCGCGCGCGGCAATTTCCGCGTGCGCGGCGACAGCCTCGAAATCTTCCCCTCGCACTATGAGGATATGGCCTGGCGGGTGAGCTTCTTCGGCGACGAGATCGAGGAGATCACCGAGTTCGACCCGCTGACGGGAAAGAAGATCGCGAACCTCAACCATGTCCGCATCTATGCGAACAGTCACTATGTGACCCCCGGTCCGACGCTGAAGCAGGCGAGCGAGGCGATCCGGCACGAACTCGCCGAGCGGCTGAAGGAACTCGAAGCCGAGGGCCGCTTGCTCGAAGCGCAGCGGCTGGAACAGCGCACCAATTTCGATCTCGAGATGATCGCCGCCACCGGAAGCTGCGCCGGGATCGAGAATTACAGCCGCTTCCTGACAGGCCGCCTGCCGGGTGAGCCGCCGCCGACCTTGTTCGAATATCTACCCGATAACGCGCTGCTCTTCGTCGACGAAAGCCACCAGACGATCCCGCAGATCGGCGCGATGTCGAAGGGCGACCACCGCCGCAAGATCACGCTCGCCGAATATGGCTTCCGCCTGCCGTCGTGCATCGACAACCGGCCGCTGCGCTTCGCCGAATGGGACATGATGCGCCCGCAGACGGTCAGCGTGTCGGCAACGCCGGGCACGTGGGAGATGGACCGTACGCAGGGCGTGTTCGCCGAACAGGTGATCCGCCCGACGGGACTGATCGACCCGCCGGTCGAGATCAAGCCCGTCGAGGAGCAGGTCGACGACCTGATCGTCGAGGCCAAGAAGACTGCCGCGGCTGGCTATCGCACGCTCGTCACGACGCTGACCAAACGCATGGCCGAAGACCTTACCGAGTTCCTGCACGAAGCGGGGCTCAAGGTCCGCTACATGCACTCGGACGTCGAGACGCTTGAACGCATCGAGATCATCCGCGACCTCCGGCTCGGGGTGTTCGATGTCTTGATCGGCATCAACCTGCTCCGCGAAGGGCTCGACATCCCCGAATGCGGGCTCGTCGCGATCCTCGACGCGGACAAGGAAGGGTTCCTGCGCAGCGAAACCAGCCTCGTCCAGACGATCGGCCGCGCCGCGCGCAACGTCGACGGCCGCGTCATCCTCTACGCCGACCGCATCACCGGCAGCATGGAACGCGCGATGCGCGAAACCGACCGCCGCCGCGAAAAGCAGGAAGCCTATAACGCCGAACATGGCATCACGCCGCAGACGATCAAGCGCAACATCGGCGATATCATCGCGCATGTCGCGTCGAAGGATCAGGTGACGATCGACATCGGCGACGACAAGCCCGCGCATATGGTCGGGCACAATCTGCGCGCCTATATCCAGGAGCTCGAAAAGAAGATGCGCGACGCAGCGGCGGACCTCGAGTTCGAGGAAGCCGGCCGCCTGCGCGACGAGATCCGCAAGCTGGAGGCCGACGAACTCGGCCTGCCGCCGGGCGAACAGGTCGCGCCGCGCGTCGGCCGCAGCAACGAGGGCAAGCCGGGGACGCGCAAGGGGCGGTTCGGAAAACAGAGCAAAACGAAATGGGGGCGTTAGACCCGCTTCGATAAAACGTATACGTTTTCCGACGAGCGCTCTTGCTCACTCCCCGGACGGTGCCTAGGGTCCGCCCCGCAACGGGGAGAAGCATCAATGAAAACAGGTCTGTCGCTCATCGCTCTGGCGCTTGCCGCCGCCGCGCCCGCCGTCGTCTATGCGCAGGACAAGCCTGCCGACGAGAAGGCGAAGGCCGAAAAACCCGCTGATATCGAGCCGCAAGTCCGTATGACGAAATTGTCTGGCACCTTCGGCGGCCAGCGGATCAACTATGCCGCGACGATCGGCGAGACGATCATCAAGAACAAGGACGGCGTGCCCGAAGTCGCGGTCGTCACCACTTCCTATGTCAAGGAACCGCGCGACCCGAACCGGCCGGTGACGTTCCTGTTCAACGGCGGCCCGGGATCGGGCACCGTCTGGCTGATGATGGGGGCATTCGGGCCGAAGCGCGTCGCGATCCCCGGGACCGGCGTCGATGACGGCGCCCCGCCCTATCCGATCGTCGACAATCCCGACGCGCTGATGGACGTGACCGATGTGGTGTTCATCGACCCGCCGGGCACCGGCTTCTCGCACCTGATCGGCAAGGCGAAGCCCGAAGATTATTACGGGGTGACGCAGGATGCGAAGCTGGTCGCGGAGGTGATCCGCCGCTGGCTCAATGACAACGGCCGCTGGAACAGCCCCAAATATCTCGGCGGTGAAAGCTATGGCACGACGCGGTCGGCCGCGGTCGCGAACCAGTTGATGAATGTGACGTACAACGACGTCGCGCTGAACGGCATCATCCTGATTTCGACCGTGCTCGATTTCGCGGCAGGCGCCGACACGCCGGGCAACGAGCTGTCGCCGATCACCAACCTGCCCTCAATGGCCGTCACCGCGCTCTATCACGGCAAGGCGACCGGGTCGTCGCCCGAAGCCTTTGCCGAGGAAGCGCGGCAATGGGCGATCGGTCCCTATGCCACCGCATTGCTCAAGGGCCAGAAATTGCAGGGCGAGGAACGCGCCGCGATCCGCCGCGAACTGTCGCGCTTCACCGGCCTGTCCGAAACCTTCCTCGAAAACGCCGACCTGCGCGTGACGCCCGGCCGTTTCTACAAGGAGCTGCTGCGCGATCGCGGGCTGACCGTCGGCCGCCTCGACAGCCGCTATACGGGCAAGGATTATGATAGCGCGGGCGAAACGCCCGATAATGATCCGAGCTTCTATGGCATCGACGCGAGCTATACCGCCGCGATCAACAGCTGGAGCCGCGATGGCCTGGGGTTCAAGACCGACCGCGAATATCAGTCGATCGGCCGGATCGGCGGCCAGTGGGACTGGCGGATCGGCGACCGCGACAGCAATAGCTATCTCAACGTCGCCCCCTATCTCGGGCAGGCGTTGCGCGAAAATTCGGGACTAAAAATACTCGTCGCGCAGGGCTATTATGATTTCGCGACGCCCTTTTTCGCCGCCGAATATGCGCTGTCGCGTACCGGCATCCCGCAGGACCGCATCCAGTACACTTATTATGGCGCGGGCCACATGATGTATATCCGCGACGAGGACCGGCATAAATTGTCGGCCGACATTCGCGCCTTCATCCGCGCGCGGTGATCGTGGAGGGGCGCCCGCGGGCGCCCCCCCCCTTTGCCGTTACCGAAGCACGCCCTTCGCCTTCATTGCGCGCGCATAGAAGATCAGCGCGAGCAGGATGACCCAGATGGTGATGTTGACGTAAAGCGGCACGTCACCGAGCAGCTTCTTCAGCGTGTCGCCATTCTGCACGAGCTGATAATAGGAAACGCCGAGCAGGCCGACCGCCGACACGAGGAAGGCCGACACGGCATGGCGCGAGCGCGCGAGCAGCAGGATCGACCCGAGCAGCGAACCGAACCCGCCGAGCGCCCAGCAGATGTTCGACCAGGCGGGCGCCGCGAGGACGAAAGCCTTCTGTTCCTCGGTATATTGCGACAGCCACGCCGCGTTCTGCATGTTGGTCAGCGTGAAATCGACCGCGGGAAAAGCATTCCAGACAAGCGATAGCCCCCCGACCACCCACAGGTGCCACGGCGTTTTTACAGCATCCGTCATAATCGTCTTCCCCTCCAGAAAGTCAGGCGAAGCTATCATCCTTTGCAGTCGCCATCAACGATGTGATTTAGTGACATAATACAGTTATGTTACGGGAAGCGCCGTTGCCCTTTGGCCGAATCCCTCTTCGCGTTGAATCGATGGGGCATTCGACCGGTGATTTTGCCGACGGGCTTGGCAAGCGGGCGGTCAGCCACGATATGCGAAGGCATGTGCGTCGTCGCTCTCGCTCACCGGGTTCATCCCGACTGGCCCCTCATCCTCATCGGCAACCGCGACGAGTTTCACGCCCGTCCGGCCGCGCCGCTTCACAAATGGGAAGACGGCAGCGGGATCGTCGCGGGCCGCGACCTTCAGGCGGGCGGAACATGGCTCGGCGTTCACCATCCCGGAGGCCGCGTCGTTGTCGTGACCAACGTCCGCGGCGCAATGCCCGACCCCGACAAGGAATCGCGCGGCGCGCTGGTATCCGACCTGCTGCGCGGCTCCGGGCGTTTTTCCGATCCGTCGGCAGAAGATCTGCCGCGTTTCAACGCGTTCAACCTGTTCGCTGTCGATGGAAATACGGCGCGGTTGCTGACCAATCGCCCGGTACCGCTGATCATGCCGCTGGAGCCCGGCGTCCATGCGCTCGCGAACGAGCCCGTCGATGCCCCCTGCCCACGCGCCGAACGGCTGCGCCGCGCAGTGGAGGCCGTCGTCACGTCCGGCCGCAATCCCGAAAGCCTGCTCGACACGCTGACGGCCGAGGATGATCCCGCGCTGTTCCTGCGCGGCGACCAATATGGCACGCGTTGCAGCACACTGGTGCTTCGTGATCGCCAAGGGCGGTACCGGATTACGGAGCGGCGTTTCCATGCCGGCGGCGTAGCTAACGGGGAAACAAATATCGAAATTGACCGAGATAAATCAGTCCGATAGCCTAATCCCCGACGGGGAAACTGACATGAATAGGAAAATGGCCGCTGCGACCTTGCTTTTGCTCGCGAGTTGCGGTGGCGGCAGCGAACCGCCGGTCACCATTCCCGAGAATCGCGCGCCCCAATTCACGTCGAGTTCGTCAGTCTCGCTCGTCGAAAATGCTGCGCTTTCCTATCAGGCCGCCGCGAGCGACGCTGACGGCGACCCGCTGACCTATTCAATCGCGGGCGGTCCCGACGCGGCACGCTTTTCGATCACCGGGGCCGGGCTGCTGAATTTCCTCGTGGCTCCCGATTTCGACAATCCCGCCGACGCTGACGGCAACAATGTCTATCAGGCGACCTTGTCGGTCAGCGACGGGCGCACCACGACATCTTTGCCGCTGACCATGACCGTCACCAACAGCCGCGAAGGAATCGCCGTTCGCCGGGTGTTCAGCGGTTTCAGCCAGCCGGTTTCGATGAGCGAGATTCCGGGTGATACGCGCCTGTTCGTCGCCGAGCGCGATAGCGATATTTATTATTTCGATCCCGCGACCGGGACGCGGACATTTTATGCCCGCATCCCGACACCACCCGACGGTTTTCTGGGATTGAACTTCATCACCGCATCGCCCGGTTATGCGAGCGACGGGCTGCTTTATGTCTCCACAGGTGTGGACCGCGTCCACGTCCGCGCTCTGGTCCGCGCCAATGTAGAGGCAGGGAATCCGGGCAATGTGATCGAGGTCAGCAATTTTCGGGCAGGCTCATCCTTTAATCCGCCCAAGGATGCCGGATGGATGGGCTTTGGCCCCGACGGCCATCTCTATCTCGCCACCGGCGGCAGTTATGAAAGATTGAATCTCGTTGCGCACGAAGACGGGAATTTCACTGGCAAGCTCATTCGCATCCGTCGCAATCCGACGCCCGGCGCGACCCCTCAATTCTCCTATGAATTGGCCGCAAAAGGTCTGTTCAGTGCGAGCACCGCAACTTTCAGCGGCAACATGTTGCTCATCGGCGACCAAGACGGAGTTGGCGACGCCCCGGGGGAAATAAACCGCCTCGACATCAACGGACCGCTCGTCAGTTTCGGCTGGCCCTATTTTGCAGGTCACACCCAGCTTAATTACGACCCTCCGCCGGGCCTGGTGACGCCAATCCTCGAGATTCCCATCGCCCCCGCTCCCGAATCCGGCGGTGCCCCTGAACCGAAAACGGGCCACTCTCTGATCCTCGGGCCGGTCTATAATGGACCGATCGCCTCGCTTGCGGGACAGTTGATTTTTGGCAGCGGCGACCCCGCGGGCAAAATCTGGACGATCGACGTCGGCCAGTTGCTGAGCGCAACAAGCGTGTTGCCTTATTCAGCTTACGCCCTGCGCAGCGCGGATTTCGCTCCCGATGCCGGAACGATAAATGGGATACGCGCCTTCACCGCGACAGCGGGCGGGCAGCTGTTCATCCTCGACGGGGACGGCGAAATATTCGAAGTGGTCGCCGCAACATGAACCCCGGCCCGCTACAAAGCAGGGCCGGGACAGCAAGCGAGCCTTATTTCGGTGCGATCACCATCAGCATCTGACGGCCTTCGGTGCGGGGATGCGCCTCGACCTTCGCGACTTCGGCGGTCAGTTCGGCGACGCGCTGGAGCACGTTGAGGCCGAGCTGGGTGTGGCTCATTTCGCGGCCGCGGAAGCGCATGGTCATCTTGACCTTGTCGCCTTCCTCGAGGAAGTCGAAGACCTTCTTCATCTTCACGTCGAAATCATGATCGTCGATGTTCGGACGCATCTTGATCTCTTTGATTTCCTGCGTCTTCTGGCTCTTGCGTGCGAGGTTCGCCTTTTTCTGCGCCTCGTACTTGAACTTGCCGACGTCGAGGAACTTGCACACCGGCGGATCGGCGTTCGGAGAGACCTCCACCAGGTCGAGACCCACCTCGGCCGCCTGCTCGATCGCTTCGGCCGTCAGCATTACGCCCAGATTTTCACCTTCCTCGTCGATCACACGGACTTTCGGGGAGGCGATGAATTCATTGTAACGCGGGCCGTTTTTCGGCGGCATCGGTGCCATTGGGCGACGGGTCATTGGCGGTGGTATAGCTGTATCTCCTGGGTCGTTTAAAATGGGCGTGCAGCATCGACGCAAAAACACGCGTGGTGGTCATATAGTGATCAAAGCGCCGCCGTAAAGGGCGCCGCGCTCACTCTATAACGCTTTTCGAGCCAACTGTGGCCGCGCTGCCACTACCATTTGGTCGGCGCGGGATCGACGACGCGGAAACCGCCCGCGCCGATCTCACTGACCTCGAGCGCGCGCTCGGCGATCCCGCGATTGCTGAAGCGGAAGATGCCGTCGATGCCGCCGAAACCGTCCGCGGCAAGCAGCCGGTTCGCGGGGAAATTCGTCCCGGGTTTCCAGTCGCGCGCAATGCGCACAGTGAGCAGCACCGAGTCATACCCCAGGCTCGCAAGCCGGTACGGCGCCTTGCCGAAACGCGTGCGATATTTGGTCGCAAGCTGTCCGTAGAGGCCGTCCGAGACGCTGGCGAACCACGCGCCGCGCATCACCGCGCTGCTGCCGAGCGCGGCGTCGGTGTTCCAAAGTTCGGTGCCGAGGATCTGCTTGTTCCCCGTCGTCTTGATCACCGGGACGGCGCGAATGGCGTTGCCGCCGCTGTCCGCGATCAGCACCGCATCCATCGCACCCGCGTTGGCGAGGCGCCGCGCCGCGCCGGTGAGCGCCGTCGCGCTGCGGTCATAGCTTTCGACCGCGACGAGCGTGCCGCCGGCTTCGGCGACCGCCGCACGGAAGGCCGCCGCCGAGCGGTCCCCATAGACATTCTTGGGGACGAGCGCGCCGAAGCGCTGATGGCCCTTCGACCGCGAAAAAGCGACGACGCGCTCGACCGACTGGCCGGGGACGAAGCCCATGATGAAGACGCCGTTGCCCGCGACGCCGCTGTCGTTCGAGAAGCTCAGCACCGGCACCTTCGCCTCGCGCGCGACCGGGGCCACCGCGGTGACGTCTTCGCTGAGCAAAGGCCCGAGGATCAGCTTGTTACCGTCGGCAACCGCCTGCCGCGCCGCCGCGGCGGCGCCGAGCGCGGTGTCATAGGTGGTGATGCGCACGCGCTCGGTACGCGAATCGAGCAGCGCGAGCGTCGTCGCATTGGCGATCGCGGTGCCGACATCGGCGTTCGGGCCCGTCTGCGGCACGAGCAGCGCAACGCGGTGACGATCGGTATCGGTGGGCAGGCCGGGGCCGACGTTATCGTCGGGGTTCGTCGGCGGCGGCGGGGTCGCGGGGCCATTGCTTTTCGGGACGACCTGACACGCCGCGAGGAACCCTGCCATCGCCACGACACCGAACCCGCGCAACATTTGACGGCGCGGCGATGCATTATTTTGGCGCTGGGCAGTAGTTTCTGCCATTTTCGGCGTCATGCCAGATTCGAACATCTCAGATTCTCCCTTGCCCGGTCTCTATATCGTCGCGACGCCCATCGGCAACCTTGGCGACATCACTCCGCGTGCTGCCAAAACGCTCGCCTCCGCGGGCGTAATCGCCGCAGAGGATACGCGCGTGACCGCGAAGCTGCTGTCGCATCTGGGTTTGCGTGTGCCGATGACCCCCTATCATGATCATAGCGACGAACGCACCCGCGCCGCGCTGGTTGCGCGTATGGAGAGCGAAATTGTCGTTTTGGTGTCGGATGCCGGCACCCCGCTGATTTCGGACCCCGGATATAAGCTGGTCCGCGATGCACGCACGGCAGGACGCCACGTCACCACCCTGCCCGGCCCCTGCGCCGCCATCGCGGCGATCACGCTGTCGGGCTTGCCAAGCGACCGCTTCCTGTTCGCGGGCTTCCTCCCGAACAAGGCGAAGGCGCGAGCCGATACGCTCGCGGAATTTGCAGGACTACGCGCAACATTGGTCTTTTACGAAAGCGGGCCGCGGCTGTCGGCATCGCTCGCGGCGATGGCCGAGGGGCTCGGCAACCGCGAGGCAGCGGTCGCGCGCGAGATCAGCAAGATGTTCGAGGAATGCGTCACCGGCACGCTGACCGAGCTTGCCGCACGCTATGCCGACGCACCGCCAAAGGGCGAGATCGTCGTCGTCGTCGGCCCGCCGGGCGAAGCGGTAGCCGAAGAGGCCGATGACGATATGCTCGACGCGGCGCTGCGCGAAGCGATGGCCGACAAGCCTGTCGCGCAGGCGGCGAAAGCGGTCGCGAAACGTTTCGGGCTCGACCGCCATGACGTCTATGAGCGCGCGCTGGCGCTCAAGGACTTTGGGAAAGAGCAGGCTTGAACCGGGCCGCAGCCGAAGCACGCGGCCGACGGGCCGAGCGTATTGCAGCTTGGTGGCTGCGCTTCCACGGCTGGCGCATAATCGGCGAACGGCTGCGCGTTCCCGTCGGCGAAGTCGACCTCGTCGCCCGCCGAGGGCGCACCGTCGCTTTCATCGAGGTCAAATGGCGCGACCGCGCCGCCGACCTCGACCTTGCCGTCGACCAATATCGCCTGCGCCGCGTCGCCGCAGCCGCCGAAATGCTGAGCCCGCGCTTCGCCGGGCCGCGCGATGACATAAGGATCGACGTGATGCTCCTTGCGCCAAGACGCCTGCCGCGCCATCTGGTCCACGTCTGGCAACCTTGAGGAAGATCGAATGACCCTGCGCGCCGCAGTACAGATGGACCCGATGGACGGTATCAACATCGGGGGCGACAGCAGTTTCCACCTGATCCTGAAGGCGCTCGAACGCGGCTATGAGCTCCATCATTACGATGTGCGCGGGCTGACGTGGGAGGCCGGACGGCTGACGACGAAGGCGCACCGCATCGTAGAAGCGCAGCGCGAAGCCGGCGCGCATTACAAGTTCGGCGACGAAGTGCTGCTCGACCTTGGCCGCGATATCGATGTCGTGCTGATGCGGCAGGATCCGCCCTTCGACCTCGGTTATCTCACCGGCACCTGGCTGCTCGAGCGCATCGCGGGCGAAACGCTCGTCGTCAACGACCCCGTCTCGGTCCGCAACGCGCCCGAAAAAGTGTTCGTGCTCGACTTTCCCGAGTTCATGCCGCCGACGATGGTGACGCGCGACCTCGACGCGGTGAAGGATTTCCAGGCGCGCCACGGCGCCGTCGTCATCAAGCCGCTGCACGGCAATGGCGGCAAGGCGGTGTTCAAGATCGATGCCGATGGCGGCAATCTCGGCGCGCTGGTCGAGCTGTTCGGCCAAGTGTGGCCCGAACCCTTCATGGTCCAGCAGTTCCTGCCGAGCGTGTCGAAGGGCGACAAGCGCATCGTGCTCGTCGACGGCGAGGTCGCGGGCGCGATCAACCGCAAGCCCGGCGAAGGCGAGTTTCGATCGAACCTCGCGGTCGGCGGCTATGCCGAGGCGGCCGAACTGACACCGCGCGAGCAGGAGATTTGCGACGTCCTGGGGCCGCAGCTGCGCGAACGCGGGCTGGTATTCGTCGGCATCGATGTGATCGGCGGCGAATGGCTGACCGAAATCAACGTCACCTCGCCCACCGGCATCGTCGCGATCGACCGTTTCAACAACAGCGATACGGCGGGGATGATCTGGGACGCGATCGTCCGGCGGATCGGCTGACGCGCCCGCGCGTTCCTTCCCCATGACCGATTTCATCCTGAACCTGATCCAGAGCTGGGGTTATGTGGGGATTTTCATCCTCATGTTCCTGGAAAATGTGTTCCCGCCGATCCCGTCAGAGGTCATCATGGGGCTCGGCGGCATCGCCGTCGCGCAGGGCCGCTTCGATTTCTGGACGCTCGTCGCGGTGGCGGTTGCGGGGACGACGGCTGGCAACTGGGTGTGGTACGCGATCGGCCGCTGGATCGGCTATGAACGGCTCAAGCCCTTTGTCGACCGCCACGGCCGCTGGCTGACGCTCGACTGGGCCGAGGTCGAGCGGCTGCACGCTTTCTTCCTGAAATACGGGCCCGCGATCGTGTTCATGGCGCGTTTCATGCCCGTCGCACGAACGATGGTATCGCTGCCCGCAGGCATGGTGAAGATGAATCAGGCGAAGTTCCTTATCTGGACTGCCGCCGGATCCACGATCTGGATCTCCGCGCTGGCGGGCGCAGGCAACTGGTTCGGAGGAAAGTTCGCCAATCTGGACGCTTTCGTCGGCCCGGTGGCGCTGATCGCGATCGGCTCGCTCGTCCTGATTTATGTTTACCGCGTTATCACCTGGAAACCGAAACAGCTCGACTAGGCTCGCGGGTGCGCGCTCCGGTAAATGTCGAGCAGATGCGCGGCATCAACCGCGGTATAGACCTGCGTCGAGGCGAGACTTGCATGGCCAAGCAGTTCCTGAAGGCTCCGCAAATCCACTCCGCCCGCGAGCAGATGCGTCGCAAAGCTGTGGCGCAGCGCATGCGGCGTAGTGCGCTCGGGTAAACCCAGCGCACGCCGCGCCGATCTCACGCTTGCACGCACCACCCCGGGCTGCAACGGCCCGCCCCGCGCGCCGAGAAACAACGGAGCGTCCTTCGCTATCGGCCACGGACAGGCCACAACATAGCCCGAAACCGCCGCCGCGACCGCAGGCAGGATCGGCACAACCCGCGCCTTGTTCCGCTTGCCGATCACGCGCAACGTATCGCCCAGCGGCATCACCGCGCCGGTTAGCGACAAAGCCTCGCCGATACGCAAGCCAGCGCCATAGAGCAGCAGCAGCAGCGCAAAGTCGCGCGCACCGACCCAGCCTTCGCGAGCATTGTCCTCGACATCATGCGCGAGTTGCAACGCCTCGGCGGGCGAGACCGGGCGCGGCAGCCCCTTTTTGACGCGCGGCCCGCGCATCTGCGGCACGCTGGCATTTGTTCCGCCGATGAAGCGCAGGAAACCGCGCAGCGCCGAAAGCTCGCGCGCGGCCGACGCATTGCCCAGCCCCTCGGCGCGTCGGTCGGCGAGATAGGCGCGGAGATCGTTCGAGGTCAGCGCCTTCAGCATGCGCGCGTCGACCGCACCGCCGCGGTGGCGCGAGAGGAAGCCGCAGAAGCGTTCGGCGGTCGCGATATAGGCACGGCGCGTATGCTCCGACCGGCGCTTCTCGTGCGCCAGATGGGCATCCCAATCGCGGATCAGTGCATCGGTCAAATCGGCCTCGCTTCGTCCGGGTTTAGCCGGTTCGCACGACCTCGGAAAGGATCGAGTCGAGCAGCAATATGCCGTCATCGGTGACGGCGAGCCGGTCGCCATCCTGTCGCATCAGCCCCTGCGCGGTCAGCCGCGCCACTGCATCGGCATCGACGAAGGCCGCGCGCGTCAGTCCGCTCCGCGCTTCGATGCGCGCGAGGTCGACCCCTTCGGTCAGCCGCAGCCCCATCAGCATCGCCTCGGTCGCGCGCTCATGCGCCGGCAAGTCGCTTTCGACCTTAAGCCCGTGACCGTTGCGTTCGACGGCCGAAATGAAATTCTCGGGCTTCTTGTGCCGTTCGGTCGCCTGCGCCAGCCGCCGCCCGTGCGCGCCGGGGCCCACTCCGGCGTAATCGGCGTAGCGCCAGTAAGCGAGATTGTGACGGCTCTCCTGCCCGATCCGCGCATGGTTCGATACCTCGTAACGCGGCAGCCCTGCGGCGCGCGTCATCACCTGCGTCGCGTCGAACAGGTCGGCGGCGGTGTCGCCGTCGGGAATCGTCAGATCGCCCTTCGCCGCGAGCGCCCAAAAGCGCGTGCCGGGTTCGATCGTGAGTTGATAGAGCGAGAGATGGTCGGTGCCGAAGGCGAGTGCGCCCGCGAGTTCCGCTTCCCACGCGGCCATCGACTGACCGGGCCGCGCATAGATCAGATCGAAACTGACACGCGCGAAATGCTCCTGCGCCGTTGCAATGGCGCGGCGCGCCTCATCCTCGCTGTGCGCGCGGCCAAGGAATTCAAGCACTTCGGAATCGAAGCTCTGAACGCCGATCGACACGCGATTAACCCCGGCAGCCGCGAGATCGGCGAAATTGGCGACCTCGACCGAATTGGGGTTGGCTTCCAGCGTGATCTCGACATCGTCCGCGAGCCCCCATGCCCCCTCCGCCGCCGCGATCACCGCCGCGACGGTTGCCGGCGGCATCAGGCTGGGTGTGCCACCGCCAAAAAAGATCGACGCCACTGTGCGCCCCGGCAGCAGTGCCGACTCATGTCGCAGATCGGCAAGCAACGCTTCGCGCCAAACCGCCTGATCGACGCTCTCGCGGACATGGCTGTTGAAGTCGCAATAGGGGCATTTGCTGACGCAAAACGGCCAGTGAACATAAAGGGCGAGCGGTTCGGCCATGAGCGCCGCCTAGAAAGCCCCTGCTACCAGCTTGGCAAAAGCGTCCGCCCGGTGGCTGATCGTATGCTTTTCCGCCGGATCGATTTCCGCATAAGTCAGCGATTTACCGGCCGGAACAAACACCGGATCATAACCGAAACCGAGCAGCCCCCGCGGCGGCCAGGTCAGGCTGCCCTGCGCGCGGCCTTCGAACAGCTCGGCATGGCCGTCAGGCCAGGCGAGCGCGAGGGTGCAGACGAAGCAGGCGCTGCGATCGACGTCCGGCCCCTGTTCAGCGAGCAGGCCCTCGACCTTGCCCATCGCCATATACCAGTCGCGGCCGGGCTCGCCTTCGAACGACTGACGTTCGGCCCAGTCGGCGGTGTAGACACCGGGGCGCCCGCCGAGCGCGGCAACTTCGAGGCCGCTGTCGTCGGCAAGCGCGGGGAGGCCCGATGCCGACGCACTCGCATGCGCCTTCAGCAGCGCATTCTCGCGAAAGGTCGTCCCCGTCTCCTCGGGCTCGGGAAGCCCGAGGTCGCCCGCCGACACGGGCTCGATCCCATAGGGTTCGAGCAGCGCGCGGATTTCGCGCACCTTGCCCGCATTATGGCTGGCGATCACCAGCTTGCCGGGGTGCAGTTTGCGGTGTGACATCAAACGACCTTCTCATTCGTCATGCCGGACGTGATCCGGCATCCATAGCGCCTTGTCGTCATGGACCCCGGATCAAGTCCGGGGTGACGATGAAAATTACCGTCCCGTGGCCTTGTCCTGCGCCGCGAAAATCTCGCCGCAGCCGATGCGCGCGAGGCGGAGCAGGCGGAGCAGGCCTTCCTCGTCATAGGTGGCGCCCTCGGCGCTTGCCTGAACCTCGACGATCTGGCCCTTGCCGGTCAGCACGAAATTGCCGTCGGCTTCGGCAACCGAATCCTCGTCATAGTCGAGGTCGAGCACCGGCGTGCCCTTGTAGATCCCGCACGAGATCGCGCCGACCTTGTCCTCGATCGGATCTTCGGC
This sequence comes from Sphingopyxis sp. YR583, assembly GCF_900108295.1. Lineage (NCBI taxonomy): Bacteria > Pseudomonadati > Pseudomonadota > Alphaproteobacteria > Sphingomonadales > Sphingopyxidaceae > Sphingopyxis > Sphingopyxis sp. YR583. The sequence goes on along the minus strand of NZ_FNWK01000004.1, from coordinate 204,912 downwards.
GATCGTTTTCGCCGCAAGCAGCTTGTCGACCGCGAGGCGCAGCGCGACCCACGCGCCCGAAATCGACGCGGTGCGCGTGCCGCCATCGGCCTGGATCACATCGCAATCGATGATGATCTGGCGCTCGCCAAGCTTCTTCATATCGACGACGGCGCGCAAGCTGCGTCCGATAAGCCGCTGGATTTCCTGCGTCCGACCCGACTGCTTGCCCTTCGCCGCTTCGCGGCTGCCGCGCGTGTGGGTCGCGCGGGGCAGCATGCCATATTCGGCGGTGACCCAGCCCGCGCCCTTACCGCGCATCCACGCGGGCACCTTCTCGTCGACGCTGGCGGTCACCAGCACCTTGGTGTTGCCGAAGCTGACGAGTACGCTGCCCTCGGCATGGATGGTATATTCGGTTTCGATCGCGATGGGACGCATCTGATCGGGCGCGCGGCCGGAGGGGCGCATATCGAAGTTCTCCTTTGAATGTGTGGGGGCGCTTAGCGAGGCCGGTCGTGATTGGCTAGAAAAAGCTATGCTACGGCCATAGCTCCCACCTAGAGTAAACCGATGCGAATTGGCTCCCTCATCGCTTTGACTACCGCGATCTTCGTGGCGATCGGTGTGGCCTTGGTGAGCAGTGTAACCAGCGATGGAACGCACGTCCCCGACGATTTCGACGAAATCTATTATGTTCGCAACGTCGAACATAACCGACCTTGGACATTTGGGGATTGTCCTCTGGGCCGCGAGGTCGTGGTCCAACGGACGGGTCGGCTCCAGATAAGCTGGTACGTTCAGCGCGCGGACATTCACGGATGTGTCCGCGCATTCGATCTTGGCCCGAGTGACAGCATCGACGCCGTGATGGAGGCGCCGGTAATCGCACGCAAAGTGGTTATGCTTAACCAATCCAGCCTGCAAGAATTGCTGAAAAGACTGGAATCCCTGCGCTGGCAAGCCGATTGGTCTGGCCCGAAGAATATGGATGAATCTTACTCGACAGACTGCAAGCGCACGACCGATGCCCTTCCCGGACGAAGTCTTGCTATCGCGGCACCAGGGCCAAAAATTTCGGTCCTTTCCATATTCGACAAAATGGCGCGCCAGCCCGCCGAAGCCTCGTGTGCGACAAATGAAATCGCCAACGCCAAAGTGCTGGATACGGCGGTAGCTCCGTTTGCGCCGCTTTTGCCAGCGCAATACCATATACGTCCCGCGATCGCTGAGCGGCTGAATCGCGAACGGTAAGGTCTAACTTCTTAATCGCATCTTGAAGAAATCGAGGATTTCGTCGCGTGCCTGCCGCGTCGGCTGGCCCTCCTCGTCGATCAGGTGGATGGTGACGACGCTGTGCGGGTTCTTCATCGGGCTGTCGGGGTTTGCATGCTCGTCGGCGAGGACGCGGCCGATGAAGCGGTCGCCGAGGGCGTTTTCATACGCCTCGAAGCGCGCCGCCTTGCAGAATTTGTCGCCCTCGAAGCGATAGGCGAGCACGGTCAGATCCTCCTTTTCCATCCGCGCTTTCACCGCCGCGAGTTCGTCGGGTGCGATGTGCATTCCCGCCGGATCATTGAGCGGCAGCGAGGGCTGCGAGAGCACCGGCGCGAGCACCGCGGGCTCGAGCATCATCGAGAGGGCAAAATTGCCGGTGAAGCACATGCCGATCGCGCCGACACCCTTGCCGCCGCATTCCCGATGCGCGAGCGCTGCGAGTGCGCGCAGCCACTGGACGGCGGGCGAACTTTCATTGGCCTGGAACGCTCTGAACTGGCGGCTGATACACCCGCCGATCATCGTGAAGACCGCGCCGGGCATACGCGGCACCGCGCCATCCTTGCCGAAGATATGCGGCATATAGACGGTAAAACCCGCATCGCGGACCCAGCGCGCGAAACGCGCCACATGCGGGCTGATGCCGGGCATCTCGGTCATCACGATGACGGCGGGACCGCTGCCCATCGTGTAGACGCGGTGCTTGCGGCCGAGCAGCGCAATCTCGCGATGCTCGAAATCGCTCAGGGGGTCGTCGCGGTCGAGTGGCGGTGTCGTCATGATTTTCTCTCCCCGCGCGGAGGCTAACGATGATACCGCACAACGCAATCCTCCCTGTGCGAAGCATGGGGAGGTGGCAGCGCAAAGCGCTGACGGAGGGGCCATTGGCGCGACGTCGCGGCCCCTCCACCACTCGCTTCGCGAGCGGTCCCCCTCCCCACCGCTTTGCGGCAGGGAGGATCACAAGCTTGCCCCGCCCTCTCCCCGTCCCTAAATCCCCCTTATGACGACACCGCCGATCACCGAACTCACCACGCGCGCGCGCGACGTGTTCCGGCTGGTCGTCGACGCCTATCTCGAAACGGGCCAGCCGGTCGGATCGCGCACTTTATCGAAACTCGCGGCGCTCAACCTCTCGCCCGCGTCGATCCGCAATGTGATGCAGGATCTGGAAGAATTCGGCCTGCTCGCGAGCCCGCATACGAGCGCGGGGCGCCTGCCGACCGAACAGGGGCTGCGCCTGTTCGTCGACGGCATGATGCAGGTTGCCGAGCCGAGCGCCGAAGACCGCGCACAGATCGAGGCGAGCCTGTCCGATGCCGGCCCCATCGAAAGCGCGCTTGCGCAGGCGACGTCGGCGCTGTCGGGGCTATCGGCCTGCGCCGGGCTGGTCCTCGTGCCCAAGCATGAGCGCATCCTGAAACAGCTCGCCTTTGTGCCGCTGTCGGCGAACCAGTCGCTCGTCGTGCTCGTCGCGGGCGACGGGACGGTCGAAAATCGCGTCATCGACATTCCGCCGGGGCTGAACCAGTCGGCGCTCGTCGAGGCGGGCAATTATATTTCGGCGACGCTGTCCGGGCTGACGCTGACCGAAGCGATGGCGCGCGTGCGGCGCGAGATAGAGGCCGAGCGCATCGCGATCGACCGCGCGGCGCAAGACCTCGTCAGCCGCGGCCTCGCGATCTGGTCGTCGGACGGCGCCGACCGGCCCGTGCTGATCGTGCGCGGTCAGGCGAACCTGCTCGACGAGAGCGCGGTCGGCGACCTCGACCGCGTGCGCCAGTTGCTCGACGAACTCGAAACCAAGCAGGATATCGCGCAGTTGCTCGACAGCGCGCGCGAAGGCAGCGCCACCCGCATTTTCATCGGGTCGGAAAATAAATTATTCTCGCTTTCGGGCTCGTCCGTGATAGCGGCGCCCTATCGCGGCGCGGACGGGCGCGTGGTCGGCGTAGTCGGGGTCATCGGCCCGACGCGCTTGAACTATGCCCGGATCGTTCCCATGGTGGATTTCACCGCACAATCGCTCTCCAGACTGATACGATAGGTTTATGACAAATATTGAAAACGACACGCCGGTCGACGACGGCGCGAACACCGAAGCCGACGCCGCCGAAGCGGCGAACCCCGCACAGGGTGAGAATGACGAGCTGGCGCAGCTCGCCGAACAGGTCGCCGCGCTTCAGCAGGACCTGCTCTATGCGCGCGCCGAGACGCAGAATGTCACGCGCCGCAAGGACAAGGAAATTGCCGACGCGCATGCCTATGCCGCGACGAAGTTCGCGCGCGATATCCTGTCGGTCGCCGACAATCTTGGCCGCGCGCTCGCCGCATTGAGCGAAGAGCAACGCGCCGACGAGGCGATCAAGCCGCTGATCACCGGCCTCGAAGCCACCGAGCGCGAATTGCTCAGCGTCTTCGAACGCAACGGCATCACACGCATCGCGGCGATCGGCCTGCCGCTCGACCCGAACCAGCATCAAGCGATGCTCGAAATCCCGAGCGACAAGACGCCGGGCACGATCGTGCAGGAAATGCAGGCGGGCTATATGCTGAAGGACCGGCTGCTGCGCCCCGCGATGGTGGGGGTCGCCAAAGCGGGCTGACCGAAAACCCTCTCCCCTTGTGGGAGAGGGATACGAAAGCTTGGCGGCTTGCCGCCTAGCTGAAGTTGGGTGAGGGGCGAAACGTCGCGAACGCCCTCACCCGCTGCGACTAGCGAATAAATTCGCAAGTCTCGCTACCCTCTCCCACAAGGGGAGAGGGAATTAAGCCGCCTTGCGCAGCTTCATCAGCTTCTTCAGCACCATCTCGCGCTTCAGTCGCGACAGATGATCGATGAAGAGGATGCCTTCAAGATGGTCATGCTCATGCTGGATGCAGGTCGCCATCAGCCCGGTCATGCGTTCCCGATGCGGCTTGCCGTCCTCGTCCTGCCAGTCGACGGTGACCTCTGCAGGGCGCGTCACTTCGGCATATTGCTCGGGGACAGACAGGCAGCCTTCCTGATAAACGCTATGCTCTTCGCTCTCGTCGGAGAAGACGGGATTGATGAAGACGCGCGGTTCGCGGATGACCTTCTTGCCCTCCTCATCCTCGGGGTCGGGTTCCTGCAGGTCGATGACGAGAATGCGCTTTGCCACGCCCACCTGAATCGCGGCGAGCCCGATGCCGGGCGCGTCGTACATCGTCTCGAACATGTCGGCGACCAGCGTCTTGAGCTCGGCGTCGAAGGTTTCGACGGGCTTGGAAATGACACGCAGCCGGGGATCCGGGGTCTCTATGATGGGTAGGATGGCCATGGATGGCAGGTATGATCGCGGGGGCGTGGGGTCAAGGGGTCGCTTTGCCTAGCTCTTGCGTCGTTGCCGCGCCTTCGTTGCGCTTTCGGTGTCGGCGTACTCGGGCGGAAGATCATACTTTCCCACGCGATCGAAATGACGGTCGCTCTTGATCGATATCTCTTTGAGATAGCGTAGGTAACGCCAAGAGACGAAGAGTGCCCACATCACAAACCAGACCGCAGCGATAACCCAAGCCAAAGGAAATCGCTGACCGATGAAAGCCAGAGGAAGAAGCGGCAGCATCCCGGGGAGCAACGTCAATTCGACGCGCGAAGCGGAATCGCGTATGATTCGGTCGGTCCAGCCACGGGCCATAAACCACAATCGACTCCCGATACGCGTCAACCCACTGGCCGCCTTGCTCTGAGCGCCTGCGCCAGCGTGCCCTCGTCGAGATAATCCAGCTCGCCACCAACCGGCAGGCCATGCGCAAGCTGCGTAAGCCGCACCGGATAGCCCTCCAGCCGTTCGGCCAGATAATGCGCAGTCGTCTGCCCCTCCAGCGTCGCGTTCATTGCGAGCACGACCTCGTCGATACCGCCCGCGGCGACGCGCGCGACGAGCGCATCGATGCTGAGATCCTGCGGGCGCACGCCCTCCAGCGCCGACAGCCGGCCGCCCAGAACATGATATTTGCCGGGAAAGAGCCGCGACTTGTCGAGCGCCCAGAGGTCGGAGACTTCTTCGACGACGCACAAGCTGCGATCGTCGCGGCGCGGGTCGGCACAGATCGCGCAGGGGTCTTGCGTATCGATATTGCCGCAAATTCCGCACGTCACCAACCGTTCGGCCACCGTCTGGAGCGCCGCGAGCAAGGGTGCAAAACTGCTCTCGCGCTTCTTCATCAGGTGCAGCACCGCGCGCCGCGCCGAGCGCGGGCCGAGGCCCGGCAGGCGGGCGAGTTGCTGGACGAGCGCTTCAATCTCTTGCGATGCCATGACGGATCGTCTTAAGCGGCGCGCTGGAAATGACAATGCGCATCGCCTTTATGGGAACGCCGCCCTTTGCGGTACCGACGCTCGCCGCGCTCCACGCGGCGGGGCACGAGATCGTGGCCGTCTATACGCAGCCGCCGCGTCCGGCGCAGCGTGGCAAGAAACTACAAAAGAGTCCGGTGCAGGTCTGGGCCGAAGAGCATGGCCTGCCCGTCCGCACGCCCAAGAGCCTGAAGAATGAGGAAGCGCAGGCCGAATTCACCGCGCTTGACCTCGATGTCGCCGTGGTCGCGGCCTATGGCCTGATCCTGCCGCAGACGATCCTCGATGCGCCGCGCGAGGGTTGCCTCAACGTCCATGGATCGATCCTGCCGCGCTGGCGCGGTGCGGCGCCCGTCCAGCGCGCGATCCTCGCGGGCGATACCGAGACGGGCGTGACGATCATGCAGATGGACATCGGGCTCGACACTGGGGCGATGCGGCTGATCGAGACAACACCGATCGCCGGCAAGACGGCTGGCCGGGTCACCGACGAACTGGCCGAAATGGGCGCGCTGATGATGGTGAAGGTGCTGAGCGACCTCCACGCCTTTCAGCCGGAAGCGCAGCCCGAGGACGGGGTCACCTATGCTTCCAAGATCGACAAGAGCGAAGCCCGTCTCGATTTCCTGACAAGCGCCGCGCAGGTCGAGCGGCAGATCCGCGCGTTCAATCCGATACCCGGCGCCTTTTTCGAACTCGATGGTGAGCGCTACAAGATTTTGGCGGCAGAGCTTGTCCCTCCCGCCGACACCGTCGCCGGCGTCGCGCCGGGCGTGACACTGGACGACGGCATGACCATTGCCTGCAATCCCGGCGCGATCCGCGCGACACGCATCCAGCGCGCCGGAAAGCCGGCCATGGACGTGGGCGAGCTGCTGCGCGGCCGCGCGATCCCGGCGGGAACGCGCCTCGCATGACGCGCTTTGCCCTCACGATCGAATTCGACGGCCGCCCCTATATGGGCTGGCAGCGGCAGGCGCACGGCCCCAGCGTCCAGCAGGTGATCGAGGAAGCGATCCACCGTTTCACTGCCGAGACCGTTCAGGTGTTCAGCGCCGGGCGCACCGACGCCGGGGTCCACGCCATCGCGATGCGCGCGCATGTCGACATCGAAAAGCCGCTGACCCCGTTCAAGCTGACCGAGGCGCTCAACGCGCAGCTCCGCCCCGCGCCGGTCGCGGTGGTGGCATGCGAGATCGTCCCCGACGACTGGCACGCACGTTTCGCCTGCATCGGCCGGGCTTATGAATATCGCATCGTCAATCGCCGCGCCCCGCTGACGTGGGACAAGGGCCTGTCCTGGCAAGTCGTCAAGCCGCTCGACGCCGGGGCGATGCACGCCGCGGCGCAGCAACTGATCGGGCTCCACGACTTCACGACGTTTCGCTCGGCGCATTGCCAGTCGCAAAGCCCGGTGAAGACGCTGGATAAGCTATCGGTCAGCCGCCATGGCGACGAAATCATCGTCGAGGCGGCGGCGCGCAGTTTCCTGCACCATCAGGTGCGCTCGATGGTCGGCTGCCTATCGCTGGTCGGTTATGGCAAATGGTCGGCGCGCGACCTGAAGGCGGCGCTCGATGCCGCCGACCGCAATGCGCTCGGCCTCAATGCGCCACCCGACGGGCTGTATTTCGTCAGCGCAACCTATCCCTGAAACGAAAAAGGGCGGCCCTACCAGACCGCCCTTTCCTTCATCGCTGTGGACGCGATTACACTTTTTCGGCGTAGTAGAGCGGCGCATGCTCATTGAGGATCTGAAGGATCTTCGCCTGCGCGGTCTTTTCGTCGCTTTCTTCCATCGCGCCGAGTTCGCGCGCGAGGCGGCTCGACGCCGCTTCGAAGATCTGGCGCTCCGAATAGCTCTGTTCGGGCTGGTCGTCGGCGCGGAACAGGTCGCGCGTCACTTCGGCAATCGACACAAGGTCGCCCGAATTGATCTTCGCTTCATATTCCTGCGCGCGGCGCGACCACATGGTGCGCTTGACCTTCGGCTTGGTGGTCAGAACCTGCAGCGCTTCCTTCAGCGTCTTGTCCGACGACAGCTTGCGCATGCCGACGCCTTCGGCCTTGTTCGTCGGAACGCGAAGGGTCATCTTTTCCTTTTCGAAGCGGAGAACATAGAGTTCCAGCTGCATGCCGGCAATTTCGGACTTTTGCAGCTCGATGACGCGCCCCACGCCATGTTTGGGATATACAACATAGTCACCGACTTCGAAAACGGGGGTGCTTGCGGACATTCAAGTTCCTTTCATTGGCCTTGTCGGGGACAGGAAGCGCGTGAACAGCGGTATATCCGGCCCTCTGCTGGAGGGGGATTGAGCTGGTAGGGCGGCGCTAGCCAGTCAGAGTGACAAGGGATGTGGCTCCATCGGAAACGCCAAGGATGCCCCAGCCCGGCGGCGGGAAGAGGCACAATGTCGGCGTGTTGATATTAATTATAACAGATTCGCAACAAAATTGCCAGCCCTGCGCAGAAATGCGTCGGTCGGCACCTTGACGGCTCCTCACACCCGTTTCAGGTTGAAACGAAATCATAGATAGGGAGCCGGTATGCAGGGTCAAGTTTGGTGGATCACGGGCGCATCGTCGGGCATCGGCGCCGCTTTGGCGCGCGCACTCGGCGCTCGCGGAGCAAAGCTGATCCTCTCGGGGCGCAACGTCGATGCGCTCGATGCCGTCGCCGCCGATTGCGCGACCGAGACGCTGATTCTTCCGTTCGAAGCAACCGATTATGCCGCCCTCCCCGCCATCGCCGATCGGGCATGGGGGTGGCAGGGCCGCATCGACGGCCTCGTCAACAATGCCGGCATCTCGCAGCGCAGCCTGGCGGTCGAGACCGATTTCGCGGTCTATCAGCAGATCATCGGCGTCGACCTGCTCGCGCCGATTGCGCTTACCCAGCAGCTGCTGCCGCGCATGGTCGGTGCGGGCGGCGGGCAGATTATCGCCATCTCCAGCGTCGCGGGCATCGCGGGCGTGCCGCTACGCAGCGCCTATTGCGCCGCCAAGCATGGCATCATCGGCTATCACGACAGCGTGCGCGCCGAGAATGAGCATCTGGGATTGAAAGTGCTCGTCGTCGCGCCCGGATCGGTCCGCACCAACGTCAGCCGGAACGCGTTGAACGCCGACGGCAGCACTCGCGGCGAAAGCGACGCCGCGATCGAAAACGGACTTTCGCCCGATGACGCCGCGGCGCAGATGCTGGCGGCGGTCGATGCGGGGACGCGCGAGCTGATCGTTGCCGAGGGCGCCGAAGCGGCAATCGCAGCGCTACGCCGCAGCGATCCCGATGCCCTGTTCGACCGGATGAGCGCGATGGTACAGGCGGGCTATGCGGCGCAGATGAAGGCGACGAACGCGAGTTGACGGTCCTATTTCGACCGATTGCAGACGTCCGCCTTACTTGGGCGACACTATCTGCCAGCAGTTATCGCGAAAGGCTATGTGCTCACGTTTAGGCAGCCAAGCGGCATAATCCGACGCGAAAAAATCCTTTATCCGCGCTTCATAGGTGCAATCAAAAACGTCCCTGCCCTGAAGGCTGCAACTAACATTGCGTGTCTCGACCGTCGGTCCGAACTCGACAAAAGCTCGACCGTCGCGGGTGTGACTTACATAGGGGGCGGATGCGCGGGTAACTTCGATTGCATGGATGTCGCTCGGCTGAGGGGCAACAATTGCGGCAATGAGAAACATCGCAAACATCAGACGATAATATCATCTTGCGATGGCAACTGGAAGTCCGCTCCCCACCTCCAGAGCCGTCACGAAAAAGCCCCGCCGGATCGCTCCGGCGGGGCTTTTCCTTGCCCGCAGGCGGCGCAGCTTACGCCGCGCCGTGCGCCAGCGCCGCGAGGAGCAGTATCGCCACGATGTTGGTGATCTTGATCATCGGGTTGACCGCCGGCCCTGCGGTATCCTTGTACGGATCGCCAACGGTGTCGCCGGTCACCGCGGCCTTATGGGCTTCGCTGCCCTTGCCGCCATGATTGCCGTCCTCGATGTACTTTTTGGCATTATCCCACGCGCCGCCGCCCGAGGTCATCGAGATGGCGACGAACAGCCCGCCAACGATCACCCCGAGCAGGAGGGCGCCGAGCGCTTCCAACGCCGCGGCCGGACCGGCCACTGCACGGATCACGAAGAACACGACGATCGGTGCCAGCACCGGCAGCAGCGACGGGATGATCATTTCCTTGATCGCCGCCTTGGTGACGAGGTCGACGGTGCGGGCATAGTCGGGGCGGCTGGTGCCGTCCATGATGCCCTTGTTGTTCGCGAACTGGTCGCGAACGTCCTTCACCACGTCGCCCGCCGCGCGGCCGACCGCGGTCATGCCCATCGCGCCGAACAGGTACGGCAGGAGCGCGCCGAGCAGCAGCCCGACGATGACATAGGGCGACGACAGCGAGAAGGTCAGCGGCGCGTCGATGCCGAGCTTTGCCGAATATTCGGCGATGTCGGCGGTGTAGGTACCGAACAGCACCAGTGCGGCGAGACCGGCCGAACCGATGGCATAGCCCTTCGTCACCGCCTTGGTCGTGTTGCCCACGGCGTCGAGCAAGTCGGTCTTTTCACGAACCGAATCGTCGAGGCCCGCCATTTCGGCAATGCCGCCGGCATTGTCGGTCACGGGGCCATAGGCGTCGAGCGCGACGACCATGCCCGCAAGCGCGAGCATCGCGGTGGCGCCGAAGGCGATACCGATGATGCCGGCGGTCTGATAGGCGACGATGATACCGACGCAGATGACGAGCGTCGGCAGCGCGGTCGATTCAAGGCTGATAGCGAGGCCCTGGATCACGTTGGTGCCGTGGCCCGTTTCCGACGCCTTGGCGATGCTGCGCACCGGGCGATAGTTGGTGCCGGTGTAATATTCGGTGATCCAGATGATCAGCCCGGTGATGACGAGACCGAGCAGCGAGCAATAGAAAAGGTCGCTGCCGTTGAAGTCGGTGCCCGTGATGTTGGTGTTCATGTCGCCGCCCAGAGCATAGCTGGTCGAGAACCAGATCGCCGGGATCGACAGGACCGCGGTGACAAGGAAACCCTTGTACATTGCGCCCATGACGTTGGTCGACGAACCGAGACGAACGAAATAGGTGCCGATGATCGAGGTCACGATACACACACCGCCCATCAGCAGCGGCAGCGTCATCAGCGGAAGCAGCATGTCGCCCGCGCTTTTCAGCAGCAGCGCGATCAGCACCATCGTGGCGCCGACGGTGACGACATAGGTTTCGAAAAGGTCGGCCGCCATGCCCGCGCAGTCGCCGACATTGTCGCCGACGTTGTCGGCGATCACCGCCGGGTTGCGCGGATCATCCTCGGGAATTCCGGCCTCAACCTTGCCGACGAGGTCGGCGCCGACGTCGGCCGCCTTGGTGAAGATACCGCCGCCGAGGCGCGCGAAGATCGAGATCAGCGAGGCGCCGAAGGCGAGCGCGACGAGCGCGTCGACGACGGTGCGATCTTCACCGCCAACGGTGAAGCCGCCGGGACCGACCAGATACCAGAAGAAAACCGAGATCGCGAGGAGCGCGAGGCCCGCCACGAGCATGCCGGTGATCGCGCCGGCGCGAAACGCCATAGTGAGACCCGCCTGCAGCCCGATCTGTGCCGCTGCCGCGGTGCGGACATTGGCTTTTACCGAGATGTTCATGCCGACGAAGCCGGCAACACCCGACAGGACGGCACCAATCAGAAAGCCCACGGCGGAAACCTCGCCGAGGAACGCCCAGACAAGCACTGCGACGACGACGCCGACGATGGCAATGGTACGATATTGGCGGCCCAGATAGGCCTTGGCGCCTTCCTGGATGGCGCCGGCGATTTCCTGCATCTTCTCATTACCCGCCGATGCGCTGAGCACCTGCCGCGAGGTAATGAATCCATAGAGCACGGCCAAAAGGCCGCACGCTATCGCGATCAAAACCGGATTCATGCGTGACTGTTCCTTCCCCATGAGAAGGGCGACGCAGAAGATAGCAGTCGAGCACGTCCGACTTATTGATGCCGGTTCGCTCTCTCCCCTGATGCGACCGCCCCAAATTTGGACGTTGAGTTATGGGAAGAAAGAAAGCGGGGCGCAACCCCGCTTATTCGGCAGTTTACCGAGGCTTCCGCACCGTGCCCGGCGTCCGGCGCTACGCAGCTTCGCCGCGCGCCAAAGCCAGCGCCTTGCGCGCATCGGCGGCGGATTCGGTTTCGGGGTCGAGCGCCAGCGCCCGCTCGAGCAGTTCGATCGCGCGTGCATTGTCGCGTTCGATCCCCTTGCCGGTCTGATAGGCCCGCCCCAGCGTGAAGCAGCTTTCGGCCTCGCCCAGCCCGCACGCCTTGTCGAACAGTTGCAGCGCGCGCTGGCGGTCGCGCCGAATACCGCGTCCGTCGTTCACCAGCATCGCCAGATTGCCGCAAGCCGAAGCGTCGTCGACACCGCAGCTTTGCTCGAACAGGGCAAGCGCGCGCTTGTAGTTGCGTGGCATGCCCAGTCCGTCGCGATGGAGCACGCCAAGGTTATAGCAAGCGTGCTGGTCGTCGGCCTTGCACGCGCGCTCGAAAAGTCGCGCCGCCCGCCGCTGGTTGGGCGCGACGCCCTTGCCCAGCGAATAGGAAGCCCCAAGGTTCGCGCAGCCGGATATGCTGCCCAGATCGCAAGCCTGCCGAAACAGCTTTGCAGCGCGCCGGGGATCTTTGGCGACGCCGTCCCCGCCGATATAGGAAAGGCCGAGGTTCGAACATGCTGTCGCCTCTTCGCCGTGACAGGCGAACGCATAATAGGCCGCAGCCCGTTCGTGCGAGCGTTCGACGCCCCTGCCCTCGCTATAGGCATAGCCCGCCATCGTGCAGCCGGTCATATCACCGAGATGGCAGGCACGAGCGAAAAGCGGGGTCGCGCGTGCATCGTCCTCGGGAACCCCGTCGCCTTCGTGATGACGATAGGCGAGCCGCGTGCATTCATCGGCATTGCCCGCTTCGCATTGCTTCTCGAGTGCCACCACGGGATCGGGCGATTCCTCGGCGTCTGTAGCCGACGGATCTGGCGCGACTGTCTGGACCAGTATGACATCGACGGAATCCGGAGCGGCAGCGGCCGATGCCGAATAGCAGAAGCAAGCGAAACCGATCGCCGTTATCGCGCGGGCCCAGCTCCGACGTCCAAAATTCCGGTCGAGCAATATGAACCCCTCTGACTCGCCGCACCCGCCGGCGGATACGTTCTTTCAGAGCAAGAATGCCGTGCCATCAAACTGATTTCAAATCAAAATAACTCACGGCAATCGGAAGGTGTCGGCACTCCTAGTGCATGAAGCCAAGGCGATCGGGCAGTGCGATGCGCTGCGCCCGGTGCGTCAGGACGATCCCGCCCCCTACGCCCGCATGACCAAGCGGCGCGACGGCGACGTCGAGCTCCGCCGCAATCTTGCGAATGGTCTCCGCCGCGCCGGGATCGGCGGCGAACAGCAGTTGATAATCGTCCCCCGCGCTCGCCGCGGCGAGCCGTGTGTCGAGCACATCGGGCCGCACCGCGAGCAATGCGGCGGAGAGCGGCACCGATTCCAGCATGATGCCAAGCTGGCACCCACTCGCCTCGGCCATTCGCTGCGCATCGATAAGCAGCCCGTCGGACACATCCATCATCGCGTGGACATGCGGCGCCACCGCCTGCCCAAAGGCGAGCTGTGGATGCGGACGGCTATAAGCGGCAAGGCAGGTTTCGTTCGGTTCGATCTGTCCCAGCCGCATCGCAAGTCCGACCCCGGCATTGCCGATCGTCCCGGTGACCCAGATCTGGTCGCCGGGCCTTGCTCCGCTGCGTGCCGGCGCGCCGGTCGCGGGCGCCTTGCCGACCGCGGTCAATCCGAACGTCCTCGGCGCCCCTTCGGGAATGCCGACGGTATCGCCGCCCAGCAACGGCACGTCGTAACGGCGTAGCACCTCGCCAAGCCCCCGAACGAAGGCCGCATCCCAGATTTCGTCACCGGTCAGGCTGTAGCCGACAAGCACACCGAGCGGCGCAGCGCCTTTCGCGGCGAGATCGGAAAGGTTCACCGCGACGAGCTTCCACGCGACATCCTGCGGCCGCTCGTCGGGAAGGAAATGAATGCCCTCGACGATCATGTCGTGGGTGAGGACAAGGTCGCCCAGCACCGCCGCATCGTCGGAAAGTCCACGCGCGGCGGGATCGGTCGCAATGGCGCGTAGGCGGGCGATGAAATCGGCTTCGCTCAAAACTCAACCTCCGCTCGTCCCGGGCCCACGGAAAGACCGCTCTCTTGACCCCGGCACACAGAAGGACGGCCCTTCACAAGCTCAGGGCAAACGGGTTTCGACCCGATTGGTTGCTATTTCCGCACATCCTTGCCGATCGCATCGAGCAACCCGTTGGCGAACCCCGCCTCGCGCGTATCGAAAAACGCCTTTGCGACATCGACATATTCGCTGACCACCGCGCCGACGGGCACGTCGCCGCGCGCCATCAGCTCGTAAGAGCCCGCGCGCAGGATCGCCTTCATCGTGCGGTCGAGCCGGTCCATCGACCAGCCGCTCGCAAGCCGCGCGACGATCGCAGCGTCGATCTCTTCCGCGCGTGCGAGCGTGCCTTTTACGATATCGTCGAAAAAGGCGGTGTCGGCATCGGCATATTCGTCATCCTCGATCGTCGCGCCGATGCGGTGCTGATGGAATTCGTGGATCAGCTTGGCAACCGGCGTGCCCTCCATCTCGTGCTGATAGAGCGCCTGAACGGCGGCGAGACGCGCGGCGGAGCGGGATTGGGAGCGTTTGTTCATATCTATTTCAATCTGTTGGCGACGCTGAGTGCGTGCGCGGGAAGTCCTTCGGCGCCCGCAAGCGCGACCGCAGCCGGACCGATCGCGGCAAGGCTTGCATCGTCGAGCGCAAGGAAGCTGGTGCGCTTCATGAAATCGGTGACCGACAGCCCGCTCGAAAACCGAGCGCGGCGGCCGGTCGGCAAAACATGGTTGGGCCCGGCGACATAATCGCCGATCGCCTCGGGGGTCTGACGCCCTAGGAAAACCGACCCGGCGTGCCGCACCTTGGCGAACAGGGCATCGGCATCGGCCGCATCGACCGCGAGTTCGAGATGCTCCGGCGCCAAGCGATCGCATAGCGGGATCGCATCGGAAAGGTTCGGTACAATGATCACCGCACCATTGTCCGCCCAGCTTGCCTGCATCGTCGGCGCGGTGCTCAGAGTCGGAATGACGTGCGCGACCGCAGCCGCGACAGCATCCGCGAAATCACCATCGTCGGTGAACAATATCGACTGGCTCGTCGGATCATGCTCGGCCTGGCTCAGGAGGTCGGCGGCGATGATATGCGGTTCGTTCTTCGCATCGGCGACGACGACGATCTCGCTCGGCCCCGCGACCATATCGATACCGACGACACCATAAAGCTGCCGCTTCGCTTCGGCGACCCACGCATTGCCGGGACCGGTAACGACGTCGACCGGCGCTATCCTTGCTGTGCCATAAGCGAGCGCCGCGATCGCCTGCGCCCCGCCGACGCGCCAGATTTCGTCGACCCCGCCGATATGCGCGGCGGCCATCACGACCGGATTGGTCTCACCGCCCGGCGTCGGGGTCATCATCACGATACGTTCGACCCCCGCGACCTTGGCGGGGATGATGTTCATCAGCACCGACGAGGGATAGGCAGCGCGCCCGCCGGGGACGTAAACGCCCGCGGCATCGACGCCGCGCCAGCGTGCACCAAGGCGCGCGCCGGTATCGTCACGGTAATCGCGGTCTTCGGGAAGCTGCGCGGCATGATAGGCGCGGATCCGGTCGGCGGCGAGGTTCAGCGCATCGCGTAGCTCCGGCGCCAGCGCCTCATAGGCAGCGGCGCATTCGTCCTTCGAAATGCGCCACCCACTCGCGTCAAGATCGAAGCGGTCGAATTTTGCCGTATAGTCGGCGAGCGCGGCATCGCCCTCGGCCTTTACCCGCGCGATGATCGCCGCGACGTCGGCCGATACATCGGACGCGCTTTCGCGCCGATCATTGACCAACGCGTCGAACTCCGCGGCAAAGCCGGGTGCGGAAGCGTCAAACCGTCGCATCGCCCACCGCTTGACGGAAACGTTCGACAAGCGCCGGCACTTCGGCCGAACGCAGCTTGAACGCCGCGCGGTTGACGATCAGCCGCGCCGAAACTTCGCTGATGATCGTCTGCTCGGCGAGCGCATTCTCGACAAGCGTGCGACCGGTCGAAACCAGGTCGACGATGTGCGAGGCGAGCCCCAGCTTGGGTGCGATTTCCATCGCGCCATTGAGCTTGATGCATTCGGCCTGGATGCCCTGCGCCTCGAACCAGCGGCGCGTCGTGCCGGGATATTTGGTCGCAACCCGGATGTGGCTTTCGCCAAGCCCCGGCGGCGCACTGCCCTCGGGCCCTGCGAGCGACAGGCGGCAATGGCCTATGCGGAGGTCGACCGGGGCATAAAGCTCCGAATAGTCGAACTCGTCGACGACGTCCGATCCGACGATGCCGAGCTGCGCCGCGCCATGTGCGACGAAGGTCGCGACATCGAACGCGCGGACGCGGATCAGCGAGATATGCGGCTGGTTCGTCCCGAACACCAGCGCGCGGCTCTTCTTGTCGAAGAAATCCGCCGCGGGCTCGATACCGACGCGCGCAAGCAGCGGCAGCGCTTCGTCGAGGATGCGCCCTTTCGGGATGGCAAAGATGATCGGTTCGGGCATAAGCTTGCGCGCCCATAAGCATACAAGGGAAAAAGGGCAATGAGCGAGCGCTACAAGCCGATCGACATGGCGGAAACCGGGGCCGGCGCCGTCCGCACCGCCTTTGCGAATCAGGTCGCCTATTGCCGCGCGAACGATGCCCGCGTCACGGCGCGGGTCGTCGCGGCGCTCGACGCCCTGCTCGACAAGCCTGCAACCGAATTCGCCCGTCGCATCGCGGGTTGGCAAGGTGCGCCGCTCGCCGACGCGCTGCCGCTGCGCGCTGCCGGCGGCATTCATGCGCTGCATCTGTCCGAATCGGCACATGAGCTTGCGCCCATCTATGCCGATAGCGAGGACATCAACGACAATGCGATCATCGCCGGCGTCGTCGCGCGGCATGAGGCGGCGCTGCTTCCCTGGCTCGACGGCCCGCCCCAGACCAACGAAGCCGGACGCTCGTCGAACTTCATCGCGGCGATGTTGTGGCTCGCCGATCGGGGGCTACCTCCGCGCTTCGACTGTCTTGAAATCGGATCGAGCGCGGGGATCAACCTGATGATCGACCGCTATCATTACGATCTCGGCGGGGTGCATTTCGGACCGACGCCCGGGGCGCTCGCCTTCACGCCCGACTGGCGCGGCAACCATCCGCCGCAGCATGCGATCGAATTCGCCGGACTCAAAGGCTGCGACGTCGCACCGGTCGACCTGACCGACCCCGCGCAGGCGCTGCGGCTCAAGGCCTATATCTGGCCCGAGCACCATGTCCGCTTCGCACGCATCGAGGCCGCGATTGCCGCGGCGACCGAAGAACCGCCGCAGCTTGTTCACGCCAATGCCGCCGATTTCGTGGAAGCCGAACTCGCACGCCCGCAGGCCGCGGGCACGACGCGCGTGCTGATGCATTCGATCGTCTGGCAATATGTACCCGCCGACCAGCAGGCGCGGATCACTGCGGCGATGGAGGCGGCCGGCGCCCGCGCGACGGGCGAACGCCCGCTCGCGTGGATCGCGCTCGAGGCCAATCGCACGGTGCATCATCATGAGCTGGTCGTGCGCCACTGGCCCGGCGGCGGCGAACCGCAAAAGCTGGCGCATGCCCATGCCCATGGCGCCTGGGTCGAGTGGCTGGGGCGCTAAAGCCGCGCTTCAAGCCGTGCGAGAAGTTGCTGCACCGGCGTCACGGCGGGCGCATCCCACCCGGCCTCCAGCATCGCGACGCGCTCGAACAACCGTTCGCTCGCTGCGATGATCCGGCCGGTCGATGCTTCGAAGCCCGCGCAGATGCTCCAGTCGGCGGCAACCGGATCGCCGATCCGCGCGGCGCTGTCGTGCGGTCCCGCCCCCGGGTCGCCCGCGAACATTGCGCGGCGATGGAGCAGCCAGGCGATGATGTGCATCAGCCGCGTCGTCGTCTTCAGCGATTCGCACGCGAGGCCGATCTGTACCGCCGCATTGCCCCGCGCCGCACCGAGGTCGCGCTGCGCGGCAAAGGCGGTATGCGCCTCGTCGGCGAGCAGCATTGCCTCGACATAGAGATTTTCGACCTGTGCGCGCTGCACCGGCACATCGATTGCCATCATGTTCGTTCGCCCACCGCCCATCGAAACGGAGATGCCACGTCCCCCGCCCCTTCGGCAATGACGGTAACCATGAATATTCGGGCGGATCGTCCCGTTTTGATTCAAGCCGTTAGGCGATGATGTCGGGGAGCAGTTGATCCTCGCACCAGGCGATTTCGTCGCGCAGCTTGAGCTTGCGCTTTTTCAGCCGCGCGATCTGCAACTGGTCGGGCGTCGCGCCTTCGCCAAGCGCAATGATCGCCGCATCGAGGTCACGATGCTCGATGCGTAGCAGTTCCAGTCGCTGGGTAATTTCTTCGGGGTTCACGGGGACTCCCTGCCACGTTCACCACTGGTCCGCAACGGGGACCGGCTGGCCGAATCGTCACGACATCGCGGCGGTTTCATGTTTTACTCCGTCCTGCCCATCGAGTCGAAAAGGAGAATGCCAATGAGCACGTCGCACCTTTCCACCCTGAAGTCCCGCCACGCGGACCTCGATGTGAAAATTGCGAATGAAGAGCGCCGCCCCGCCCCCGATACCGGTGTGCTTGCGCAGCTCAAGAAGCAAAAACTGAAACTCAAGGAAGAGATGCTCGCGATCGCCTGATCGCCAGCCCTATCGCCCCGCTGATGCCACCCTGTTCAAGGACGCATCAGCGTCGGCGATAGAAGGGCCCCGGTTCGAGCCCCGTGCGCCGAAGATGCGGCGGCAGATCGGACTGAGAAACCACCTGACGACGCACCGCCTGCGGGTCGACCGGACGGTCGAACGCGATGCCGAACTTGCCCTCGCCCACCCAGATCACCCGGCCCGCGACCGGTCCGACATTGCGCAGGTCGACCTCGATCGCCGCGCCCTGTGCGACCTTGACCTTGGCCTCCGCCAGCATCCCGCCCGGTGACAGGTTGCGCACGCGCACGGTCACGGGGTCGGCACTGCCGGGGAGAATCAGGGCGGCTTGCATGAACAGGCTGTCGCGATCGGCGCTGCGCGACAGCGCGGCGACCTCCTCGTCCACCGATGACGGTCGTTGTGAATCCATTTTTGCGCCCCATATCTCGAATGTCGAGACGCGGAATCTAGACCTTAGCCATTGCGGAATCGTAAATGGGGCCGGTGCCCTCTACGACTAATCTTCGCGTGAAATCCGTTCGTTGCGCTCGTGACGCTCCTGCGCCTCCAGCGTCATCGTCGCGATCGGGCGCGCCTGCAAACGGGCAAGCGAGATCGGCTCGCCGGTGACCGCGCAATAGCCATATTCACCTTCGTCGATACGGCGGATCGCCGAATCGATCTTCGCGATCAGCTTGCGCTGGCGGTCGCGGGTGCGAAGCTCGATCGCCCAGTCGGTCTCGCTCGAAGCGCGGTCGGCCAGGTCGGGTTCGCGCAGCGGGCCATCCTGCAGATGCGCAAGCGTCGATTCGGATTCGGACAGGATCGACTTCTTCCAGGCGAGAAGCAGGCCGCGGAAATAATCCTGCTGCCGCTCGTTCATAAACTCTTCGTCGTCGCTGGGGACATAGTCCGAATCGAGATTGGATTTGGCTTCGCGAAGCGCGTCAGCGCCAACGTCGGCAATCTTGGTCGGCATGAGGGGCTCTCGCGTCCTTTCCTGTCACCCCGCGGGCCGCCGAGCGGTGCAGGGAGTGGCGCGCCTATAACCAGCCGCTGGCAACGATACAAGCGCCTAAGCTGCGGATAGCGACGAGCGATGACGCGGCGATGAACCGGCGAGGTGGCGCCGCCGATTCTCCGGCCGCGATCGACGCCAACGCAACGGGCGCGATCGGCGGCGATTTAGGTCCGAAGGTTAACCAATCGCATAGATTTATTGCATATTACGTACTGTTTTGGGACAGATAGCGGGATTTTGATTGATTCCGCGCTGCAATTCCCGCTCTCGGACAGGCAAACGCGGTTAACACAATTGCCGCGTTCACAAAGCTTTGTCCTTTTGGGGTATAGCGGAAGTGTACGGGGGGGTGCCGGGCGACGGCGCTTTGCACCTGCAACGGGAAAGAAAGAGAAGCTTATGTCTGTCCGAATGGCCCTTGCCAAGCTTTGCGCCTGCACCTGCGGCGGGGCAATCATCGGTAGCGGCGCGATGCAGATCGCCGACGTTCCGAAGGCACGCGCCCAGACGGTCCAGTCCTGCTCGCCTTGCGCCGGCAAGAAGGTCGTCCGCAAGCGCCATGCCGCGCGCAAGCCGGTCAAGCGGGTACGCCGCGTCGTCACGACGAAGCGCATCATCCGTACCGCGACCCCGCAGACGCAGGTTGTGACGCAGACGATCCCGCTGCCCCCGATCCCCTATGCCCCCTTCCCGCGCGGCGGCTTCGAAGGCGGCGGCAGCAGCGGCAGCGGCGTGACGGTCATCGGCGGCGGCTTTGGCGGCGGTTTCGGTGGCGGCTTCTTTGGCGGCTTCTTCGGTGGCAGCAGCGGCGGCGGAAGCAGCGGCAGCATCGTCGTCACCTCGACGACGACCGGCGGCGTGTCGACCTCGTCCAGCACCTCGTCGGGCGTTTCGACCTCGACCGGCAGCGTCTCGACGTCGACCGGCGGTGTGTCGACCTCGACCGGCGCCGTCTCGACCTCGACCGGAAGCGTCAGCACCTCGACCGGCAGCGTCTCGACATCTTCGGGCAACGTCAGCACCTCGTCGGGCAATGTTTCGACATCGTCGGGTAACGTCAGCACGTCGTCGTCGAGCAGCAGCTCGTCGTCGAGTTCCTCGTCGTCCTCTTCCTCCTCCTCGTCGAGCTCGTCCTCGTCGGGCGGTTCGTCGAAGGGCGGCAGCTCGCACGGTCATGGCAGCTCGGGCTGGGGCAGCTCCTCGAAGGGCAGCTCGGGTTGGGGCAGTTCGTCCAAGGGCGGCAGCTCGTCTTCCAGTTCTTCGTCATCCTCTTCGTCGAGCAGCAGCACGTCGAGCGGCGCGACCTCGTCGGGCGCGACCGGTGGCAGCAGCAGCTTCGGCTCGACCAGCAGCAGCAGCTCGTCGTCATCCTCCTCTTCGTCGAGCAGCAGTTCCTCGTCGTCGAGCTCGGGCGGCAGCAGCAGCCGTGGCGGGTCGTCGGGCGATCCGACCCCTGTTCCGGCACCGCCGATGATGCTATTGTTCGGCGCTGCAGCCGCTGCGCTTGTCGCGCGGCGCCGCGCGGCGAACCGCAACAGCGACGACGCCAACGCGGCTTAAGAAATCCACTGGCGGTCTGGGGGGCTAACCCGACCACCGAACTAAGGGCCGCTCCCGTCGGGAGTGGCCCTTTTTTCTGCGCGGCAAGAATCAGTTTACCGATTGGCAAACTATCAATATGGTTTCCTATATGGTGAACCAATTAGCCCCGCTTGATTCGCTTTTCCACGCGCTCGCCGACCCCACGCGCCGCGCGGTGGTCAGCCGCCTGCTCAAAGGGGCGGCGCCGGTAAAGCATTTGTCCGAACCGTTCGAAATGGGCCTGCCCGCCTTTATGAAGCATCTGTCGGTGCTGGAAGCATCGGGGCTGATCCACACCGAAAAACAAGGGCGCGTCCGCACCTGCCGCATCGACGCAGAACGGCTCGCGACGGCCGAAAACTGGCTCTCGCAGCAGCGCGCCATCTGGCAGGGCCGCACCGACCGCCTCGCCGACTTCGTCGAATCGCAAATCCCTTCGGAGCAAAAACCATGACAGAAGACACGACCCTCACCATCTCCCGCCTGATCGCCGCGCCGCCGTCGGCGGTGTGGAACGCGTGGAGCGTGCCGGAGAATCTCGCGAAATGGTGGATCCCGGCGCCGATCGAATGCCTGGTCGACAAGCTCGACCTGCGCCCCGGCGGCGGGTTCGTCACGCGGATGCGCGAAGCCGGCGCCGCCGATTTCCAGCCGCATGTCGATGGCTGTTTCCTCGAAGCGATCCCGAACGAGCGCCTCGTCTTCACGACCGTCCTTACCGAAGGCTGGCAACCCGTCGAGCCCTGGCTTGCGATCACCGCGATCCTGACCTTCGAGGCGCAGGAGGGCGGCACCCTTTATTCGGCGCGCGTCCTGCACAAGACGCCCGAGGACAGCGCCAAGCACGACGAGATGGGCTTTCAGGAGGGTTGGGGCACCGCGATCGGCCAGCTCGCGGGCTTGCTGGAGCGGTAAGACGGGCTTGCGCCGCGCGGGCGGCAACGCCATAGCGCGGCGCATGCACGATATCCGCCTGATCCGGGAAAATCCCGAAGCATTCGATGCCGGCCTCGCGCGCCGCGGCCTCGAACCCCTGTCCGCCCAGATCGTGGCGGCCGATGCCTCGCTGCGCGCGCTGCAGACCGAGATCCAGGGCTCGCTGGCGCGCCGGAACGAGGCATCGAAGCTGATCGGTCAGGCAATGGCGCAGGGCGACAAGGACAAGGCCGAGGCGCTGAAAGCCGAGGTCGCCGACCTCAAGACCGCGCTTCCCGCCAAGGAAAACGCCGAGCGCGAACGACTCGCCGCGTTGCAGGACATTCTTGCGGCGATCCCGAACATCCCGCTCGATGACGTCCCCGAGGGCGAAGACGAGGAAGGCAATGTCGAGATTTCGCGCTGGGGCACGCCGCGCAGCTTCGACTTCGCGCCGCAGGAACACGCCGATTTCGCCCCCGCGCTTGGCCTCGATTTCGAGACGGCGGCAAAGATGTCGGGCGCGCGCTTCGCGTTCCTGAAAGGCCAGATGGCGCGGCTCGAACGCGCGATCGGCCAGTTCATGATCGACCGCCAGACGATCGACGCGGGCTATACCGAATGCGCAACGCCGCTGATGGTCCGCGACGAGGCCGCCTATGGCACGACGCAGCTTCCCAAGTTTCGCGAAGACCTGTTCCAGACCACAGACGGCCGCTGGCTGATCTCGACGTCTGAAATGAGCCTGACCAACGCGGTGCGCGAGGAAATCCTGCCCGAGTCCGACCTGCCGATCCGCATGACCGCCCTCACCCCCTGCTTCCGCTCCGAAGCCGGTTCGGCGGGGCGCGACACGCGCGGCTACATCCGCCAGCACCAGTTCTGGAAGGTCGAACTCGTCTCGATCGTCCGGCCCGAGGACTCGAGCGCCGAACTGGAACGCAAGACACGCGCCGCCGAGGCGATCCTCGAGGCGCTCGAACTGCCCTATCGCAAGATGCTGCTGTGCAGCGGCGACATGGGCTTTTCGGCGCGCAAGACCTATGACCTCGAAGTCTGGCTGCCCGGCCAGAACGCCTATCGCGAGATTTCGAGCTGTTCGACCTGCGGCGATTTTCAGGCGCGGCGCATGAACGCGCGCTTCCGCCGCGAAGGCAGCAAGAGCAACGAGTTCGTCCATACGCTGAACGGATCGGGGCTTGCCGTAGGCCGGACGCTCGTCGCCATCCTCGAAAATTATCAGCAGGCGGACGGGAGCGTCACCGTTCCGGCGGTGCTGCTGCCATATATGGGCGGCATTACGAAGCTCAAGCCCACCGCTTAGCAGCATCGTCACCCCGGACTTGATCCGGGGTCCACGATGCCACCGCTGAATGGATGCCGGATCAAGTCCGGCATGACGAAGAAGGAGAGACAAGATCGTGCGTATCCTCCTCACCAACGACGACGGCTATCACGCGCCCGGCATGGCGGTGCTCGAAGCGATCGCGCGGCAGCTTTCGGACGATATATGGGTCTGCGCGCCGGCCGAAGAACAATCGGGCGCCGGCCACTCGCTCACTCTCTCGCGCCCCGTCCGCATCCGCCAGCATGGCGAGCGCCGCTGGTCGTGCAGCGGCACGCCGACCGATTCGGTGATGATGGCGATCGGCAAGCTGATGCCCGAAAAGCCCGATCTGATCCTCTCGGGGGTCAACCGCGGCGCCAACCTCGGCGACGATGTCACCTATTCGGGCACCGTGTCGGCGGCGATCGAGGGCGCCCTTGCGGGTATCCGCTCGATCGCGCTCAGTCAGGTTTATGCCAAGGAAGGCATGGGCGACAGCGTGCCGTTCGAAGCCGCCGAGACGTGGGGCGCCAAAGTGCTGCGCCCGCTGCTCGACATGGAGATGGCGCCGCGCACGCTGATCAACATCAACTTCCCCGCGATCCCGGCGTCCGACGTACAGGGCATCCGCGTCACGCGTCAGGGCTTCCACGACTATGGCCGCGGTTCGATCGTCGAGGGCACCGACCCGCGCGGCTATCGCTATTACTGGTTCGGCCTCCACGGCATCGAACACAGCCTTGGCCACGACAGCGACCTCGAGGCGATCGACGACAATTTCATCTCGGTGACCCCGCTCCAGCTCGACCTGACGCATGATGCCTCGCTCGCCGCGCTGCGCGGCGCCTACGGCGGCTGAACGCCTAATTCCGTATCGTAACGAGACAGAAGCCTAGCCACCGTCCTTTTGCTTTGGCAAAGGAGGCCAATGGGGGATTTCAGGCATCATCTTGCGGCTTTACTCTGCGCCGCATCGCTCGCCGGCTGCATTCCGGCGACATCCGCACCGCCTTCGCGGCCCGCTCCGACGGAACCGCCCACCCCTGAACGCGGCGCGCCCGGCGAAGCGGCGGGCGTCTATGAACGCCCGACCTGGGCGCTCAAAACGGTCACGGCCAATGCCGTCCGCGTGAATGCGGGCATCTATTCGGTCCGCCCCGGCGACACGCTGCGCGCGGTCGGCGAGAAGACCGGCGCAGGCTCCGAAGCGCTCGCGATCGAGAATGACCTCGTGCCGCCCTATACGCTGCGCTTCGGGCAGGAACTCCGCATCCCGGCGGGCCTCTATCACCGCGTCGGCGCGGGCGAGACTGGTATCGCGATCGCCGCCGCCTATGGCGTCGATTGGGGCGAGATCATCACGGTCAATGCGCTGTCCGAACCCTATATATTGCGCGTCGGCCAGCGGCTTCGTCTGCCCAACGACGCGCGCGCGCTGCCGCCGGGGCCGGTCGATGTCGGCGCGCGCGCCGGCGCCTTCCGCCTCGACATCGACGATATATTGACCGGCAGCCAGCCCGCACTCGCCGAGGCCGCGCGGCCGGCCGCGGGCACAGCGGCACCGCGCCAGCCGGTGACGACCGCAATCGCCGAACCCGCCGCATTCGCCGGCCGTTTCGAATGGCCGCTCAACGGGCCGATATTAGCGCGCTTCGGCCCCCTCGCATCGGGCAGGGTCAGCGACGGGATCAACATCGCCGCCGCCGCGGGCACCCCGATCCGCGCGGCCGCGGGGGGCGTGGTCACCTATGCCGGCGATCAGGTCGGGACTTATGGCGGGCTGATCCTGATCAACCATGGTGGCGGTTGGGTCAGCGCCTATGGGCACGCCGGCCGGATCGACGTGAAGCGCGGGCAGAGCGTCCGCATCGGCGACGTCATCGGCCGCGCCGGCGCGACGGGTCAGGTCCAGACGTCGCAACTCCATTTCCAGCTGCGTAAAAATCGCATACCAGTCGACCCGATGAAGCAATTGCCGCCCCGATGAGCAAACGCCCGTCAGACAGGCTGAAGATGCAACATATCTTCCGCCCCCTGAAACGCGCGAGCAATTGGCCGATCTGGGCCGATGTCATCACGCGGCTCGGCGTCGCTTTTTTCCTGATCGCGATCGTCGTGCTCGTCCACTGGATCGACCGCGCGGGGCTGAAGGACAGTCACGACGGCCAGATCAGCTTCCTCGACGTCGTCTATTTCACGATGATCTCGGTCACCACAACGGGCTTTGGCGACATCGCGCCGGTGTCGGACCGCTCGCGGCTGATCGAGGCGGTGATCGTCACCCCGATCCGCATCATGGTGCTCTTCATCTTCGTCGGCACCGCCTATAATTTCGTCCTCAAACGCACATGGGAAAAATGGCGCATGGCCCGCATCCAGGCAAAGCTCACCAACCATATCGTCGTGCTCGGCTATGGCATCAGCGGCAGCGAAGCGGTCAGGGAACTGATCGCGCGCGGCACCGACCCCGCGTGCATCGTCGTGATCGACCAGTCGGGACCGCGAATTGCCGAGGCCGAAGCGGCCGGCTGCAACGTTCTGCAGGGCGATGCGTCGAACGACGACACGTTGATCGACGTCCAGATCGCGAGGGCGCAATCGGTCCTCGTCTCGGCGGGACGCGACGACACCTCGATCCTGATGGTCCTGACCGTCCGCCACCTTGCCCCGAAGGTTCCGATCAGCGTCGTCATCCGCGCGCAAGACAATGAACTGCTCGCGCGGCAGGCGGGCGCGAACAACGTCATAAACCCCGTCAGCTTTACCGGGCTGCTGCTCGCCGGGTCGGCACAGGGCGCGCACATCGCCGATTATATGGCCGACCTCGCAGGCATCGGCGGACGGGTCCAGCTACGCGAACGCGCGGTGGCGGCCGAAGAGGTCGGGCGCAGTCTCGACCAGCTGGCAAGCGGCGGACGCGGCCTGCGCATCTATCGCGCGGGCAAACCCTACGGCTTCTGGGAACCCGAAGCGCAGCAACTCCAGCACGGCGACCAGATCGTCGAGGTGATCAACTGCGAGGAATGCGAAGCCAGCGTGCCGGGGCGTTAACCCCGCCAGTATAGCCAGCCAGCCCAGAGCCAGCCGATGATCAGCAGCGTGCCCCCGATCGGCGTCACCGCGCCCAGCCACCGCGGCCCGCCAAGCGCCATCGCATAGAGGGTGACGGCAAACAGCGCGGCGCCGACGAGCAGCATGATCGCGGGTCCGCGCGCGACCCCCATGATCGCGATTGCCGCGACGGCATGGATCAGCTGGTACAGCCCGCCCGTCCGCAGCCATTCGGCCTCCTGCGGCCCCGACGCACCATGCGCGCCGAACGCGCCCGCCGCCACTGCAACCGCCGCCGAAATCGCTGCCAATGCGCCGATCATCTATCGTCTTCCTTCCTGCCCCGGGTTGCTGCGCTCCATGCGCCAGCGCGCGACGCGTGACAAGCTAGGCAAAATGCCCTATGGGCGCCGCCAATCATGACAGTCAAAACGCTCCCCACCCAGCCGAAGGTCGGCATGGTTTCGCTCGGCTGCCCCAAGGCCTTGGTCGACAGCGAACGGATTCTGACCAAGCTCCGCGCCGACGGCTATGGCCTGTCGCCCGATTATGCGGGCGCCGACGTGGTGCTCGTCAACACCTGCGGCTTCCTCGACTCGGCCAAGGAAGAAAGCCTCGAGGCGATCGGCGAAGCGATGGCCGAGAATGGCCGCGTCATCGTCACCGGCTGCATGGGCAATGAGGCCGAGGTCATCCGCGCCCGCTTCCCGAACGTGCTCGCGGTCACCGGCGCGCATCAATATGAGCAGGTCGTCGATGCCGTCCACGATGCCGCGCCGCCGACGCAGGGCCCGTTCATCGACCTCGTCCCCGAGGGCGGACTGAAGCTCACGCCGCGCCATTACAGCTACCTCAAGATCTCGGAAGGCTGCAACCACAGCTGCTCCTTCTGCATCATCCCGGATCTGCGCGGTAAACTCGTCAGCCGCCGCATCGACGCGGTGCTGCGCGAGGCCGAAAAGCTCGTCGCCGCCGGGACCAAGGAATTGCTGGTCATCAGCCAAGACACCTCGGCCTATGGCGTCGATATCCGTCACGACCCGCGCCAATGGCACGGCCGCGAGGTGCGCGCGCACATGACCGACCTCGCGCGCGAACTCGGCCAATTGAAGACCAACGAAGGCCGTGCCCCGTGGGTGCGCCTCCACTATGTCTATCCCTATCCGCACGTCGACGCGGTCATCCCGCTGATGGCCGAGGGACTGCTGACGCCCTATCTCGACATCCCCTTCCAGCATGCGGCGCCGAGCGTCCTCAAGCGCATGAAGCGCCCCGCGAACGAGGCGAAGGTTCTCGAACGCCTCAAGAACTGGCGTTCGATCGCCCCCGACATCTCGATCCGATCGAGCTTCGTCGTCGGCTTCCCCGGCGAGACGGAGGAAGATTTCCAGTATCTTCTCGACTGGCTCGACGAAGCTCAGCTCGACCGCGTCGGCGCCTTCCGCTTCGAACCCGTCGCGGGCGCGCAGGCGAATGCGCTCGACAATCCGGTGCCCGAAGAGGTCAAGGAAGAGCGCTATCAGCGCATCATGGCGAAGACCGCCGCGATCAGCGCTGCGAAGCTCGAAGCCAAGATCGGCCGCACGCTTCCTGTGATCATCGACGAAGTCGGCGAAGCAGACGAAGAGGGCAGCATCGGCGCCACCGGCCGCAGCCAGGCCGACGCGCCCGAAATCGACGGCCATGTTTATCTGCGCGACGTCGCGGCGACCCTCAAACCCGGCGATGTCGTCGACGTCGAAATCGAGGACGCCGACGAGCATGACCTGTTCGGGGTGGTCAGCGCCTAATCGCCTGCGGCCCCCGCGCCGCTGGCAGCCAATTCGGCCCGCCGCTTTCCGAACAGGGGCGCGAAGCGCGCGGGAATGGCGCGCGCGACCTTCCGGAAGGCGGCGTCGACATCCTTGCGCGAACGCATCCGCTCCGAAAGGCTAGGTAACACCGACGCGGTGTAGAACAGGTCGAACTCGGGCCCCTGCAAGGCTTCGACCATTTCTCCGGCTTTCGCCGGATCCTTCAGTTCCGCGATCACCAGCGCCGCGACCTTGTCTTCCTCCTTCGCGCATAGCAGTGCCTCGGCCGCTACGCGGGGTGCTTCGTCGATATTGGCATCGACCTCCTGAAGGATCGGGACGAACTCGGCGGCCCGCCCGAGTGCGGCGAGGGCACATATCCGGTCGCGCCGCACGAGCATCCTCGCATAGCCGCTGCCGCTTTTTTCGGCGATCCCTGCAGCCAGCTCGGCGGCCGCCAGCCCTTTCTCGAACCGGCCAAGGTCGACCAGTCGCGAGCCACGATTGATGACGAAGCTGACCAGCCAGCCCTTGTCCTTCGCGTCGAAGGGGATTGCCGCGAGCTGGTCGAACAGCGCCTCGGCATCGTCCGGTCGTCCCAAGGCATCGAGGGCATAAGCCTCGACATTGAGCGCCCACGCCATATCCTCGTCGATCTCTGCCATCTTGCCCGGCGGCGGCCGCTTGGCCTCGACAAGGTCGACGACTTCGCTGAACTGTCCCGCCCGAAGATAGGCATGCGCCAATTTCTGGAGCAGTTCGCTATCGCCGGGCGCGGATTCATACTTCGCGGCCGCCTCTGCCACCGCCGCATTCAAAAGGAGGTGCAGATTGTCGCCGGCCTGTGCCTCAAGTCGCGGCCAGAGGGGAGCGTAACGCCGGTCGCCCAACGCCGAGAGCATCGTGTAGGGATTGCGGACATTCCCGACCAATACCGCAGCTTTATCAACGCTCCCTCCCTCGACCTCGGCTGCGAACAGAGCCGACAATAGCCCTTCCCGGTCGTCATCGGTCAACTTCCCGAGCCTCGGTTCTTCGGTCAGGTCGCGCAGCAGCTTCAATCGCTCGGCGGGCCGCCCCGCAACCGCGAAAGCACGGCCGAGCTCCCACAGCTCCCTGGATTCCAGCTTGGATGCCGTGCCCGGCTCGATCGCATCGATATGTTCGAGCAATCGGGTCGAGGCGTCGGGCAGTGCTCCCGCCAATCGTGCGATCGAGGCCGTATAGAGCGGTGGCAGCTTCTCGCGCGCGCGTTCGAGATATTTTACCTGCCGATACGCGACGTCCCAGTGTCGCTGCTGGATCGCACATTCAAGTTCTGCGCCGGAACGCGCGATGGACACCTGCTTGTCGGCACCGCCGCGTGTTTCGATCTGCGACAACAGCGGGACGAAGAAGCCGCAATAGTCGTCATCCTGCCGCTCGATCGCCGCACCATAAGCGGCCCATAACTCCGTATCGCTAGCGCCGGTAAAATCGAAACGCGGCTTTGCAGGCGCGCCTTCCTGCGCCGAGGCACTCGCGACAAAAGCCAACATGCCGAACGCCAACCCCGCACGCCGCATTTCTTTTCCTCCCCTGCTCCGCCCCCTGAATGGAGGGCTAGCAAAGCGGCGCGCGCATGCAAGGGCGCAAATGGGATTGTAAAACGTAGAAACCATTCATGCAAACCCGGCCTTCTCACGGCGAGCAAGGAACGGCTTAACATCTGCGATGTTATGGATATGAATATCGCATCAGGGGCACCATATGCGTTCTCTCGGACTTGTCTTCACAACCTTGCCGCTGGCGCTCGCCATAACCGCCTGCGACCGCAAGACCGAGGTCGAGGCGCCGCCCCGCGCCACCGACAGCGCCCCCTCACCGACCCAGACGTCGCTTATCGCGGTGCCGATCAACGCCAGCACCACCTCGCTCAAACAGGCGCTTGAACGTGCCGTGCCGCGCACGCTCTGGACGATCAACCGGCACGAGCGCGCCTGCGTACAGCCGCAACGGGTCAAGGTCTTCGGCAAGAAGGTCAAGGTGACGCCGCCGATCGCCTGTACGATCGTCGGGCAAGTGACGCGCGGGCCGCTGCGGCTGCGCGGCGAAGGCAGCGAGATCGTCGTCGATGTTCCCATCCATGCAACGATCAGCGCGCGCGACGTGGGCGGTGTATTGAAAGGTGAAACCGCGACCGGCGCCGCGATGGCGCATGCCCGCGTTCGCATCGACCTGACCTCCGACTGGCGGACGCAGGGCAAGGCGCGCATCACCTATGGCTGGACCAAGGCGCCGGGGATCGATTTTCTCGGCAAGCGGATCACCTTCACGGACGAAGCAGACGCGAAGCTGAAACCCGTCGTGGCGGGGGTCGAACGCGAAGTGAACCGCGAAATCGCCAAGCTCGACATTCGCAGGCAGGCGGCCGACATCTGGCGGCAGAGCTTCACCGCGCTCGAGCTCAATCACGAGAATCCGCCGGTGTGGATGCGCGTCACACCACAGCGTATCCTCTATGGCGGCTACCGGGTCGACGGGCAGCGCATCAATCTCAATCTCGGTCTGGAGGCCGTGACCGAAACCTTCGTCTCCGGCCGGCCCGCCGATCCTGCACCCACACCGCTTCCGCGCCTCGTCCGCCAAGCGCCGAAACCGCATCTCGACGTCCGCGTTCCCGTGATTGCCGATTATGCGCAGCTCCAGCCCGTCGTCGACCGGGCGCTTGCCAAGCGGTCGCTGCGACCCTTCGAGCTGCCCAAGGTCGGACCGATGATGGTGAAGTTCGGCAAATCGACCATCTATGGCGCGGAAGGCGGCCGGATCGCGGTCGGCGTCGATGTCGATGCCAAGCTCGAAATCCGCTCGGGCGAGCCGACGCGCGGGCGCATCTGGATGACCGCGATCCCGGCGAACAAGCCCGGATCGGCCGAGGTCCATTTCACCGACCTTGTCATCAATGGCGACACCGACGGCGTCGGCGGCGACCTCCTCATCCTCCTCGGCCGCAGCGACGGTTTCGCGCCCTTGATCGCCGAAGCGCTGACGCAGAATTTCACCCGTGATCTCGGCGAACTACAGGGCAAGATCAAACGCGCGGTCGACCAGCGGCGCGAGGGCGCATTTGTTATCCGCACGCGCATCGACAGTTTCGAGACTGGCGAAATCAAGGCCTATGGCAACGGCCTCTACCTGCCGGTTCGAATGGTCGGCGGGGCAAGCGTCGATTATCGCCCGCGATGACGCCGGCAACGAAAGGTTTAAAGATGCGGTTGAATTTGGTCCCCGGCCTTCTTGCCTTCACCCTGCTGCTCTGCCCTGCAATCCTGCGGGCAGAGGCTCCAGCCCAACCCGGCACGACGGAAAGGGGCATCTGGATCGGAAACCTCGACCTCTGCCGCGCGGGGCCGGTCAAGGCGACGGCGAGTATCGAGACCTTAAGTGGTCTTCCCATCGTAAACATCGTGCTGCCCGCGGCGATGCGCGATGCACTGACCGAACTGACCGCCGCCAACATCGGCAAACCGCTAGCGATCCGCGTCGATGGCCGGATCGTCAGCGAACCGCATGTTAACGAACCGATCTTGGGCGGCCAGCTCCAGATTTCGGGTGTCGATCAGGCTGAAGCCGACCGGATCGCCGCGGCCTTGCAAAGCTGCTCTGCCGAAACGGCTAGAACAGCCGCGTGATCCCGTAAAAGGCGGCTGCGACGATCGCGCTCGCCGGGATGGTGATGAACCACGCCGCGACGACATTGCCCGCCACGCCCCAGCGCACCGCGCTCGCGCGGCGGGCGACGCCGGCGCCGATGATGCTGCCGGTGATCGTGTGAGTCGTCGACACGGGAATGCCAAGCAGGCTGGCGGTGAACACCATGATCGAGCCGCCGGTCGAAGCGGCGAAGCCCTGATGATGCGACAGCTTGGTGATGCGGCCGCCCATCGTCTCGATGATCTTCCACCCGCCCGACAGCGTACCGAGCGCGATCGCGATGTAGCAGCTGAACGCGACCCAGTGCGGCACGTGAAATTCGCCGCCGAGATAGCCGGTCGAATAGAGGAGCACGGTGATGATCCCCATCGTCTTTTGGGCATCGTTCAAACCATGGCTGAGCGAATAGGCAGCCGACGAAAAGAGATGGAGATGGCGGAAGGTCTTTTCCGCGAAACTAGCGGTCGCGCGGCGTAACGCCCAGCTGCTGACCAGCATCACGATCATCGCGAGCATCATGCCGAGCATCGGCGACAGGAAGATCGCGATGACGGTCTTGTTGAGCCCGGTCCACTCGATCCCCTCGAACCCCGCATGGGCAACACCCGCGCCGACGATGCCGCCCACAAGCGCGTGGCTGGACGACGACGGGATACCCTTGAGCCAGGTGACGACGTTCCAGAACATTGCGCCGACCAGCGCGCCGAACACGACCGCGGGAGTCACCAGATCCTTGTCGATGATCCCCTTGCCTATCGTTTCCGCAACCTTGTGCAGTTCGGGAAAGATGATCGACAGGAAATAGGCGGCGAAGTTGAAGAAGGCAGCAAACAGCACCGCCTGCACCGGGCGCAGCAGGCGCGTCGCAACGACCGTCGCGATGCTGTTCGCTGCATCGTGCAGGCCATTTAGGAAGTCGAACGCAAGCGCGAGGATGACGAGGCCGACGAGGAGCGGGAAAGCGAGTTCGTGCATGGTGGGCGCCCCCGCTTAAGCGTGGTCGATGACCAGACCGTCGATTTCGTTCGCGACATCCTCGAAACTGTCGGTGACGCGTTCGAGATGACGGTAGAGTTCGCGTCCGATCAGGAAGCGGGCGCTATTATTCGACTGCCCATGTTCCTTGAACAGGCGCTTGAGTCCCGCGGCATGGATTTCGTCGGCATGGCCTTCCATCCGTACCAACCGTTCGGTCAGTTCATGCAGGCGCGCCGCATTCGCCGAAATATTGCGCAGCAGCGGCAGCGCCTCGGCGGTCAGGCGCGCCGCATCGACGATGATACCGCCGATGTCGCGCATCTCGGGCTCGAATTCGGTCACGTCATACAGGTCGACCGCACCTGCGGTCTTCTGCATCTCGTCGATCGCATCGTCCATCGAGGCGATCAGGTCGGTGATCGCGCTGCGGTCGAACGGGGTCAGGAAGGTGCGGCGGACGGTCTGGAGCACTTCGCGGGTGATCGCGTCGGCGTCATGCTCGCGCTCGATGATTTCCTGGACATGGTCGGCCATGCCCTCGCCGCCCTGCAGCATGCGCGACAGCGCGTTCGCCCCTGCGACGAGCGTCGCGGCATGGCTTTCGAACAGCTCGAAGAAATTTCCCTGTCGCGGCAGCAAACGCTGAAACCATGCGAACATCCAGCTAACCCCTGTCTTGTCTGCTACGTTATGGACGACGCTGCGCGGCTGCGCGACGGCGCGGAAACCGCCGTCGCCGAACGAGCGGATCAGCGCCTGCAAATCGGGCTCTTCCACGGCCGACGCGGCGTCGCGGAACGAGAACCATTTGCGGTCGCGTTCGTCCATTTCCTTCCAGTCGTCGAGTTCGTTCGTCACCGCGAGCGGGAACACCTCGACATTATACATGATCGACGCGCCATTCGCGCGGCGCTTGCGATATTCATAGCTGCCGATCGGCGTCGGACAGACCGCGCCGATCACGCCCGCTTCTTCTTCGGCTTCGATCGCCGCCGCGGCATGGCGCGTGATGCCGTTCAGCGGATTGCCCTTTGGCACCACCCAGCGTTTCGTCTCGCGCGACGTGATCAGCAGGATTTCGGTCGGGCCATCCTGCGCCGGGCCGCCGAATCGATAGGGAAGAACCGCGATCTGGCGCATGAAGATCAATCCTTTCCTATAGTTGATACGGCATCATGGCCGGACGATTACAATTGGGTTTCGCCCCTATGACAATAATGTGACAGCCACAAGGGAGGCCGTCCGATCGCACCCATACTTTCACCACTGTCAATTCGATTGCAAAATGCAACGCGGTGCGTAAGCTGACCCACAAATAGAAATGGGAGACGAGAGCATGGCAGGCACGGCGACGATGGAACGCCCCGCAGACGCGAAGGCTGCACCGGTCGATCAGGATGTGCTGATCGTCGGCGCGGGGATTTCGGGCATCGGCATGGCCGTGCATTTACAGATGAATTCTCCCGACCGCAGCTTCGGCCTCGTCGAGCGCCGCGAACAATTGGGCGGCACCTGGGATCTCTTTCGCTATCCCGGCATCCGTTCGGACAGCGACATGCACACGCTCGGTTTCGTCTTCGAACCGTGGAAGCATGAAAAGTCGATCGCCGACGGCCCGTCGATCCTCGAATATCTGAATCGCATCGTCGACGAACGCCATATTCGCGAGCGCATCCGCTTCGACAGCAAGGTCGTCGGCGCCGACTGGGACAGCAGCGCCGCGCGCTGGACCGTGACGATGGAAGACAGCAAGGGCGCAAGGTCGACGACCACCGCGCGCTGGCTTTACCTCGGCTCGGGCTATTATGATTATGACGAGCCCTTCGACGCCCAGTTCGCAGGACGCGAGGATTTCCAGGGTCAGATCATCCACCCGCAATTCTGGCCGAAGGATCTCGACTACAAAGGCAAGAAAGTCGTGGTGATCGGATCGGGCGCCACGGCCGTGACGATCGTCCCGTCGATGAAGGAAGCTGCGCACGTCACGATGCTGCAGCGCACCCCGACCTGGTATTTCATCCGTCCAGCCAAGGACGCGTTCGCCAACTTCCTCCGCAAATTCTTGCCCGAAGGACTGGCGTACAAGATCACCCGCTTCAAGAACGTCCGCCTGCAAGACCTCGCCTTCCGGCGCGCGCGCGAAAAGCCCGAAAAGGTCAAGGAATTCCTGACCAAGAAGCTTCAGGAGAGCCTCGGCGACCGCTATGATGCAAAGGCCTTCACACCGCCTTACAACCCGTGGGACCAGCGCCTCTGCCTCGTCCCCGATGCCGATTTCTTCGAAGCGATGAAGGCCGACCGGGCGTCGGTCGTGACCGATCATATCGAGAAGTTCGACGCGACCGGCATCCAGCTCAAATCGGGCCAGCATCTCGACGCCGATATCATCGTCACCGCGACGGGCCTCAAGCTCGCGGTCGCTGGTAAGATTCCGGTGCGCGTCGACGGCGCGCCGGTCGATTGGCACGACCATTTCTATTACAAGGCATGCATGTTCTCGAACGTGCCGAACTTCTCGGCCGTCTTCGGCTATCTCAATGCCAGCTGGACGCTGCGCGCCGATATCGTGTCCGAATATGTCTGCCGCGTGCTCAACCATATGCGCGATACGGGCACGACGGTTGCAACCCCCGCCCTTGCCGATCCGTCGAGCCTCGAAGAGGAAAATGTCTTCGACTTCTCGTCGGGCTACATCCAGCGCTCGCTGCACATCATGCCGAAAAGCACGGTCGCGCTGCCCTGGCGGCTCAGCCAGAATTATGTGCAGGATCGGATCGACATGCGCACCGGCGCGATCGCCGATGGCGTGTTGAGCTTCAGCAATGCCCGCGCGGTTGCCGCTGCGCCCGCGGAGCTCGAAGCCGCGGAATAGGAGATCGGACAGCCCGCTCCAGCTTGACCTTGGTCGATCTTCTGGAGAAATGCTCGAGGCGTTTTACGCCCACGCGATCTACCAGGCTCTTAGACGTGCCTTCCCTCAACGGATGGGAAGGAAGTCGCGCGCGAATTCGTCTTTCACGGCTTTGACCAGCGCGCCGGTCACCGGCACGTTGATCTTGTAGCTTCCCTCGGCATAAGCGCCGATCTCATAGGGCGCGATCCCGATGGTCATGCGGTCGAGGTAGCGGCCGTCCGAAGAGCCGAGCCACACGGTTTGCGCGGACGCCGGCGGGCATTTTGCGAAAACGCTGTCTGGCGCCTCGTCTACCGCCATGCCTTTCGCGGCTTTCGCGCGCTTGATTGCCGCGCAAAACGGATCGCGGATCGCCGCGTCGAACGCTTCGCCGCTCTGAAACAGGTCGAGCGGCTTCAACTGCTTGCGGCGATTGCGATCCCATATCAGCGTATCGAACGTCTGCATCCCATGCGCGCCGCCGGCATAGGTCTCGATCTCGGCCGAGAGGCTGAGGAACCGTGGCGTTTCCGTCACGCGCTGCCAAGCCTGACGATGACTATGCGCACGATAGGGAAATCCCTCCTTTTCGGCCGCCGTCCTGTCGCGCTCCGCTGCGGCCACCAGCGCCGCGCGCTTCGCCGCCCGGTCGCTGTCGAGCGCCTTGGCGAGTTCGGGGATCTGAGCGGCTTCCTTGGGATAGGCGTAGACGAACTCGATCAACTCGTTGCTTTCGGTGACGTTTGACGCGGGCGCGCCTTTTGCAGCCTCGTCAGCCGCCGCTTGTGGAGGTGCCCCCGGCACCGACGCGGCCGCCACTTTTTCCGCCTTCGTCGGCTTGTCGTCGGAACAGCCCGCCAGCAACAGCGCGCCGGCAAGAAACGAAGTGGCCTTTCGCCAGGGTGTGTAGATCGTCATGCCGACATAACGCCGGGAATCGACAAAATATCCCGAGCGGCCTAGCACCCGTGCATGACCGACTATTCCGACCTGATCCAGCCCGACAAGGGGCAGGACGCGCGCTCGATCCACCTCGTCGACAAGAAGGGCTATGACGAATGGCTTAAGGGCCGCAGCGCGCGCGAACGCGCACATCTTGCTGCGGTCGGCTTCAAGCCCGATGCCTTTGTCCACGCAATCCTGCCGGGCGACGATCCCGAAAAATGGGCTGTCGTGACCACCGTCGCCAATGTCGAGAGCCTGTCGGCCTGGTGCCTCGCCAAGCTGGGACAAATCCTGCCCGAAGGTCGCTATCGCGTCGAAGGCCAGCAGCCCGGAAAGGCACTGTTCGGCTGGATGAGCGCACAATATCGCTTCGACACCTATAAATCGAACCCGCCGACCAAAGGGCCGCGCGTGCTCTTGACCACCGACGTCGGTTCCATTGCGCCGATGGTTGCCGAAGTGCGCGCGACCGCCCTTGTCCGCGACATGGTAAACACTCCCGCCGCAGATATGGGGCCGGCGGCAATCGAGAAAGCCGCAGAACGCATCGCCAAGGCGCACGGCGGCAAGCTCACCGTCACCAAGGGCGAGGCGCTCGAGCAGGGCTATCCGATGATCCACGCGGTCGGGCGCGCCGCGGCCAAGCATCATGCGCCGCGCCTGATCGAGATCGAATGGGGCAAGGACGATCATCCGCGTGTCGCTTTCGTCGGCAAGGGGATCAGCTTCGACAGCGGCGGTCTCGATATCAAGCCGGCGGCCGGCATGCGGCTGATGAAAAAGGACATGGGCGGCGCGGCGCACGTGCTGGCGCTCGCCGAACTGGTCATGGCATCCGGCCTGCCGGTGCGCCTCCACTGCCTCGTCGCCGCAGCCGAGAATGCGATTTCTGCCGACGCCTTCCGTCCCGGCGACGTTCTGAAGAGCCGCAAGGGCCTGACGGTCGAAATCGGAAACACCGATGCCGAGGGGCGGCTCGTGCTCGGCGACGCGCTGGCGAAGGCCGGCGAAGCGAAACCCGAACTGATCGTCGATTTCGCGACATTGACCGGGGCAGCCCGCGTCGCTCTCGGCCCCGATCTGCCACCGCTGTTCGCCAACGACGATGCGCTCGCCGACGCGATGCTCTCGGCAGGGACGGATCGCGACGATCCGCTTTGGCGGATGCCGCTGTGGGACGGCTATGCCGACCTGCTCGAAACCGACATCGCCGATCTCGGCAATGCTGGGAGTTCACCCTTCGCCGGGTCGATCACCGCCGCACTGTTTCTCAAGCGCTTCATCCCCGACGGGACGGCATGGGCGCATCTCGACACCTTCGCCTGGCGCCCGTCTGCGAAGCCGGGGCGACCCAAAGGCGGTGCCGCGCTGGGGCTTCGCGCCGCTTGGGCGATGCTGCAGTCGCGCTACGACCGGCGCGGGAAAACCTGAACATTCTTGATAAAGAGGGGGCTGCTGGTCTAATGGCGCGCGATTGTCCGCACCGCGCGGAACCCAGTTTTTTACAGGACGGCAAGTGACAGCAGAAAGTGGCGATAATTCAGCGGCAAACCGCGTGCGCATGGGTCGCCCCGGCGCCGCTGGCGCGGGCCGCGATCGCTTTGGCCTGACCGGCACGTCGCAAAGCTTCGATCCGCGCGTCGTCGCGATCCGTCCCGACCTTGCCGATATTGCCGTCGCTGGAACGCATTTCGCGCCCCATTATGCCGCGCCGATGATGCGCAGCGGCGTGCTGCCTGCTGCGTCGCTGCGCGCCTCGCCGTCGGTCGACGCCGACCAGACGAGCGAGCTGCTGTTCGGCGAGGGCTTCGCCTTGCTCGACCTGACTGGCGGCTGGGCGTGGGGTTATTGCCTTGCCGATCATTATGTCGGCTATCTCGCCGCCGAGGCGCTTGCCGCGCCGATCGCGCCGACGCACCGCGTCGCGATGATCGAAGCGATGCTGCACAGCGCACCCGACGCCGCGAGCGGCGGCCCCGCCGTCCTGCCGCGCGGATCGCTGGTGATGGGCGAGCCCGAAGGCGAATGGCTTGCAACCTCGCACGGTTATCTGCCGCTCGCTTCGCTTGTCGAAGTCGGCACGGAGGACAGCGACCCCGC
Source organism: Sphingopyxis sp. YR583 (assembly GCF_900108295.1). Classification (NCBI taxonomy): domain Bacteria; kingdom Pseudomonadati; phylum Pseudomonadota; class Alphaproteobacteria; order Sphingomonadales; family Sphingopyxidaceae; genus Sphingopyxis; species Sphingopyxis sp. YR583. The sequence continues at coordinate 166,144 of NZ_FNWK01000004.1, read as the reverse complement.
CGAACTCGCCGAACAGATGATCGGCACGTCCTATCTATGGGGCGGACGCACCGCCAAGGGGATCGACTGTTCGGGTCTCGTCCAGCTTGTATGGGCAGCAGCGGGAATAGAGTTACCCCGCGACAGCGACCTGCAACTGGCATCGCTCGGCGCCGACAAGGATGTCGATCCGGCGGCGCTCGCACGCGGCGACCTCGTCTTCTTCCCCGGGCATGTCGGTATCATGGCTGACAGCCAGACCATCATCCACGCCAGCCGACGATGGAACGCAGTGAATAGCGAACCGCTGGCCGACGTGATCGCGCGTTCGGTGGCGAAAGGGAATGATGTGCCGGTCTCCGGCTATAAACGACTGCGGTAAAATCATGACAAAAACGGTCTTCATCGACGGCGCGGCGGGAACGACGGGCCTGGAAATTGCCGAGCGGCTTGCTGGACGGAACGAGTTCGCGCTGATCACCCTGCCCGACGCCGAGCGCAAGGACGCTGCACGCCGCGCCGAGGCGCTGAACGGCGCCGATTTCGTGATCCTCTGCCTACCCGACGCCGCGGCGATCGAGGCGGTCGCGATGATCCGCAACGACAGCACGAAAGTCATCGACGCATCGACGGCGCACCGCGTCGCCCCCGACTGGGCCTACGGATTTCCCGAACTGAGCGCGGGACAGCGCGAAGCGATCGCCGCTTCGACGCGCCTCAGCAATCCCGGCTGTTATCCGACGGGCTTTCTCGCGCTCGTCGCACCGCTGGTCGCAGCAGGGATATTGCCGACAGACGCGCGGCTCAGCATCAACGCGGTGTCGGGTTATTCGGGCGGCGGCAAGGAATTGATCGCGCGCTTCGAGGCCGAGCCCGATATCGGCTTCCGCAGCTATGGTCTGTCGCTGAACCACAAGCATGTCCCTGAAATGCAGCGGGGCGCGGGCCTGATGCACCCGCCCTTGTTCGCGCCGGCCGTCGTCCCCGTCTATCGCGGCATGCTCGTCGAGGTGCCGCTGAGCTTCGACGCACCGACCGCCGATGCGGCGTTCGATGCACTCGCCGCCCATTTCGAGGGCTCACCGCTCGTATCGGTGCGGCGCGGCGACGAGAGCGAATTGCTCCTCAGTCAGAAGGACGAAGCGACCGACCGGATGGAGCTGACGCTCTTTTCCGATCCTGCCGGTCGCCAATTGCGCCTCGTCGCGCGGCTCGACAATCTGGGCAAGGGCGCGAGCGGCGCCTGCGTCCAGAATCTCAACATCATGGCGGGATTGCCCGAAACCTCGGGATTGCGACTCTAGATCCTAGTGGACGGTATCGAGGATATCCTCGACCGACAAATAGGTGATCAGCCGTTCGATCTGGCGCCAGCGCGCGAAATGGATGTGATTGCCCAGCACGCGATATTGCTCCGCCCTCGCGGCGGCGGCAAAACCTGCCTCCTCGCCATGCATGCTGATCAGCGCATGGGCATCCTCGACCGCGGCGCGATCGGTCAGAAAGGGGGCGGGCAGATTCATGTCGTTCCTGGTCCGTTAGATCGTGCCCCAACTCCTAGCGCCCGCCCCTCACCGCCTCGTTCCCAACCGTGATGAACGATCGGGTAAGGTTAATTGCGGGACCGCCACGGTTAACCTTGACGTGCCGATGCAACCCCTTTGACGCCGCGCGTCGCCCGTGTAGACAGGCATCATGCGCAAGATCCTGAAATATGCCGCCCTCGCCCTTTTGCTGCTGCTGATCGTCGGTGGCATCACGCTATACATCATGTCGCGGCCCGATGTGGCGCGCTTCTCGACCGCCGAACTCAGCGGCCGCGTACCTGTGATGGCGTCGCAAAAGACCGAGACCTTCCCGACGGTCAACGTGCCCGAGGCGACAAGCTGGCCCGCCGGACAGGCGCCACGCGCCGCGCAGGGACTTGCGGTCGCGCGCTTTGCCGAAGGGCTCGATCATCCGCGAACGATGCTGGTGCTTCCCAACGGCGATGTGCTCGTGGCGGAATCGCAGAGCCCGCCGCGCAAGGATGGCGGCGTGCAGGGTGCGGTGATGAAGTCGCTGATGGGCAAGGGCGGCGCAGGCCGCAAACCTTCGGCGAACCGGATCAGCCTGCTCCGCGACACCGACGGCGACGGCAAGGCCGAAGTAAAGACCGCCTATATCACCGGACTCAACTCACCCTATGGCATGGCGCTGGTCGGCAGCACGCTCTATGTCGCGAACACCGACGCGCTGCTCGCCTTCCCCTATGTCGCCGGCGAGACAAAGATGAGCGGCAAGCCCAAGAAGCTCGTCGACCTGCCGGCAAAAGGCACCAACCGTCATTGGACCAAAAGCCTTGCCGTCGCACCCAACGGATGGCTCTATATCGGCGTCGGCGCCGACTCCAATATCGGCGAAGCCGGCATGAACCGCGAATTCCGCCGTGCCAGCGTGCTCGAAGTGCGTCCCGAAAATGGATATATGCGCACCTTCGCCGCGGGCATCCGGAACCCCGTCGGCCTCAATTTCTATCCCGGCAGCGACCGGATGTGGACGGTGGTCAACGAACGCGACATGCTCGGCAGTGACCTTGTTCCGGATTATCTGACCGATGTCACCGAAGGCGATTTCTATGGCTGGCCCTGGTATTATTGGGGCGGCTATGTCGATCCACGCGTCGAGCCCGAAGCCGAGGATCGCCGGCAATATGTCAAGCGTCCCGAATATGGTCTCGGCGCCCACACCGCGCCGCTGGGCTTCACCTTTACGCAGGGCCTCGACCTTGGCGAGCGCTGGGCGAACGGTGCGCTGATCGCCCGCCACGGATCGTGGAACCGCGAACCCGTTACCGGCTATGACGTCGTGTTCGTCAAGTTCGGCGCCAACGGCAAACCGGTCGACGCGCTTCCGGTCACCCTGCTCGACCAGTTCCTCGGCAAGGACGGCAAGACGACCCGTGGCCGCCCCGCCGACGTCAAGGTCGCCAAGGACGGCAGCGCGCTGGTTGCCGACGACACCGGCGGCGTGATCTGGCGGGTCGCGAAGGCCGGATAAGAAAAGGCCCCGCAAACGCGGGGCCTTTTTTCGTTTGGCGATGTAGCGGTCGTCAGACCCGCATCGGCATCAGCACATAGAGCGCTGGGCTCTTCTCGCTTTCGCGGATCAGCGTCGGGGCGTTCGCGTCGGCGAGGTGGAGTTCGACGGTATCGCCGTCAACCTGGCCTAGGATATCGCTGAGGTAGCGGGCGTTAAAGCCGATCTCCATCGTGTCGCTGTCATAGGCGGCAGCGACCTCTTCAGCAGCCGTGCCGTTTTCGGGGCTGGTCACGCTCAGCGTGATGCGGTCCTTGTCGAGCCCGACCTTGACCGCGCGGGTCTTTTCGCTGGCAATTGTCGAGACGCGGTCGACGCCCTGATAGAGGCTCTTCGGATCGACCTTGAGCAGCTTGTCGTTCGCAGTCGGAATGACGCGGCTGTAATCGGGGAAGGTTCCGTCGATCAGCTTCGAGGTCAGGATCGCATTGCCAAGCTGGAAACGGACCTTGCTTGCCGACAGGCTGATCTCGACGTTACCCTCGGCCTCGTCGAGCAGCTTGCGGATTTCCGTGACGCATTTGCGCGGCACGATGACGTCGGGCATCGACGAGGCGCCGTCGGGGCGCGTGACAGTGTAGCGCGCGAGGCGGTGGCCGTCGGTCGCCGCGGCCTTCAGCACCGGACCCGACGCGTCCTCTGCGACGTGCAGGAAGATGCCGTTGAGATAGTAACGCGTTTCCTCGGTCGAGATCGCGAAGCGCGTCTTGTCGATGATCTGGATCAGTTCGGCGACGGGCAGCTCGAAATTGGTCGGCAGGTCACCCTCGGCGATCACGGGAAAATCGTCGCGCGGCAGCGTCGGCAGGTTGAAGTTCGACCGGCCGGCCTTGACCTGCATCTTGCCTTCGGCCGCGGCGAGGCTGACTTCCGATCCCTCGGGAAGCTTGCGCGCGATTTCGAAGAGCGTGTGCGCCGACACGGTGGTGGTTCCGGGCGTTTCAACCTTGGCCGCGATCGTTTCGACGACCTGCAGATCGAGGTCGGTCGCCATCAGCTTGAGCTGGCCCGACGCATCGGCTTCGATCAGCACGTTCGAGAGGATCGGGATCGTATTGCGCCGTTCGACCACCGACTGGACGTGGCCGAGGCTCTTCAACAACACTGCGCGTTCGATCGTCGCTTTCATTCTTAATCCGCCATCCTGCGTGCTTCTCGGGAAAAGTCCCTTGGGGACAGACCATCGGAGGCGATTCGCACCCCGATTCTGGCCCCTGAAAATGTCCACCTTCCTTAACGCACAGGGCGGCGCGTGCAAGCCATGCTTGCAAAGCATCCCCAATCGCGCGAACGAGGCGCAATGCGGCGGTGGGCCTTCCTTTTCTTGATGCTGGCGGCGGTGCCGGCCGTGGCAGTTGCCTCCGGCCCGACCGCGCTCGGCATTTTCGAGGGCTGGGGCGCGTTCCGCGATCCAGCGACGCCGCGTTGCTATGCACTCGCCGCACCGTCGGCGACGATCGGCAAGCCGCAGGTGAAAGGCTATGCCAGCGTCGGCTATTGGCCGAAGTCGCGCATACGCGGGCAATTTTACGTCCGATTGTCGAAAGCGCGCGCGCCGGACCGCGAACTGCGACTGACGATCGGCAGCCGCCGCTTCATCCTGACCGGCAATGGCGCGCATGGCTGGGCGAGCGACGCGCGGATGGATGCCGCAATCGTCGCCGCGATGCGGTCCGCGCCAAGCATGAGCGTCGAAAGCGGGACCGCAACGGGCGGCGCAATCGCAGACACCTATCGTTTGCGCGGCGCCGCGACCGCCATCGATGCGGCAGCACTGGGATGCGCAAAGCTGCGCTGAGACAATTTCGGGAAATGGCGGAAAACTGCGCAACTTCACTCGCGATTCGCGTTTCGGTTTCTCTTTCGTCATCCCGGACCTGATCCGGGATTCATGCGAGACATCGGCCGAAGCTGGACCCCGGATCAAGTCTCACGAGCCAGGTGTCTCGTTCGAGGGTGACGAAAAATGGGGAAACCGGATTTTCACGAAACGGCGGAAAACCGCGCAACTTCATTCGCAAATCGCCCTTCCCCGCGCGCGGTCGCGAGCGCGGAAGAGCGGCTGTATCGGTTAGCAGGAAAGATGCGTCGCACGTCATCGCGGCGCAGGCTAGATCGGCGCCATATTGTAGGACAGCAATTTCGGAACGGACGGATGCGATGAAGACAATCGGCCTGATCGGCGGTTTGAGCTGGGAAAGCTCGGCGCAATATTACCGGCTGCTCAACGAAGGCGTGCGGACGCGGCTGGGCGGGCTGCATTCGGCGCGCATCCTGTTGTTGTCGCTCGATTTCGCGCCCATCGCCGAATTGCAGGCGAGCGGCGACTGGGGTGTGCTCGACGCGCAGATGGCGGACGCCGCCCGGTCGCTGACGGCGGGCGGCGCCGAACTGCTGCTGATCTGTGCGAATACGATGCATCTGTGCGCCGAGGCGGTCGAGGCGGCGACACCGGTACCGCTGCTCCACATTGCCGACCCCGCCATTGCCGCAGTCAAGGCGGCGGGCTTTTCGCGCGTCGGACTGCTCGGCACGGCCTTCACGATGGAAAAGCCCTTCTACACCGCGCGCATGGCGGCGGCGGGCATCGAAGCGATGATCCCCGGCGACGCCGACCGTGCGATCGTCCACCGCATCATCTATGACGAGCTGGTGCGGGGCGTCATCCGCGACGCATCGCGCGACGAATATCGCCGGATCATCGCCGCGCTCATCGCCGACGGCGCCGAAGCGATCGTCCTTGGCTGTACCGAAATCATGCTGCTGGTCGGCGAGAAAGATAGCGCGGTGCCGCTGTTCGACACGCTTGGGCTGCACGTCGATGCGGCGGTCGAGGTGGCAATGGCGCCCTAACTGCGCGCGAGCTTCGTCAATTCGGCGGCGAGGAAATCGAGGACGATCCGCACGCGGGGGACATGGCGCAGCCGCTCGTGGGTGAGCAGCCACAGGCCGGTCGTGTCCTCGCTCTTGGGCGGGATGCAGCGGATCAGGCCAGGCTCGCGCTCGGCAATGAAGGCGGGCAGGATCGTCAGGCCCATGCCATGTCGCACCCCCGCGAGCAGGCCTGTGCCGGTGTCATATTTCATAACCACCGAGTCCTCGAGCCCGAATTGGCGTAGCCAGGCCTGATAAGGTTCCCACACCCCGCCGCCGCCGCCAATGAAGGGATGCGTCGCAAGCTCCTCGCGGGTGTGCGGAATGCCGTGAAGATCGGCGTAGTCGCGGCTGCAGTAGACGGTCCACGGATTGTCGGCGACGCGCCGCCCGACCAGACCCGCGCCGGTGGGCTGTTTGCTGCTGCGGATCGCGATGTCCGCCGCTCCCGCCGCAAGATCACGCGGCTCGTCGGATGTATCGAGATGGATATGGATCCCGGGATGCGCGGCGCGAAGATCGCGCAGGATCGGCGGCAGGATCGTCACCGCAAAGATTTCCATGGTCGTCAGGCTGACGGTGCCGCCCGCATCGCGCGACCGCGCCCCTGCTGCTTCCCCAAAGCGGTCCGCGGCATCTTTGACAGCGAGCGCGCTTGCAAGCATCGCCTCGCCCACCGGGGTCAGCGCATAACCCGCCTGCCGCCGCTCGAAGAGATTGAGCCCGGTCGCTTCCTCCAGCGCAGCGATGCGCCGCGCGACCGTCGTCTGGCTGACGCGCATCGACTGCGCCGCCGATAAGGTGCTGCCGGTCTCGGCAACGGCCAGAAAGGCCTTGAGGTCGTTCCAATCATACATGCCGTCTTGTGCGACATAATCGCCCCCGCCTCATTCTGCAATTTTGCAGAATGGCCGCGCAACATCGTTGCTCCCGCGGCTCGCGCCGACCGATTATCTGCTTCTCCACCGGCTTCCTCCCCTCCTCTTCAGCCGGCCGAAGGAGATACAAGATGCAAAAGCTTCTGATCCTCGCCGCCCTTGCTGCCGTATCGATCGGCCAGCCTGTTTCGGCGCAGACCGCCCCCGCGAACCCAACCGTGGCCGTGGCGCACAAAGACCTCGACCTCCGCACCGAAGCGGGCATCAAGGCGCTCGACCGCCGTATCTGGCGCGCCGTCGTCGAAGTGTGCGGAACTGCCCCCGATTTCGACATCGCGGGCAAGAATGATGTGCGGCAGTGCCGCCGCGATACGCTGCGCGTCGCTTCTGCGCAGGCCGATGTGGTGGTTGCCAGCGCATCGCGCGACCAGCTGATCCAGGTCAGCTCGATCCGCAACTGACCGGCGGACCCAAGTTGCAGGGCCCGCCAAAGCCGGGGCCATGATTCGGGCACGGTCATGGCTCCGGCTTGCTATTGGGTTGCTGCGGCATTGGGGTGGTTAGTTGACCTGTCCGCCCGGCGAGGTGAACGGAGGAGGAATATCCGTTGCAATGCCAAATTTAGCGCTCAAATGGATCGGCAACGCGTCCGCCAACTGCTTGCATTCAAGCTCCGATAGCGCTGGAAATACCAGATAGACAAAACCCTGGCCGTCTCGTTCGATCTCTGGCTCGAATCCCCGCTCGTTTACATAAGCGATGGCTTCCACTTCACTCTCGGGAATTACAGCAAATCTGATTGAGGTTTTTCGGGTCATTCATTCAGTGTGCCATTGGCTTCAAACGTCCGCAATCGGTCGAAACCGGCCGGGCCGGATTGCTCGCCCCTACCCTCGCGCGTCGAACGCCATCCGCGCCCTTGCCACCCGTTCCAGATTGGCCTCCGCCCAGACCCACACCCCGCAAAAGGCTTCGCCGAGGCTGTGGCCGAGGTCGGTCAGGCAATATTCGACTTTCGGCGGGACGACCGGGTACACCGTCCGCACAAGCAAGCCATCGCGCTCCATCTGGCGCAGCGTCTGCGTCAGCATCTTCTGGCTGATGCCCGGAACGCGGCGCGACAATTCGGTGAAGCGGCAGGTTCCATGATCCTCCAGCTCTTCCAGAACGAGTAGGGTCCATTTGTCGGCGACTCGGCCGACGAGTTCGTTGACGAGCGTTTCGACGCGCGGATCGACGGGCGCGTGCGGATCGTAGGCGATTTTTTCGGGCGTGGGCATGGCGGAAATTCCAAATCTCTCTTTTGGGTAACTATGGCACTTTCAGGTGCCTTCTTTATTTTGGAGAGTATAGGGGTATCTGGGCCTTCTCACCACCCCAAAGGAGGCAATCATGAAGACCACAGGCAACACCATCCTCGTCACCGGCGGGGGTTCGGGCATCGGGCTGGCGCTCGCGCAGCGCTGGCACGACGCGGACAACAATGTCATCGTCACCGGGCGCAATGCCGACAAGCTGGAAGCGGCGATCGCGGGACGGCCGAACATGTCGGCCGTATCGCTCGACGTCACCGACGCGGACGCCATCGCAGCCTTTGCGAAGGAGATCGTCGCGAGGCATCCCGGGCTGAATGTGCTGGTCAACAATGCCGGCATCATGAACGCCGAGGATGTCAGCACCAGCCGCGACCTGACGCAGGCCGAGGCGACCGTCGTCACCAACATCCTCGGCCCGATCCGGCTGACCGACGCGCTGGTCGACCATCTGGCGAAGCAGGACGGCAGCGCGATCGTCAATGTGACGTCGGGGCTGGCGTTCGTTCCTTTCCCCAAGGCGCCGACCTATTCGGCGACCAAGGCGGCGATGCACAGCTACTCGGTCGCGCTGCGCGTCCAGCTCGAGGGCAAGGTCGAGGTGATCGAGTTGGCGCCCCCCGCAGTGCGCACCGACCTGACCCCCGGCCAGTCGACGCGCGAGGGCTATATGCCGCTCGACGCGTTCGCCGACGAGGTGATGGCGCTGTTCGCGCAGGTGCCGACGCCGGAAGAGATTCTGGTGCAGAATGTCCTGCCGCTGCGCAATGCCGAGGCGAGCGGGACGGTGCCGCAGGTGCTGGAGCGGCTGAAGTCGCTGTAACCGGCGGGAAAATGGGCCGTTTGACGCCGGGACTGGCGCAAACGGCCCTTTGCCCCTATATGGCCGCGCATCATGCAGATTCCCGGCCATATCGACCCCGTCACGACGGGCACCGTTCCCTTGCGCGGCGGCAACCGCATCGACCTCGTCGGGCTCACCCGCGATGCGATCGGCGGGGTGCTGGTCGAGGCCGGCCTCGACGCGAAGGCCGCGAAGCTGCGCGCCAAGCAGATCTGGCACTGGATGTACCATCGCGGCGTCACCGATTTCGAGGCGATGACCGATATCGCGAAGGCGATGCGCCCGTGGCTGACCGACCGTTTCATCATAGGCCGCCCGACGGTGCGCGAGGCGCAGGTGTCGAGCGACGGCACGCGCAAATGGCTGCTCGCCGCCGCCGACGGCCAGGAATATGAAATGGTCTTCATCCCCGACGCCGATCGGGGAACCTTGTGCGTATCGAGCCAGGTCGGCTGCACGCTCAACTGCCGTTTCTGCCACACGGGCACGATGCGCCTCGTCCGCAACCTCGGCGCAGGCGAGATCGTCGGGCAGGTGCTGCTCGCGCGCGACGCGCTCGGCGAATGGCCGAAGGGCACGATGGCGGGCTTCGGCGCCGATCCCGAGGATGAGGACTTCGACGACTCTGACGATTCTGGGCAGGGCCACTACACCGCCGACGGCCGGATGCTCACCAACATCGTGATGATGGGCATGGGCGAACCGCTCTATAATTTCGACGAGGTCAAGGGCGCGCTCAAGATCGTGATGGACGGCGACGGGCTGGCGCTGTCGAAGCGACGCATCACCCTATCGACCAGCGGTGTCGTCCCGATGATGGCGCGCGCGGGCGAAGAGATCGGGGTCAATCTCGCGGTCTCGCTCCATGCGGTGACTAAAGAAATCCGCGACGAGATCGTTCCGCTCAACCGGAAATATGGCATCGAGGAATTGCTTCAGGCCTGCGCCGATTATCCGGGCGCGAACAATGCGCGGCGCATCACCTTCGAATATGTGATGCTGAAGGACAAGAATGACAGCGACGACGATGCGCGCGAGCTCGTCCGGCTGATCAAGCAGTATAAGCTGCCCGCGAAGGTGAACCTGATTCCCTTCAACCCCTGGCCGGGCGCAGCTTATGAATGTTCGACCCCCGAGCGGGTGCGCGCGTTCAGCAGCCTCATCTTCAAGGCCGGGATTTCGGCGCCGGTGCGCACCCCGCGCGGACGCGACATCATGGCGGCGTGCGGGCAATTGAAGAGCGCGGCGACCAAGCCGACCCGCGCCGAACTCGACCGGATCGCCGAAGAGAAGCAGGCCGCGCTCGGCTAAGGACGTCATTCGGCGTCCTTATTCATCTCCAGCAAATGGCTGAAATCTGCGGCTTGCGCGGATGTGCGAGCGCATAGCTATTCTGTACTGTGTGGTAAAAATAACACAGGTAAGAAAATTGTCACATTCTGAACGATCCGTTCATTGCAGCGACAGGCGCAAGTCCCATTTACGGGGTGGGCCGCGACCCAAAAGGGCTGGCCCGATTAAAGCAGAAGGAAAATAACATGAAGAAATTCGCAGTTGCAGCCGCTCTCCTGACGGCCATCGTTGCAACCCCCGCCATGGCTGCCGAAGGTGGCGAAGCCCGCGTCGAAGTGCGCGGCGGCTATGTCACGGGCAGCGGCCTCGACGACGCCACGCTTGGCGCCGCGGCCGGTTATGATTTCGACCTCGGCTCGACGGCATTCGCCGGCGCCGAAATCGCAGGCGACAAGGTTCTGATCGACGGCGCCAAGGTCCAGTTCTCGTCGGGTGCGCGCCTCGGTGCCAAGGTCGGCGCCAACGGCAAGGCCTATATCAACGGCGGCTACACCTTCGGCCAGATCGACGATCCCTATGTCGGTGCCGGCTACCAGCACAAGCTGACCTCAAACGTTTACGCCAAGGCCGAATATCGCCACCAGTTCATCGAGAACTTCAGCGACTTCGACACCTTCGCGGTCGGCGTCGGCTTCGCTTTCTGATCCTTTCGGAACAGCGAATGACAAAGGAGGGGCGGCCTGCGGGTCGCCCCTTTTCTTTTGCCCGCGATCCGGCCACGGTGGGGCGATGACGGCATTGGCTTATATCGGGGCGGCGCTGGCCGAAATCGCGGGCTGCTTCGCCTTTTGGGCGTGGCTGCGGCTGGATAAGTCCATCTGGTGGGTGGTGCCGGGCATGGCGTCGCTGGCGCTGTTCGCCTGGCTGCTCACCCTAGTCGACGCCGAGCACGCGGGACGCACTTATGCCGCTTATGGCGGCGTCTATATCGTCTCGGCGCTGATCTGGATGTGGGCGGTCGAAGGCGCGAAGCCCGATCGCTGGGATCTGATCGGCGCCGCCGTGTGCCTCGGCGGCGCGGCGATCATCTTGTTCGGGCCGCGGGGGAGCTAGCCCGCGTTCGGCAATGCCTGTTCGACGAGCGGCGCCAATCCTTCGACTACCACTTTCACCCCCTTGGCATTGGGATGGAGATTGTCGCCGAGCATCAGCGCCTTGTCGGTGACGACATTGTCGAGGATGAAGGGATAGAAGCTCGCTTCATATTTCGACGCGAGTTCGGGATAGATGGGATTGAACTTGCCGGCATAGTCGCTGCCCAGATTGGGCGCGGCCATCATGCCAGTGAGCAGCACGGGAATTTTGCGCTTTTTCAGTTCGGCGAGCATCGCGTCGAGATTGGCGCGCGTCTGGTCGGGGCCGATACCGCGCAGCATGTCGTTGCCGCCAAGCCCGAGCACGACGAGCGCGGGCTTCGCCTTCGCATTGTCGAGCACATAGGTCAGGCGCTGGCGCCCCGCGGCGGTGGTGTCGCCCGAGACGCCCGCATTCTGCACGCGCGCGACGACGCCGTCCTCGGCAAGCGCGGCCTGCAATTGCGGCGCGAGCCCTTCCTTCGGACCAAGCTGGTAGCCGGCGTAGAGCGAGTCGCCGAAGGCGATGACGAGCGGCGCGTCGGCGGGAATGACGGGCGCCGCTTTCGCCGCAACCTTGTCATTGGTCGAAGCCGGCGGGTTTTCCGCCGATCCGCACGCCGCAAGCGGTTGGCAAAGCGCAATTGCGCAACCATATAACAACAAAGAGCGCCATCCGGCCGTTCTCATTTCAAAGGGTCCCTTCTTGACCGACGCGCCTCGACCTTCGCCAGACCTGGCGATCGCCGCCCATAATGTGACGCTCACGCTCGGAAGCGACAAGGCCCCTGTCGAAATTTTGCGCGGCGTCGATCTGGAGGTTCCCGCAGGCACCTCGGTCGCGCTGCTCGGGCCGTCGGGATCGGGCAAAAGCTCGCTGATGGCGGTGCTGGCCGGACTCGAACGCGCGAATGGCGGCAGCATCAGTGTCGCGGGGCTCGATTTTGCAACAATGGACGAGGACGATCTGGCGCGTGCCCGGCGCGGGCGGATCGGCATCGTGCTCCAGGCCTTTCACCTGCTCCCGACGATGACCGCGCTGGAGAATGTCGCGGTGCCGCTGGAACTTGCAGGCATCGCCGATCCCTTCGGCCGTGCCGCCGCCGAACTCGAAGCCGTGGGGCTCGGACACCGTCTCACCCACTATCCCGCACAGCTTTCGGGCGGCGAGCAACAGCGCGTCGCCATTGCGCGCGCGATGGCAAGCTCGCCCGCGATCATCTTTGCCGACGAACCGACGGGCAATCTCGACACCGCAACCGGCCAGTCGATCATCGAGCTGATTTTCGCACGCCGCGCAGCACTCGGCGCGACTTTGCTCATCATCACCCACGACCCCGAACTCGCGGAGCATTGCGACCGCGTCGTCGTGATGCACGACGGCAAGATCGAAGAGCGGGCCGCCTGAATGCTTCCGCTCACCACGCTCTGGCGGATCGCGCGCCGCGACCTTGCGACGCGCATCCGCGGGCTTCGCCTCCTCGCCGTCTGTCTTTTCCTCGGCGTCGCGACGCTCGCGGCGATCGGCAGCCTGACGCGCGGTATCACGTCCGAACTCGAAGTACGCGGGCAGACGATCCTCGGCGGCGATGTCGAATTCAGCCTGCCACAGCGCGAAGCCACGGCCGAAGAAATGGCGGGCTTCCGTCGCGTCGGTACGCCCTCGGCCACCGTGCGGCTGCGCGCGATGGCGAACGATCCCGATGGCGAAGCCTTGCTGTCGGAACTCAAGGCGGTCGATGGCGCTTACCCGCTCTATGGCACGATGCGGCTGGAGAACGGCGCGCGTAAAGGTCCGCCGCCGCCGGGCGGTATCTGGATCGGCAAGGATCTCGTCTCCCGGCTGGGCCTGAAGGTCGGCGAACGCGTGAAGTTCGGCGAGACCAGCTTCCTGATCGACGGCGTGATCGCTGAGGAACCCGACCGCTTGGGCGAAGGCTTCACCCTCGGCCCCGTCGCGATCATCGGGCTTGCCGACCTCCCCGCAACGCAGCTGATCCAGCCGGGTAGCCTGTACGAGAGCAAATATCGTGTTCGCCTGCCGGGCAGCGCGAACCCCGAAGCCGTCGGCAAGGCGCTGACCGCCGAATTCCCCGACGCGGGCTGGGACATCACCGATAGCAGCAATGGCGCGCCAGGCACGCGGCGCTTCATCGAGCGCATGGGGCAGTTCCTGTCGCTCGTCGGGCTGGCCGCGCTGGTGATCGCAGGGATCGGCGTCGGCAATGGCGTGGCGAGCTATCTCGCGGGCAAGCGCCCGGGGCTCGCGACGCTAAAGGTGCTGGGCGCCGATAGCGGTACGGTGGCGCGCATTTACGGACTGCAGATCCTCGCGGTTGCGGCTGTGTCGATTGTCGCCGGCCTGATCGTCGGCGCGCTCGCGCCCGCGATCATCGGCGCGATTGCGGGCGATGTGCTGCCAGTCAAACCCGGTGTTGCCATCTATCCGCTGCCGCTTGCCGTCAGCGCGGCCTATGGCTTGCTGATCGCCATCGCCTTTGCCCTGCCCCCGCTCGCGGCGACGCGGCATGTTCCCGCCGCGGGACTCTATCGCGCGACGGTGAGCGGCGCGGCGCGGATCGACCGGCAGACGGTGATCGCGGTCGCGGCGGCGCTCGCGGCGATCATTGCGCTGGCTGTCGGCACCGCGCGCGAACCTTTGTTCGCGCTCGGTTTCATCGGGGCGGCGATCGGCCTGCTCCTCATTCTCGTCGGGCTTGGCTGGCTGGTGCGGCGTACCGCGAGCCGGCTGCCGCGGCCCAAACGCCCGCTCTTCCGCCTTGCGCTCGCGAACCTGCACCGCCCCGGTGCCGCAACCGGCGCGCTGGTTGTGGCGCTCGGACTCGGGCTCACCCTGTTCGTGACGCTCGCGGCGATCCAGACGAGCATCACGTCCGAAATCCGGTCGACCGTGCCGCAACGCGCGCCGAGCTTCTTCGTGCTCGACGTGCCGCGCACCGAGACCACGCGCTTTCAGGCGATGGTGAAAGCGGCGGATCCCAAGGCCGAGATCAACATGATCCCCGCGCTGCGCGGCAGCGTCACCGAATTTGCCGGGCAGCGCGTCGACGAGCTTGCCGAACTGCCCGAGGGGGCATGGGTGCTGCGCGGCGACCGGGGGCTGACCTATAGTCCTGTCCTGCCCAACGGCAGCGAACTCGTCGGCGGCCAATGGTGGGCGGCCGATTACAAGGGGCCGCCGCTGGTCAGCGTCGAACAGGAGGTTGCGGCGTCGCTCGGGCTGAAACTCGGCGATACGCTATCGGTCAATGTGCTGGGGGTCGAGGTGCAGGCGAAGGTCGCCTCGTTCCGCACCGTCAACTGGGACAATTTCGGGCTGAACTATGTGCTCGTCTTTTCGCCCGGCACCTTCGACGCCGCGCCGCATAATATGGTCGCGACGGTTGCGGTTGGGCCCGAGGCCGAAACCGCCCTGTCGCGCAGCATCCCGCGCGCTTTCCCGTCGGCGTCGCTGATTGCGGTGCGCGATGTGGTGTCGCAGGTCACGACGCTCCTCACACAGATGAGCCAGGCGATCGCGGCGGCGGCAAGCATCGCGATCCTTGCGGGCATCGCGGTGCTGATCGGCGCGATTGCGGCAAGCCGCGAGCGGCGCGTTTACGACAGCGTGATCCTGAAGCTGCTCGGAGCCACGAGGGGCCAGATCCTTGGCGCGCAGGGCACGGAATATGCGGTGCTCGCGGGCATTCTTGCTGTGCTCGCGCTGGGGCTCGGCCTCGCGGGCGCCTGGTATGTCGTGACGCAGCTTTTCGAATTCGACTTCGCGCCCGATCCGCTGATCGTCGGGCTGACGCTGATCGGCGGCGCGGGTCTGTCGTTCCTGATCGGGATCGCGGGAAGCTGGCCCTTGCTCTCGGCGAAACCGGCGCAGGCGCTGCGCAGCCTTTAGCTGAGTATCCGTATTACGGCGGAGATCGCCGCAACGCCAAGCACGACTGCGACCATCGTCTGCCACACATGCGGCGCGACGCTGCCGAAATGCCGTCCGCCAATCCGGTTTCCGAACCACATCGGCAGGAAGAGGATCAGCGACAGGATGAGGAGCCTTGCCGTCGCAATGCCGACCCACAGGGCGGCGAGCGTCCCCGCAATGGCGGTCGCGAAGAAGATCAGCATCATCGACGCGCGTGCGACCTTGGGTTCTAGGTGACGGCGCAGGTAGAAGGGCACAACCGGCGGCCCCGGCATCGCGGCGAAGCCGGTGAGGATGCCCGACGCGATCCCTGTCCCTGCGACTGCGACGCGGCCCGGCTTGTGTCCCTCGGGCTGTTTCGGCAGCAGGACGGCGATGAAGGCCCCTACCGCGATCAAGGTTATCAGCAGCCGCGCGACATCCGGAGTCGTCGCATGGAGCGCGACCATGCCCGCCGGGGTCGCGAGCATCGCAAGCAGCGCGATCGGGACCGCCGTGCCGCGGTCGGCATCGGCCAATATGACCTTTAGCCCCACCGGCCCGATCAGCAACTGCAGCAATATGCCGAGCACCACCGCCTCGCCCGGCGGGACGATCAGCCCGAGCAGGGGGACAAGGATGATCGCCATGCCGAAACCCGTCAGCCCACGCACATAGGCGGCGCCAAAGGTCATTGCCGCCGCGCCCGCGACGGTCAGCGGCGCGAGGCCGACAAGTTGCTGGAGGCTGGTCATCGTGCAGCGGCTTTCGGTTGCAGGGTTATCAACCAGGCATCGGGCGGCGTGTTGAAACGCAGCGGCATCAGGCTGGTCCCGAGGCCGGCGCCGACGAAGACGCGCTGCCCCTTGTCGTCGATATCGCCGCAGGCAAAGCGGTCGCCATAGCGCGACACATAGGTCAGCGCGCCGACGAAGGGGAAACGGATCTGGCCGCAATGCGTGTGCCCGGCGAAGACCGCGGCGACCGGGCGCGGCAGGTCGGGGATGATGTCGGGGCTGTGCGTCAGCAGCAGCGGGACGCCCGCACCGAGCCGGTCCATTGCCGCGAACGTCGCCGGCACATCGTCGTGCCCCGAATAATCGTCGTCGACCCCGCCCACGATCAGCGGGCCAAGCTTGACCGCTTCATTTTGCAGCACGCGAATGCCGCGTTTTTCCAGTTCACCGCGCAACGCATCGGGCTCGAACCAGTGATCATGGTTGCCCGGAGCGACGATGACGCCAAGCGGCGCCTTAAGCCCGCCGAGCGGCGCGACCACTTCGGCCGGTGTGTAGATATGCGTCGCGCCGCGTCGTTCGCTGACGAGATCGCCAGCGATCAGCACGAGGTCGGGCTTCAGCCGGTTGAGGTCGCCGACGATCCGCGACAGCCGGGCGGGCGGCATATCGGGGCCCGCGACGTGCGTGTCCGAGAGCAGCAGGATCTTGAGCGGTGGCTGTCCCGCCGGCCAGGCGTCAACCGCAACCGTCGCGGTGCGGACGACCGGATCGCGGGTTGCGTTCCAATAGCCTTTGGCAAGCAATGCGACGCCGAACAGCGCAACGAGCGCCGCCCAGCGCAGCCAACGCCGCCGCGGTGTCATGCTCAATCGCGCAGATCCGGCGGCGTCGCTTCACCCTTCAGCATCGCGATCGCTTCGGCGAGCGGCATGATCCGCTGGCCGTCCTGTCCGAGGGTGCGGATCGCGACGGTGCCTTCCTCGGCCTCGCGATTGCCGACCACCAGCAGGTAGGGGACTTTCGCGAGGCTGTGTTCGCGGACCTTGTAGTTGATCTTCTCGTTCCGCACGTCGACCTCGGCGCGGATGCCCGCCGCGGTGAGCTGGGCCACCGCGTCCTTGGCATAAGCATCGGCGTCCGACACGATCGTCGCGACGACGGCCTGAACCGGCGCGAGCCACGTCGGGAAACGGCCCGCGAAATGCTCGATCAATATGCCGATGAAGCGCTCATAGGTGCCGAGGATCGCGCGGTGGAGCATCACCGGGCGATGGCGTTCGCCATCCTCGCCGATGTAGCTCGCATCGAGCCGTTCGGGCATCACGCGGTCGGACTGGATCGTCCCGCACTGCCACGTCCGCCCGATCGCGTCGGTCAGGTGGAATTCGAGCTTGGGCGCATAGAAGGCCCCCTCACCCGGCAATTCTTCCCAGCCATAATCGTCGTTCGCCATGCCCGCGCGCTGGACAGCTTCGCGCAGCTCCTGTTCGGCCTTGTCCCACATCTCGTCGGTGCCGAAACGCATGTCGGGGCGCAGCGCGAGCTTCACCGCATATTTCTCGAACCCGAGTTGCTTGTAGACGCGGTCGAGCAGTGCGCAGAAATCGCGTACTTCCTCGACGATCTGGTCCTCGCGGCAGAAGATATGGCCGTCGTCCTGCGTGAACTGGCGCACGCGCATGATGCCGTGCAGCGCGCCATGCGGCTCGTTGCGATGGCAGCAGCCCATTTCGGCCATGCGCAGCGGCAGGTCGCGATACGACTTCATCCCCTGACGGAAGATCAGGACGTGCGCCGGGCAGTTCATCGGCTTGAGCGCCATCCACTCGGCATCGTCGGAGACGATCGGCCCTTCGTCCTCGATGTTCGGCACCTCGTCGGGGATGACGAACATATTCTCGCGATATTTGCCCCAGTGGCCCGATTGTTCCCACTGTTTGGCGTCCATCACCTGCGGGGTCTTGACCTCCTGATAGCCCGAGCCGTCGATCGCGCGGCGCATATAGGCCTCAAGCTCGCGATAGATACGGTACCCCTTGGGGTGCCAGAAGACGCTGCCATGCGCTTCTTCTTGCAGGTGGAACAGGTCCATCTCGCGGCCGATCTTGCGGTGGTCGCGCTTGGCGGCTTCCTCCAGCCGGACGAGATGCTCGGCGAGCTGCTTCTTGTTGAGCCAGCCGGTGCCGTAGATGCGGCTGAGCTGCGCATTCTTCTGGTCGCCGCGCCAATAGGCGCCAGAGACGCGCGTCAGCTTGAACGCGGCGGGGTCGAGCTTGCCCGTCGAGGCGAGGTGCGGGCCGCGGCACATGTCCATCCAGCCTTCGCCGCTGCGATAGACGGTGAGCTCCTCGCCCTGCGGCAATTCGGCGGCCCATTCGGCCTTGAACGTCTCGCCCTCGGCCGCCCATTTGGCGATGAGCTTGTCGCGCTCCCACACTTCGCGCGTCAGCGGCAGGTCGGCGGCGATGATCTTGCGCATCTCCTCCTCGATCAGCGGCAGTTCGTCGTCGCGAAACGGGCCATGCTCGGCGGTCGGCGCGAAGTCGTAATAGAAGCCGTCACCCGTCGACGGGCCAAAAGTGATCTGCGTGCCGGGGAACAGGTTCTGGACAGCCTCGGCGAGAACGTGCGCATAGTCGTGGCGGAAGAGTTCGAGCGCGTCAGCCTCGTCGCGGCTCGTCACCAGCGCAAGGTTCGTGTCTTCCTCGAGCGGGCGCATGATATCGCGCAGTTCGCCGTCGATCTTGGCGGCGAGCGCGGCCTTGGCGAGGCCGGGTCCGATGTCGGCCGCAATCTGTGCCGCGGTAGTGCCGCGCACGACTTCACGGGCAGAGCCATCGGGAAGGGTGACACGGATCATCTGGGACATCGAAAAACTGGCCTTTCTGGCGGGGTAAAACAGCGCCCCTTTGCCAGCATGCGATATGGGCGGCAAGGGGCGGATTCACAACAACCCTTGCAATGAGATAATGTATCATTATCTGGCACGACGAACCCCTTTCGCGAAAGAAGCTCCATGTGCCTCCCCGCCGCGCGCCCGCGCCTTGCCGACCTGACGGGGATCATCCTGTCATTCACCTGCCTGATCCATTGCCTCGCCCTGCCCCTCGCCCTCCTGCTCGCGCCTGCATTGAGCCGCTGGATCGCCCTGCCCGAGGGCGTACATGCGGCGATATTGCTGCTCGCCCTGCCCGCCGCGGCCATCGCCATGCGCGATGGTTGGCGGCGGCATCGGCGGCTGGCGCCCACGATGCTGGCAGTCGTCGGACTGGGCCTGCTCGCGCTGGGTCTGTCGGCGCATGAGGGATGGATTACCGCCGCCGATCCCGAGAGCGCCGACCGGCTGCTCACATCGATCGGCGCGATCACACTGGCCGCCGCGCACCTCGTCAACTGGCGCTGGCGCCATCGCGGCGGCGGACATAGACTGGCGGCATGACAACCCCGACGCCCCACAGCATCGCCGCGATCCTGCCCTGCACAAACATCGACGCGAGCACGGCATTCTATGAGGCGCTCGGCCTGTCGGTCGTCGGCGACTATGGCAGCTACCGCCTGCTCGAGGACGGCAAGGGATGGCAGCTCCACCTGACGAACGAGGCGCCCGACGGATGGCTGGTACCGGGGCAGAATCCATTCGGCCTGTATCTTTACACCGAACGCGTGGCCGAATTGGCTGAACAGTTCCGCGATGCCATCCTCGAGCGCGAGAAGGCGCCGACGCACAAGCCGTGGGGCATGTATGAGTTCGCGCTGTCCGACCCCGACGAAACGCTCGTTCGCGTCGGATGGCCCAGCCGGTTGATCGAATGATATGCCCCGCCGCCCTTGCGGGACTCACCGTCCACGTCTAGGGCGACGGCGAGCCGGAAAGGAGCCACCCCATGTTCAAGCGCCTGTTCGTCGACCACCCCAAGAGCGTCGATGAAAATTACATCGAGCATTTTGGCGTCGCGTCGAAATTCGGCGTCACGATGATCTATGGCGGCCTTTGTGCGCTCGTGCATGCGGTCGTGCCGGGGTGGTGCATCACCACGGGAAGCGACACGATCCAGCGGCTCAATCATATCATGGTCGAAAAGCGGCGCGCCAAGGGGCAGGCCGTGATGCAGATGAGCACGATCGACTGGGTCATCTGACCCCGGTGGACGTCGCCGCCGATTATCTCGACCGTTCGGGCCGTCCGCGGCTCGCCTATCGCCATACGCCGGGCACAGGTCCGACGATCGTCTTCCTGCCGGGTTATATGTCCGACATGGCAGGCGGCAAGGCGACCGCCTTGTTCGACTGGGCGGCGGCCGAGGGTCATGCGTGCCTGCTCCTCGATTATGCCGGATGCGGGCTGTCGGACGGATTGTTCGCCGAACAGAATCTGCTCGACTGGCGCGGCGATGTGCTCGACCTGATCGATGCGAAGGCCGAAGGGCCTGTCGTCATCGTCGGTTCGTCGATGGGCGGGTGGCTGATGCTGCTCACCGCCTTGGCGCTCGTCCAGCGCGACGGGCCGGGGCGTGTTGCCGGACTCGTCGGGATCGCCGCTGCCCCCGATTTCACCGACTGGGGTTTCAGCGATACCGAGAAAGCGATCATCCTTGCCGAGGGTGCGCTGGTCGAGGAGACCCCGTACAGCGACCAGCCCTATGTGACGACGCGCGACTTTTTGCAGTCCGGAGAAGCGAATAGGCTGCTCGACACCGAAATCCCCCTCACCTGCCCCGTGCGCCTGCTCCACGGGGAAGAGGATGGCGATGTGCCGTCCGACATCAGCCTGCGCCTGTCGGCCGCGCTCGCGAGTACGGATGTTCAGGTGACGCTGGTCAAGGGCGGCGACCACCGCCTGTCGCGCGATACCGACATCGCGCTGCTGATCGATACGGTCGCGCGTATCGCGACAAATTAGAAACCGTCGTGCGTATCGCGACCAACTAAACAGAGGAACGTCATGGCTCGGAGCGATTTCAAATTCAGCGTCAAGAAGCGCGTCCGTTATGCCGAAATCGATGCGCAGGCGGTGGTGTTCAACAGCCGCTACCTTGAATATTTCGACATCGGGATCACCGAATATTGGCGCGCCGCCGGAGTTTACGACCGCTGGCCAGCGAACAACAGCCCCGAATTTCACGTCGCGCGCGCCGAGGTCGATTACAAGGTGCCGATCCTGCTCGACGAGGAAATCGACATTTGCGTGCGCTGCTCGCGCGTCGGCCGCAGTTCGATGACCTTCCTGTTCGAACTGCATGGCGCGGGCAAGGACGACCTGCGCGCGACGGGTCTGGAGGTCAGCGTGCATGTCGAGGAGGCGCAGGGCGCAACCGCGCCGGTGCCCGATGCATTCGTATCCCTGTTCGAAGCGTTTGAAGATCGACCCCTTCGCGCCTAATATGGCGCCATGATCAAATATCTTCACACGATGATCCGCGTCTCGGATCCCGATGCCACCGTCGATTTCTTCAAGCTGATCGGGCTGGAGGAAACGCGGCGGTTCGACAGCGAGCAAGGCCGCTTCACGCTGATCTTTCTTGCCGCGCCCGGACAGGGCGACATGGCGGAAGTCGAGCTGACCTATAACTGGCCGCCCGAAGACGGCAGCGCGCCCGAGGAATATGGAGGCGGCCGCAATTTCGGACACCTCGCCTACCGGGTCGACGATATCTATGCGACCTGCCAACGGCTGATGGACGCCGGCGTGACGATCAACCGCCCGCCGCGGGACGGCCATATGGCGTTCGTGCGCTCGCCCGACGGCATTTCGGTGGAATTGCTGCAGGAAGGCCATCTGCCGCCGCAGGAACCCTGGGCCTCGATGCCGAACACCGGCGCCTGGTAGGAGCCGCAGGGTGCCGGGCCTGTTGATCAACATCGACGTGCCCGACCTCGCCGCTGGTGAGCGCTTCTATACAAATGCCCTGGGACTGACCGCGGCCCGGCGGTTCGACGACGATATCGTCGAACTGACCGGGTGCGAGGTGCCCATCTATCTGATCGCCAAAGCCGCAGGATCGGCGATCGGCCCCGGCGGCGGCGATTTCCGTCGCTATCACCGGCACTGGACGCCGGTACATCCCGACTTTTCGGTCGACGACCTCGATAGCGCGACCGCACAGGCTCTGGCTGCGGGCGCAGTGCAGGAGGGCGAGACATTGGCCCTTCCCTATGGCAGACAGGCGATGTTCGCCGATCCCTTCGGCAACGGATTTTGCCTGATCGAGTTCAACGCACGGGGCTATGAGGCCCTGCTGACCTGATCGGGCGAACCAAGGCCCCGGCGCCGCCGCTCCGTCTTGAAGGGGCGAGACGCTGGAAAGGAGATCATATGGCTGCGCTGGACATCGTCCGTATTCCCGTTCTCAGCGACAATTATGTCTGGCTGGTCCACGATCCCGAAAGCGGCGCGACGATGGTCGTCGATCCTGCAGTCGCCGAGCCGGTGCTGGCGGCAGCGGCAGAACGCGGCTGGACGATCACCGATATCTGGAACACCCACTGGCACCCCGATCACACAGGCGGCAATGCGGCAATCAAGGAAGCAGCCAAAGCATGGGGCGGCTGCACGATCACCGGCCCCGCAGCAGAATTTGCGCGCATTCCGACACTCGATAAGCAGGTGCAGGGTGGCGACAAGGTAAAGCTCGGCAATCACATTGCCGACGTCTGGGACGTGCCCGCGCATACCGCCGGTCATATCGCCTATCATTTCGCGTCCGACGCTGCGATCTTCGTCGGCGATACGATGTTCGCGATGGGCTGCGGCCGATTGTTCGAGGGTACCGCCGAGCAGATGTTCGCGAACATGCAGAAGCTCGGCACGCTCGACGATGCGACGCGGGTTTATTGCGCTCACGAATATACGCTTTCGAACGCGCGCTTTGCAGTGACCGTCGAGCCCGACAATGCGGCACTGGCCCAACGGCTCGCCGCAGTCGAGTCGGCGCGCGCGGCGGGCGAAGCGACCGTACCGACGAGCATCGGCGAAGAGCGCGCGACCAACCCCTTTCTCCGTGCGTCGAGCGCGGCCGAACTCGGCCGTATCCGCGCGCTCAAGGATGCGGCATGATGCCGCTTCAGCACCCATTCATCTGCAAGGGCCATGATGGCCGATCTCAAGGAGCATTTTCATGGCGAAGCTGAACCTGATGGCTGCCGCGCTGTTGACTGCGGCTGCGCCGCTGGTCGCAAGCTGCGCGCCGGCCGGTTCGGGCGAGCCCGGCGCCGCCGCACTGACCCCCAAACAGGCCGAGCGGCTCGACAAGCAGCTTGCGGGCAAGATTCCGGGTCCGCCGGTCCGCTGCCTTCCCAATTATCGAAGCAATGATACTATTCGGGTATCCGACAGCATCTTGCTCTATCGTTCCGGCGGCAATCTGGTATACAGGAATGACTTGAAGAGTAGTTGCCCGGGTCTTGCGCGGGACAGCGACATCATGGTGGTACGCCAGTTCGGGTCTTCGACCTGCGAAGGCGATTTCTTCCACCTGGTCGACCGGTCGAGCGGGATCCGCGGCCCGACGTGCGTTTTTGGCGAGTTCGTCCCCTATCGCAAACCGGCGGGGGACAAAGGCTGAGCCAAGGTTCAGTCGCAGGCGGGGACCGGTTTGCGCCGAGCTCTTCGGGTCGCAACCCCGCCTGCTATGATGATCGCGCCGACTGCCATCAGGCCTTATAGAGCGCCGCGATCCTGTCCTCGTAAACCTGCCTCAATATATGGCGCCGGATCTTCATCGACGGCGTCATCTGCTCATTCTCGATCGTGAAGGCTTCGTCGGCAAAGTCGAACTTGCGGACCTTTTCGATTACCGAAAGCTGGCCGTTGACGCGGTCGACCGCAGCACGGATCGCGGCGCGGAATTTCTCATGCTCGCGCAGCAGCTTCAAATCCTTGGGCAGCCCTTCCGCTTCGGCCCATTCGGTCGCCCATTCCGGATCGGGGACGAGAATGCCAACGAGGTGCGGGCGCTTGTCGCCATAGACCATCGCCTGCAATATTTCGGGCTGGAGCGTCAGCATGCCCTCGACGCGCTGGGGCGAGACATTGTCGCCCTTGTCGTTGACGATCAGATCCTTCTTGCGGTCGGTGATGACGATGCGGCCCTTGTCGTCGATATGCCCGATGTCGCCGGTGTGGAGCCAACCGTCCACGAGAACGCGTTCGGTCTCGGCCGTGTTGCGCCAATAGCCCTTCATCACCAACTCGCCGCGGACAAGGATTTCCCCGTCGTCGGCGATGCGGACCTCGGTATTCATTAGCGGCGGGCCGACCGTGTCCATCTTGATCCCCGCGCTCGGGCGGTTGCAGCTGATCACCGGCCCCGCTTCGGTCTGACCATAGCCCTGAAGCAGCGTCAGCCCGATCGAGTGGAAAAAGACGCCGATTTCTGGGTTGAGCGGCGCACCGCCCGACACGAGCGCCTTCATCCGGCCGCCGAAACGCTTGCCGATCTTGGGTCGGAATAATTTGTCGAGAATGAGGTCGACGGGCCGGTCGAGCACACCCATTCGGCGCTCATAATCCTTTTCGCCGACGCGCAGCGCCTGGCGCAGCATCCAGTTGGCGAGCTTGCCCTGTTTCTCGACCGACTTGATCATCCGCGCGCGGATCACCTCGAACAGTCGCGGCACCACGACCATGATCGTCGGGCGCGTCTCCTCGATGTTCGAGACGAGCTTTTCGAGGCCTTCGCTATAATAGATTTGCGCCCCGACCATGATCGGCAGGAACTGGCCGCCCGAATGTTCATAGGCGTGGCTGAGGGGCAGGAAGGAGAGGAAAACCTCCTCGTCGCCGATGCCGAAGTCATTGACGAGCACCTCCGCCGCACCCGCCGCATTGTGCAGGATCGCACCATGATGTTGCATGACCCCGCGCGGCGCGCCGCCGGTACCGCTGGTGTATATCAGGCAGGCGGTATCGTCGCGCGTCATTGTCGCGGCGCGCACCTTGGTCTCGTCCAGATGGGTCTCTCCGCCGGAGACGAGCGGTTCCCAGTCGTGGACCGCCACATCGCCTTGCTGGCCGACACGCAGGCTTTCCATGCTGATCACGATATGCGCTTCGGAGCGCATCACCGCGGGCATCAGCGTGCGTGCGAGCTTCGCGGTCGAGACGATCACCGCCTTCGCGCCGCTGTTGTCGAGGATATGCTGATGGTCGCGTTCGGTGTTCGTCGTATAGGTCGGCACCGTGATGCAGCCCGCGGCCATGATACCAAGGTCGGCGATGCACCATTCGGGCCGGTTCTCGCTGACCAGCACGACGCGGTCGCCGTCCTTCAGCCCCAGATCGCGCAAACTATGCGCGAGCGCCGAGACCTGATTGGCGACCTGCCGCCAGCTCAGCGGGTGCCAGGCGCGGTCGGCCTTGCGCCACAGGAAGGGATCTTCGCCGCCGCGCCCCGCACGGTCGAAGAACATCGCGACCAGACTCGGAAAATGGTCGAGATGGGGATTTACGAGCTTCATTCTGCCTCTCTCCAGGGAGATTTCATTACGTGTGTTTTGTTATCGTTGGTTCAATTCTGCGCTGGCGCGCCGTCGATCGACGAGCTGCCGGGACCGCGTGGATCGGCGGCGCCGCGCCAGCCCTCGGCGGTACGCTCGACCGCGTTGAGCTTCGACCCGAGGCTCGTCGCGGTGAAGCTGTAGCCGAAAGGTTTCATCTTCGCGGCGATCGCCTTGCCCGCCTCGTTATTCTCGATCAGCACGCCTTGCTGGCCGAAGAAGAGGTTCGGAAGCTCCATCGCCGTTTTGGCGTCGAGCCCCCAGTCGAGCACGCCGACAAGCACCTTCGTCACATGCATGATGATGCGCTTGCCGCCCGCCGAACCGACCGCGAGTATGACTTTGCCGTCGGGACCGTAAACGACCGTCGGCGACATCGAGGACAGCGGACGCTTGCCCGCTTCGACGCGGTTCGCAGTCGGGACACCGCCCTCGGTCGGCGCGAGGTCGAAATCGGTAAGCTCGTTGTTGAGGAAATAGCCGTTCGCCATCAGCTGGCTGCCGAAGATGCTTTCGATTGTCGAGGTCATCGAGACGAGGTTGCCATCCTTGTCGGCCGTAACGAAATGCGTCGTTCCCTGTTCCTGCACCGGCGGCGCGGCGGCGCGCGGCTTGGCACCCGGCGGGGTGCCGGGCTCATATTTGCCCGCGGCGCCAAAGGGCGAAATGAGCTGGCGGCGCTCGGCGAGGTAGCTCTTGTCGAGCAGGCCCTTCACCGGAACATCGACGAAATCGCCGTCACCGAGATAGGCGGCGCGATCGGCGTAGGAGAGCTGCATCGCTTCCGAGAGCAGATGCCAGCTCATCGGATTGTCCTTGCCCATCGCCTTCATGTCCCAGCCCTCGATCATGCCGAGGATGCCGAAAACGGTGGTCGCGCCCGACGAGGGCGGGCCCATGCCGCAGACTTTGTAGACGCGATAGGTGGTGCAGACCGCGGGGCGCTCCTTCGCCTTATAGGCGGCGATATCCTTGACGGTCAGCTGGCTCGGGTGGCGCGGCGCCTTGGCAACGGCATCGCTGATCGCCTTGGCATTCGCGCCGGTGTAGAACGCGTCCGGTCCGCGCGCCGCGATGTCGCGGAGAAGTTTCGCATAAGCGGGGTTCTTGATGCGCGTGCCCACAGGGGCAGGCTTGCCGTCGACATAATAGATCGCCTGCGGCGCCGGAAACTCCTTCCACATCGGTTCGAACTGGACGAGCCAGTTGTTGAGCGCGGGGGTGACGATGAAACCTTCTTCGGCAAGCTTGATCGCGGGCTGGAACAGCGCCTTCCATTCGAGCTTGCCCCATTTCTTGTGCGCCATTTCCATCAGGCGCACATTGCCCGGGACGCCAACCGACAGCCCGCCGGGGATGACATCCATATAGCCGCGCGCCTTGCCGTCGGGGCCGAGAAAGCGGTCGGGTTTTGCCGAAGCGGGCGCCATTTCGCGGCCGTCGATCGTCGAGATGCTGCCATCCTTGGCATTATGGTGGACCATGAAGCCGCCACCGCCGATCCCGCTCGACTGCGGTTCGACGAGAGTCAGCACCGCGACCATTGCGATCGCGGCGTCGGCGGCCGTCCCGCCTTCATGCAGAATCTCGCGCCCCGCCTCGGTCGCGCGCGGATCGGCGGACGAGGTGACTCCCTGCGCAAGCGCTGGTACGGAGACGGTTACGGAAAGAAGGGCGGCGAGCGGGAGGAATCTTTTCAACATGCGCGCGACATTGGCGTGCGCCTCGGGTCAAGGCAACCCCGTCAGTGCGCCGTGCCCACCGCGTCGGCGACGCGCGCGAAGCCGTCACGCACCGCCAGCTTTTCAAGCCCATGCGCAATCCGGGCCGCGAGGCCGGGGCCTTCATAGACCATCGCCGAATAGATCTGGACGAGGCTGGCGCCCGCGCGGATGCGATCCCACGCCTGTTCGGGCGACGCGATACCGCCCGCAGCGACGAGCGGGAGCTTGCCGCCGCTGGCCGTGTAGAAGTCTCTGACGCGTTGCAACGCCAGTTCGGCAAGCGGGGCACCCGAGAGGCCGCCCGCTTCCTCCGCATGGCGCGACGCGAGCGTGGGGCGCACGATCGTGGTGTTCGAGACGATGACTGCCGCGAGGCCCTTGTCGAACGCCACCGTGACGATGTCGTCGATATCGGCAGGTTCGAGGTCGGGCGCGACCTTCAGGAACACGGGCTTTGCCGCGCCCGCGGGCTGCGCGGCCGCTACACCGTCGAGCAAGGCTTCGAGCGATCCCTTGTCCTGCAAGGCGCGGAGGCCCGGCGTGTTAGGCGAGCTGATGTTGACCGTCAGATAATCGGCGAGCGGCGCCATCGCGGCGGTGCCCTTCGCATAATCGGCGATGCGGTCGGCGCTGTCCTTGTTCGCGCCGATGTTGATGCCGAGCGGCACCGGCAGGCCATAACGGCGCAGGCACGCAATGCGGTCGGCGGCCTTCTCCTGCCCGCCATTGTTGAAGCCCATGCGATTGATCACCGCCCGATCCTCGACGAGGCGGAACAGGCGCGGGCGCGGATTGCCGTCCTGCGGCAGCGGGGTCAGCGTACCGACCTCGACAAAGCCGAAACCGAAATGCGGCATCACATGCGCAACGCGCGCATCCTTGTCGAAGCCGGGCGCAAGGCCGACCGGGTTCGGAAATTTGAGGCCCGCCAGTTCGGTCGCAAGCACCGGACTGGTGAGCGCATGGCGCGCGCGCGGCAGCGGCTGCAGCGCACTGAGTGTCAGGTTGTGCGCGGCCTCGCCGTCGGTGGCGTGGACGATCGGGCGGACGAGCGCATAGGCGCTATCGGTTAGCGAGGCGAAGATCGACATGGCCCGCCATTGCGCCGGGCAGGAGCCTATGGCAAGCCCCGTGCGCATCGGAAAAACCGGGAGAAATTCGTGTCGCACCTGAAGATTATCGCTCGCCTGTCCACCGGCCTCGCGCTGTTTGCCGTTGCCGGCTGCGCCCCGGCCGCGGTGCAGGAAGCCCCCGCCACCGCCGCTGCGACGCCCGCGCCCGATGCAGCGCCCGCCGGGGCCAACCTTGCCCAATTCTTCGACAATTATGACGCGGCGCAGCTATCGCTCTCGCCCGAATCCAAGGCGCGCCGCGGGATTCGCGATGGCGATTATGGCAAATGGAACGATGTTTCCGACGAGACCGCCGTGGCGAACCACAAGCTGCAGCAGGCAACAGCCGCCGCGATGCGCGGGAGCTATGACCCAGCGAAACTGACCGCCGACGAGGCGTTGTCGTTCGAGCTGTTCAATACGCAGGCCGCGCGTGCCGACCGCCTGTTCCCGTTCCGCGACCATGGCTATATCTTCGACCAGATGAACGGCGCGCAGAGCCAGATGCCGGCCTTCCTGATCAATATCCACCGCGTCGCCGATGTCGCCGAAGCCGAAGCCTATATCGAGCGCATCCGCGGGCTCGGCCCCATACTCGATGCGCTGTCGGCGCAGTCGGCCGAGCGCGCGACGAAGGGCATCCAGCCGCCGAAGTGGGTCTATGCCTATCTGATCTCCGACATCGGGAACCTGCAGAAGCCCGACAATGCCGTGGTCGAGGATATCACCGCCAAAGTTGGAAAACTGAATATCGATGCGGCGGAAAAGGCGCGGTTGATTGCGTCGGCCAAGACTGCCTGGGCCGAAAGCGCCGGGCCCGCTTATACCCGCCTGTCCGCCGAGATGAAACGTCAGCAAGCGAGCGCGCCGACCCAAGACGGCGTCTGGCGCCTGCCCGACGGCAAAGCCTATTATGAAGCGTTGCTGTCGAACTACACGACGACCGACATGACCGCGTCGCAGATTCACGACCTGGGCCTCGCCGAAGTCGCGCGCATCCATGGCGAAATGCAGGCGATCATGAAGAAGGTCGGCTTCAAGGGCACGCTCCAGCAATTCTTCGCGCACCTGCGCACGAGCCCGCAGTATTTTTACACGACGCGCGAGGCCTATCTGGCCGACGTCGATGCCAAGGTGAAGGCGATGGAAGCGCGCCTGCCCGCCTTCTTCAACACCTTGCCCAAGGCGGCACTGCAGGTGAAGGCGGTCGAGGCGTTCCGCGAGAAATCGGCGGGCAAGGCCTTTTATTCCTCGCCTTCGCCCGATGGATCGCGCCCCGGCATCTATTATGTGAACCTGTTCGATCTCCGGGACATGTCGAAGACCGAGCTCGAGGCGCTCGCATACCATGAAGGTGTCCCCGGACATCATCTGCAGCGCGCGGTGCAAACCGAACTCACCGGCCTGCCCGCCTTTCGCCGCTTCGGCGGGTTCACCGCCTATACCGAGGGTTGGGGCCTCTATACCGAGGAACTCGGCAAGGACATGGGATTCTACACCGATCCCTACAGCGATTTCGGACGGCTCGGCATGGAGCTCTGGCGCGCGTGCCGCCTCGTCGTCGACACCGGCATCCACGACAAACGCTGGTCCCGCGAGCAGGCGATCAAATATCTGAAGGACAATACGCCGAACCCCGACGGCGACATCGAAAAGGCGATCGAACGCTATATCGTCTATCCGGGGCAGGCGACCGCCTATCTGATCGGCAAGCTCAAGATCATGGAGCTGCGCGGCCGTGCGCAAGCGGCGCTCGGTGACAAGTTCGATTTCCGCACCTTCCACGACGTGGTGCTCGAATCGGGACCGGTGCCGCTCGACGTGCTCGAACGGCGCGTCGATGTGTGGATCGCGGCGCAGAAGGGTTAAGATAGTTGACGATTGCCGCTTGACGCGCGGGCCCGAAACGCAAATGACTTGATCCAGAAAACAAGGCGGCCCGGTGTGAGGCTGTCGAGGTCTGGGTCTTCATGTCGGATACTTCTTCCTCGCTTGGGAGCGTGGACGGTGGCGCGCCGTTCGAACTACACTATTTTCCGCCCGATCCCGATCTGGCGGAGATGGTGTCGAGTTTCTATTTCGCGCGATTGAACCTGCCGCGCTTCGACGAATATGAACGCGCCGACCGCGCCCAGTTCCGTTTCGTGACCAACGCCGACGGCGAATATGTCTTTGAGGACGGCCACCGCGCGACCGTGTGCCGCGCCAATATCATCGGCCCGACCAGCGCGCGCGTGCGCGCGATCAGCAACTGCCCGGCCCAATTGTTCGGGTTCGGGATGCTCCCCGCGGGCTGGGCCGCGCTGATGGGCGACGATGCCGACAAGCTGACGGACCGCGCGATGGATGCCGCCGACCTGTTCGGCCCCTGGATCGAGGAGGTCGCGACCGCGCTCGAAAAGGCCGTGACCGTCGAAGAAAAGCTGGTGATCGGCAATAATTTCGCGCGCGAGGTGCTGACCCGCAATGAACAGCCGCCGATGTGGTTCATCCGCACCGTCGATGGATGGCTGACCGCATCGCCCTCGCCGCAGGTGCCCGAACTGGTCGAGAAGACAGGGATGTCGATCCGTTCGGTCGAGCGGATGACGAAGCATTATTACGGGCTGTCGCCGCGGATGCTGGCGCGCAAATATCGCGCGGTTCGCGCCGCCTCGGCGCTGGCGCGCGGCGAAGGGCTCGACTCCGCGCAGCTTGGCGACGCCTTTTACGACCAGTCGCACCTGATCCGCGAAATCAAGCGC
Organism: Sphingopyxis sp. YR583; assembly: GCF_900108295.1. Lineage (NCBI taxonomy): Bacteria > Pseudomonadati > Pseudomonadota > Alphaproteobacteria > Sphingomonadales > Sphingopyxidaceae > Sphingopyxis > Sphingopyxis sp. YR583. The sequence goes on along the minus strand of NZ_FNWK01000004.1, from coordinate 135,024 downwards.
TTCGCGGGCGCGACCCCCGGCCAGCTCGGCAAGCCGACGAGCTATACCGAGGCGACCACGAAAGGCCGCAAGCAGCTAGCGGGCAAGGTCAGCCCGCTCGTCTCCGAGACCTGAGCCTGCGGCCCCGGCCGCCGTTAACCTTCAAAAATTATCTGTCCCGTCGTTTTGGCGTTTTCATCCAATCGCGAATCATCGCGTCGGCATAATCCGTGACTGCGACCCAGAAGAGCTCATCCTCTGACGAGGACTTGAGACCTTCATCTTGGCACTCATTTGGCTTTGGCCGGATGGGTGCCTTTTTTTCTTGGCATCCAAATAGCGCCCGCTGGTTGCGCCGCACCAAAGCCTCGCCTATATAAGTGGAGTAAATTACTCCAGTTAAGAATCGTTCGCAACTGCGACGGAAAAGATCAATGCGCCTGTCCAACCTTGCCGATTATGCCGTGGTGCTGATGAGCGCCGCCGCCCGCCAGTGCGGGTCGGTGCCGATTCACGCCGGCATGCTGGCCGAGCAGACGGGCATTCCGGGGCCGACCGCGCAGAAGCTGGTGAGTCAGCTCGCGCGCGCCGGCCTGCTGGTCGCATCGCGCGGCAGCGGCGGCGGCGTGCGGCTCGCCCGACCGGCTGCGGCAATCAATGTCGCCGATATCATCGAGGCGGTCGAAGGACCGATCGCCCTCACCGCTTGCGTGTCCGAAGGGCGCCATGATTGCTCGCTCGAAGGCAGCTGTAAGGTGCAGCCGCATTGGGGCGTCGTGAATGGTGCCGTGCGCGGCGCGCTGGCGGACATCAGCCTTGCGAGCCTTGCCGCCACACCCAAACCCTCCTTCACCCGGCCTGCCCCGGCATTGGCCGGCGACGAGATCAGAATATGACCGACAACACCGAACTCCCCGTCAAGGATCAGGCCGCGCACGACGCCGCCGCAAAGGTCGCCGATTATGAGCATGGCTGGTCGTCCAGCATCGAGACCGACTTCGCGCCCAAGGGACTGACCGAGGATACGGTCCGCTTCATCTCGGCGAAGAAGAACGAGCCCGAATGGATGCTCGACTGGCGGCTGAAGGCGTTCCGCCACTGGCAGACGATGGAGACGCCCGACTGGGCGAAGCTCAACGTCCCGCCGATCGATTATCAGGACGCGTACTATTACGCGGCGCCGAAGGCGAAGCCCAAGCTCTCGAGCCTCGACGAGGTCGACCCCGAAATCCTCGAAGTCTATAAAAAGCTCGGCATTCCGATCGAGGAGCAGAAGGTGCTCGCCGGCGTCGAGGGCGCGCGCAAGGTTGCAGTCGATGCGGTGTTCGACAGCGTCAGCGTCGCGACGACCTTTCGCGAGGAGTTGAAGCGTGCGGGCGTGATCTTCCTGTCGATTTCGGAAGCGATCCGCGAATATCCCGAGCTGGTGAAGAAGTGGCTCGGCAAGGTCGTGCCGATGCACGATAATTATTTCGCGACTTTGAATTGCGCGGTCTTCTCGGACGGCACCTTCGTTTACGTGCCCGAAGGCGTGCGCTGCCCGATGGAGCTCAGCACCTACTTCCGTATCAATGCCGAGAATACGGGGCAGTTTGAGCGGACTTTGATCATCGCTGACAAGGGCGCTTATGTGTCCTATCTCGAAGGCTGCACCGCGCCGATGCGCGACGAGAACCAACTGCACGCCGCGGTCGTCGAACTGGTCGCGCTCGACGATGCCGAGATCAAATATTCGACGGTGCAGAACTGGTATCCGGGCAATGCCGAGGGTCTCGGCGGCATCTATAATTTCGTGACCAAGCGCGCGCTCTGCCAGGGCAAGCGCAGCAAGGTGTCGTGGACGCAGGTCGAAACCGGCTCTGCGATTACGTGGAAATATCCGAGCTGCGTGCTGAACGGCGACGACAGCGTCGGAGAATTCTATTCGGTCGCGGTGACCAACAATTACCAGCAGGCCGACACCGGCACCAAGATGATCCACAATGGCAAGCGCACGCGCTCGACCATCGTCAGCAAGGGGATCAGCGCGGGCAAGTCGAACAACACCTATCGCGGGATCGTGCGGGTGGCGCCGAATGCCGAGGGCGTCCGCAACTTCACGCAGTGCGACAGCCTGCTTCTGGGCAGCACATGCGGCGCGCATACCTTGCCGTACATCGAGGTCCGCAACCCGACCGCGACCGTCGAGCATGAAGCGACGACGAGCAAGATCAGCGACGACCAGCTCTTCTACGCGATGCAGCGCGGGCTGGGGCAGGAAGAGGCGGTGGCGCTGATCGTCAACGGCTTCGCCAAGGAAGTGCTGCAGCAGCTGCCGATGGAGTTTGCGGTCGAGGCGCAGAAGTTGCTGGGGATCAGCCTTGAAGGGAGCGTGGGATGAACCGGATTTTGGCAACGGGCCTTTTCTTGGGCGCGACACTACTCTCCGGGGCGGCTCATGCGCAGGCCAATGCGATGCTGCTGGCGCAGGCCAATGATCGTTGCATGACGACTTACGCCGTCCGCATGACCAAGACCGATGCGACCGACGACGCGATTTTTGCCGCGGCGACCGAGGGATGCAAGGAGCTGAAGGCCCAGCTCTTCGGCGCGATCGACAAGGAATATCCGGCCGATCAGGCCAGCGGCCTGAAGTCGCAGCTCGACGCGGCGGAAAAGCCGAACTTCATGAAACTATTGCAGAAGATACGTACCGACCGCCTGCAACGCGGCGCGAATTGAACGGACCCACGATGCTCAAAATTGAAAACCTCCACGCCACCGTCGCCGACAAGCCGATCCTGAAGGGCCTGTCGCTCAGCATCAACGCGGGCGAAATCCATGCGATCATGGGGCCCAATGGCGCGGGCAAGTCGACGCTCTCCTATGTCCTCGGCGGGCGCCCGGGCTATGAGGTCACCGAAGGTTCGGCGACCTTCGACGGGCAGGATTTGCTCGACATGGACCCGCACGAACGCGCCGCTGCCGGCCTGTTCCTCGGCTTCCAGTACCCGGTCGAAATCCCCGGCGTGTCGAATGTCCAGTTCCTGCGCGAAAGCCTGAACGCCCAGCGCAAGGCGCGTGGCGAAGAGCCGCTGTCGGGCGGCGACTTCCTGAAGCTCGCGCGCGAGAAGGCGGGGCTGCTCAAGCTCGACATGGACATGCTCAAGCGCCCGGTGAACGTCGGCTTTTCGGGCGGCGAGAAGAAGCGCAACGAGATGGTGCAGATGGGCATCCTCGATCCCAAGCTCGCGATCCTCGACGAGACGGACTCGGGCCTCGACATCGACGCGCTGCGCGTCGTCGGCGACGGGATCAACAGCATCATGCGCCGCCCCGACAAGGCGGTGCTGCTGATCACCCATTATCAGCGCCTGCTCGACTATGTGCAGCCCGATTTCGTCCACGTCCTCGCCGCCGGCCGCATCGTCAAGTCGGGCGGCCCGGAGCTCGCGCTCGAACTCGAACGCGAAGGCTATGCGGAGATTGCGGTGTAATGCGCGCGCATTTTTCCTTCTTTCGTCATGCCGGACTTGATCCGGCATCCATGATCGCGTGGACCCCGGATCAAGTCCGGGGTGACGAAGTGTGGGAGTTCGCCAGTTGACCACCCCGCTCCCCACCCGACGCGACGAAGCGTGGCGCTATAGCGACATCGACGCGGTGGCCGCCGCGTGGCCGCTGCCCGCGCCCGAAAGCATCATGGTGCCCGCGGGCGGCGACTTCCGCCGCGCGATCGTGCAGGACGCAGGCGATATCCGTCAGATCGAGCTGGTGCTCGGCAAGGGTGCGACCGCGTCGCTGCACGTTCTCAACATCGGCGGCGCCTATGGCCGCATCGAACTCGCCGTGACGCTCCACGAAGGCGCCGACTTCAACCTCGGCGCCGCGCAGATCGGCGGCGGCGAACAGAATCTCGAGATCGTCACCACGGTCACCCACGCCGAACCCGGCGCGACGTCGCGGCAGATGGTGCGTTCGGTCCTCGGCGGTACCGCCACCGGCACCTATCTCGGCAAGGTCGCCGTCGCACGCGACGCGCAGCAGACCGACAGCGAGCAGGATGTGAAGGCGATGCTGCTCGACCGCAGCGCGACCGCCAACGCCAAGCCCGAGCTCGAAATCTTCGCCGACGACGTCAAATGCGCGCACGGCTGCGCGATCGGCGAGCTCGACGCGATGAGCCTCTATTATCTCCAGTCACGCGGCCTGCCGCCCGCCGAGGCGAAGAAGCTGCTGCTGCAAGCCTTTGTTGCGGGCGTCTTCGATGGCGCCGAGGATGAGGAAAAATTGCAGGCGCTGGCACTGGCGAAGCTGGGAGAGTTGGTGTGAGCACCGCGACCGCGCTCCGCAGCTTCCCCGACGTCCGCGGCGACTTTCCCGGGCTGACGCCCGACTGGCACTATCTCGACACCGCCGCGACCGCGCAGAAGCCGCAGGCGGTGATCGACGCGACAGTGAAGGCGATGGGGCTCGATTACGCGACCGTACACCGGGGCGTCTATGCGCGCTCGGCAGACATGACGCTTGCCTATGAGGCGGCAAGGCGGCGCATCGCGGCGTTTATCGGTGCGAAGGAAGAGCAGATCGCGTTCGTGCGCGGCGCGACCGAGGCGATCAACCTTGTCGCTTATTCGCATCCGAAGAAGGGCCGCGTGCTGCTGTCGGTGCTCGAGCATCACAGCAATATCGTTCCGTGGCAGCTTGCTGGCTGGCAGGTCGACGTGTGCCCGCTCACCGCCGACGGGTGTATCGACCTCGAAGCCGCCGAAAAGCTGCTGACCCCCGAACACAATATGGTCGCCTTCGCGCATGTCTCGAACGTCCTCGGCAGCCCGCTCGACGTCGCGCGCGCGGCGGAGATCGCGCACCGCGTCGGAGCAGAGTTGCTGGTCGATGGCTGTCAGGCGGTGCCGCGACTGCCCGTCGATGTCGCGGCACTCGGCTGCGACTATTATGTTTTCTCTGGCCACAAGCTGTACGGACCGACCGGCGTCGGCGTGTTGTGGAGCGACAAGCTCGATACGCTTCCGCCGTGGCAAGGCGGCGGGTCGATGATCGACCGCGTGACCTTTGCCAAGACAACCTATGCCCCTGCCCCCACCCGTTTCGAGGCGGGCACGCCCGCGATCATCGAGGCGATCGGGCTCGCCGCGGCGGTCGATTATGTCGAAGCGATCGGGATCGACACGATCCATGCGCACGAATGCGCGCTGGTCGGCACGCTGCGCGATGCGCTCGCGCGCAAGAATAGCGTCACGCTTTTTGGCCCCGAAAACAGCGCCGGAATCGTGAGTTTTGCGATGGCGGGGGTTCATCCGCACGACATCGGCACTATCTTGGATGAAAGCGGGGTCGCGATCCGCGCCGGGCACCATTGCGCACAGCCGCTGATGGAGCATCTGGGCGTACCCGCGACCGCGCGCGCGAGTTTTGGCGTTTACAGCAATGACGATGATGTGGCGGCGCTGATCGATGGCCTCGCCCGCGTCGAGAGGATTTTCGGATGAGCGAGGATCGCATGATCAAGGTAGAAGAAGTCACGAGCGTAGAGGCACCGCCAAAGGCACGCGTCGACGATGCCGAGACCGCTCCGGAAACGATGGGCGAAAAGCTGGAGCGCAAGCGCGACTATCTGGAAGGCTTCCTTGCGGCCAAACCCGCGGCGGTCGAGCCCGGCGCGGTCGGCGGTGACCTGTATGAAGCCGTGATCAACGCGCTGAAGGATATCTTCGACCCCGAAATCCCCGTGAACATCTACGACCTCGGCCTCATCTACAATGTCGAGATCGACGAGGGGCATGTGATGGTCACGATGACGCTGACGACGCCGCATTGCCCGGTCGCGGAATCGATGCCCGCCGAGGTCGAACTCCGCGTCGGCGCGGTTCCCGGGGTCGGCGATGCCGAGGTCAACCTCGTCTGGGATCCGCCATGGTCGCCGCAGAATATGAGCGACGAAGCGCGGCTCGAACTGGGGATGCTGTGATGACCGAGACCAAAACCCGCGCACGCCCTGCCGCCGTCGCCCTGACGCCGAACGCCGAAGAGCGCATCGCCAAGCTGATGGCATCGGCGCCCGAAGGCGCGATCGGCGTCCGGCTGTCGACTCCGCGCCGCGGCTGTTCGGGGCTCGCTTACTCGGTCGACTATGTCACCGAAGAGGTGAAGTTCGACGAGAAGATCGAGACGCCGGGCGGCGTCTTCTACATCGACGGCGCGTCGGTGCTGTACCTGATCGGCAGCACGATGGACTGGGTCGAAGATGATTTCGCCGCGGGCTTCGTGTTCGAGAATCCGAACGCCAAGGGCGCGTGCGGTTGCGGCGAAAGCTTCACCGTTTAAATCAAAGCTTGGGCGTGTTTTCCGCGTCCTACGTTCAAAGCGCCGCTTAGCGGCAGACCGACCAGCCGCCCGACCGCACCGCCATGTCGAAATGGAAATGATTGGCGTGCGCGGCATTGTGATCGGGTGACAGCACCGTGCTGAACAGCCCGCAAGTCCCGTCGCGCACCGCGTGCAGAAACTCGCTGCGCTTGTCACCCGGCGCCCAGTCGTTGATCAACGACACGCGCGTCCCGTCGGCAAGGACGAAGGCCGAGATGTCGATCGCGTTGGCGGTCGAATGCTGGCTCTGCGCTTGCTCGCCCGCGATCTTGCGACAATTATAGCTGCCGAGATTTTCGACCTCGACCACCCTTTGCCCGAAATATTTCTGCGCGAGCGGTTGGACGACGTCGCGGTCCCAAAGGATGAGCGCCGCGGTTACGGCGCAGCCCGGCGCGACATTGGCGGGGCGCATCGTCGGCGCGAATTTGTTGCTTGTCAGGATCATCCGCTGGCTCGCGCGGCACACGCCAGTACCGATTGCGGGTCTGCGCAGATAACCCGCCCCGGCACGGTCGAAGGCGGCGAAGCAGGCGGTGTCATCGCTTGCCAGCGCGACCAGCTTACCCTCGGTCGCCCAGCCGCGCGGGTGCGCGAGTTCGAAACGCACACCCGGGATATGCTCGGGATGCGCACGCACCCATTTCATGCCGAGGATTGCGCCGATGGCCAGCAAGACGGCGACGGCGAACCAGATCAGATAGGGGCGGATGCTTTGCACCGCGCCTTAGTGGCGCGCGGCATGCCTTCGCACAAGCCACCTCCGCCTGATGAGTTCAGGCGTCGGCAAAACCCATCCCGGAAAAGCCAAAAGAAAAGGGCCGGAGTTTCCCCCGGCCCTTCCCTAAATCATGTGCGCTTCGATCAGGCGCCGGTCACGTCGGCCGTATCGACCTTCACGCCGGGGCCCATCGACGACGACAGCGCGATCTTGCGGACATATTTGCCCTTCGCGCCGGCCGGCTTGGCCTTGACGATCGCGTCGACGAACGCGTCGAAGTTCTGGCGGAGCTTTTCTTCGCCGAACGACAGCTTGCCGAGGCCGGCGTGGATGATGCCGACCTTTTCGACGCGGAATTCGATCTGACCGCCCTTGGCGGCCTTCACGGCTTCGGCGACGTTCGGGGTCACGGTGCCCAGCTTCGGGTTCGGCATCAGGCCCTTCGGACCCAGCGTCTTGCCGAGGCGGCCGACGATGCCCATCATGTCCGGCGTCGCGATGACGCGGCCATAGTCGAGGTTACCCGCGAGCATGTCTTCCATCAGGTCTTCGGCACCGACCTTGTCGGCGCCGGCGGCCAGCGCCTTGTCGGCATTGTCGCCGCGCGCGAACACGGCAACCTTGACGTCCTTGCCGGTACCGGCGGGGAGCGTCACGACGCCGCGGACCATCTGGTCGGCGTGGCGCGGATCGACACCGAGGTTCATCGCGATTTCGAGCGTTTCGTCGAACTTGGCCGAGGCCAGCTCGCGAACGGTCTTCAGCGCTTCGTCGATGGTGTGCAGCTTCAGCGCATCAACCTTGCCCTCGAGGGCCTTCTGCTTCTTGGTCAGCTTTGCCATCGGTTCAGCCCTCCGTCACTTCGAGGCCCATCGAGCGCGCGCTGCCCTCGATGATCTTCGTTGCCTGTTCGATGTCGTTCGCGTTGAGATCCTTCATCTTGATCTCGGCGATTTCTGCGAGCTTCGAACGCGCGATCTTGCCACCGCTGATCTTGCCCGGCTCCTTCGAACCCGACTTCAGGTTCGCGGCCTTCTTGATCAGATAGGTTGCCGGCGGGGTCTTCGTGACGAACGAAAAGCTCTTGTCGGCGAACACGGTGATGATCGTCGGGGTGGGCGTGCCCTTCTCCAGGGAATCGGTCGCGGCGTTGAACGCCTTGCAGAATTCCATGATGTTCACGCCGCGCTGACCGAGCGCCGGCCCGAGCGGCGGCGACGGGTTGGCGGTGCCGGCGGGCACCTGCAGCTTGATGTAGCCGCTAATCTTCTTGGCCATGATGGCCTCCTTTCTTTCTGTCGCCCCGAACCTTGATCCGGGGCTCAAAATAAGCGGTCAAACAGAAGGGCATCACCCCTTCCTCCCGCGCGGAATCGAATCGGCTCCCGACAAGTCGGCCCGATGCGAAGCGGCGCCCCTACCTCCGCACGCGCCAAAATGCAAGGACAGCGCCCCTTCAAGCCAAAAAGAAGACCCGCCCCCGAGCCCATGTCCCCGGGGGCGGGCCGCGACCCGTCGTCTTTTGCGGCCCTGCCCTCACATCATGATGCAGGACAAGGGCCCGAAAGATCAGGCGAGGTCGAAACGGTCGGCGTTCATCACCTTGGTCCACGCCTTGACGAAGTCCTTCACGAACTTCTCTTCATGGCCCTTCTCGGCATAGACTTCGGCGGTCGCGCGCAATTGCGAGTTGGAGCCGAAGATCAGGTCGGTCCGCGTCGCGCGCCAACGTTCGATGCGTCCGCCGCGGTCGTAGCCGATGAACTCCTCGTCGCCGCTGGCGTCGACGACTTCCCAGAGTGTGTCCATGTCGAGCAGGTTGACGAAGAAATCGTTCGTCAGCTGGCCGACACGGTTGGTGAACACGCCTTCCTTCCTGCCGCCAGCGTTGGCGCCGAGGACGCGAAGGCCACCGATCAGCACGGTCAGTTCGGGCACCGACAGACCGAGCAGCGACGCGCGGTCGAGCATCAACTCCTCGGTCTTCACGCTATGCTTGGTCGAGAGATAGTTGCGGAAGGCGTCGGCCTTCGGCTCCATCACGTCGAAGCTGTCGGCGTCGGTCCACTCCGCGGTCGCGTCGCCGCGGCCGCCGGTGAAGGGCACCGAAATGTTGAAGCCCGCATCCTTTGCCGCCTTCTCGACCGCCGCCGAACCGGCCAGCACGATCGCATCGGCGAGCGACAGGCCGCCGCGCAGCTCGTTGATCTTGCCGAGCACCTTGGCGAGCTCGGCCGGATCGTTGACCGTCCAGTCTTTTTGCGGCGCCAGCGCGACGCGCGCGCCATTGGCGCCGCCGCGATGGTCCGACTTGCGATAGGTCGAAGCCGACGCCCACGCTGTCTTGACGAGTTCGCCAACGCTGAGCCCCGAACCGAGGATCGCGGTCTTGAATGCCGAGACGTCGCCATCCGACGGCTTGGTGCCGGCCGGAACCGGATCCTGCCAGATCAGGTCTTCGGCGGGGACTTCGGGGCCGAGGTAGCGAACCTTGGGCCCCATGTCGCGGTGGCAGAGCTTGAACCAGGCCCGCGCAAAGGCGTCCTTGAACGCTTCATGGTCATTCCGGAACTTCTCCGAAATCTTGCGATAATCGGGATCGACCTTGAGCGCCATGTCGGCGGTCGTCATCATCGTCGGCACGCGCTTGCCCGGATTATGGGCGTCGGGCGCCTTGTCCTCTTCCTTCTGGTTGATCGGCTGCCACTGCTGCGCGCCCGCGGGACTGCGCACCAGTTCGTAGTCATAGTCGAGCAGCAGGCGGAAGAAATTCTCCGACCATTCGGTCGGCGTGTTGACCCATGCGCCTTCGAGGCCGCTGGTGATCGCATGCGCGCCCACCCCGGTTTCGAAGCTCGACGACCAGCCGAGGCCCTGCAGTGCGATGTCCGAACCCTCGGGCGACTCCCCGACCAGGCTTGCATCGCCTGCGCCATGCGCCTTGCCGAAGGTGTGGCCGCCGGCGGTCAGCGCGACGACCTCCTCGTCGTTCATCGCCATGCGTTCGAACGTCACCTTCATGTCGCGTGCCGACAGCAAGGGATCGGGATTGCCGCCCGGCCCTTCGGGATTGACGTAGATCAGCCCCATCTGGATCGCGGCGAGCGGGTTTTCGAGATCGAGCTTCTTGTCGGGATCGATGCGCGTCTGGACGCCCTCGCTGACCCACAGATCCTCGGCGCCCCAATAGATATCGCGCTCGGCCTCATAGACGTCGGCGCGGCCGCCGCCGAAACCGAACACCGGGCCGCCCATCGATTCGATCGCGACATTGCCGGTCAGGATGAACAGATCGGCCCAGCTGATCTTGCTGCCGTATTTCTGCTTGATCGGCCACAGCAGGCGGCGCGCCTTGTCGAGATTGCCATTGTCGGGCCAGCTGTTGAGCGGGGCAAAACGCTGTTGCCCGCTGTTGGCGCCGCCGCGTCCGTCGGCAGTGCGATAGGTGCCCGCGGCGTGCCACGCCATGCGGATGAAGAACGGTCCGTAATGACCATAGTCGGCAGGCCACCACGGCTTGCTGTCGGTCATCAGCGCAGTGATGTCGGCCTTCAGCGCTTGATAATCGAGCAGCGCGAAGGCTTTGGAATAATCGAAATCCTCACCCATCGGGTCGGGCGATGCGCCGCCCTGATGCAGGATTTCAAGCGGCAGCGCGTCGGGCCACCAGTCCTTGTTCGTCCGGCCGAGCAGCCCGCGGTTTTTGGTGATCGGGCAGCCTTTTGCGGGATCGATGGGGGTGGGGTCGTTCATGCAGTCTCTCCTTTTATGGTTTGTCGGCTTTTATGGCTTTTGGAAAGCGTGGCGCAGGCCGATGACCGGCACATGACGAGCCGGCGACTTCGGCGTCGCCGTGGGGCGTTCGGTCGAGGCGCGTGGCGAGTCGATGCCGTCATCCTTTCGCTCTGACCCGGGCAGGATAGGCCGCGCCCGCCCATCGACCTAAACGAATAAGGTGAATTCAGTGATTGAGTGGTCCGATCATAGGCACAGCTTTCCGCTGCACTCCACCGCGCCCACCGCAGAACCGCCACGCCCCGACGTAAGCGGGACGAGTTGCGGAACATCGAGCCGTGCCAACGGGTTGACCGGACGCCGCATCAAAAGATTTTCCGCGGCGCAAGGAGATGGAAAGTGGCTAACAACCCGAACCAGCAGAATGAAAAGAAACCGCAGTCGGATCGTGACCGTCAGCAGCAACAGCAGGGCGGCCAGAACCGCCAGCCCGGCAGCGACCAGCGCCCCGATCAGGGCCGCCAGAGCCCGCAGCAGCGCTGACCTCGTCAGCCTGCATGAGAAAGGGCCGCCCCTTCAGGGGCGGCCCTTTTCTTTTAGCGGAAGGGACTCCGCCTAGAAACTGAACTTCACCGTCCCGCCCCACGTGCGTTCGTCGCCAACCTGCCCGGCAATCAATCCGGTATTGCCGGGAGCAACCTGTAAAAGTTCGATATAGTTGGTGTCGAAAGCGTTGCGGACCCATCCGAAGACATCGAGCCCTTCGCCGCGGAAGCCGACGCGGAAGTTGGTGAGCGCATAGCCCTTCACATTGGTGTAGATCGACGGCGATGCGTTCGAATTCCAGTGCGAACGATAATTGCCGTCGACGCCGAGATAGATCTGCCCCTCTTTCGCCAGCAGCGTGACGGGGACGTTGGTCTCTGCACCGTAGGAGAAGGCCCATTTGGATACGCCTGGCAGACGCTGGCCCGAGATATCGCATTGACGCGGGCTGGCGGTGTTGGGAACGCCGGCGTTGGAATAATCGGGCGCAGCACCCGACGGCTGGAGCGTCCCGCCGGACAGTTCGGGCGGGCACGGCGCGTTGGTGAATTTCTTGTATTTTGCGTCGGTATAGGCGCCGTTCGCATAAGCGGTGAAACGGTCGCTCGCCACGATCTTCAGATCCGCCTCGATGCCCTGCGTCCGGACCTTGTCGGCGTTGGCGAGATAGCCGCGCACCGTGCCAAACTGCCCGCCGTTCACCGTCGCCTGGAAATCCTTGATGTCGGTGCGGTAAGCCGAGAGGTTGAATGTCGCCCGCCGGTTCAGGAACTGCGTCTTGAGACCGATTTCGAAATGATCGATCGATTCAGGCTTCACCGTGCTCGCATCGTAATTGACCGTGTTGTCGGCGTTGAGCGGCAGACCATTCTGGTTGATGCCCAGCGTCTTGAAGCTCTTGGCATAGGTCGCATAGGCCAGAATGTCGGGCGCAAGCTTGTAGTTGACGTTGAAGTCGTAGGTAAAGTTCCACGCGCTGTCCGACGGCGCGCTTTCCTGTGGCTGGTAGACGCCGCACTGCGCAGCCAGCACCGCGGGAAGCGGGTTGCCCGGGGTCGGGGTGCAATTGATGACCTGCCCGGCACCATTCGTCACGACGCGCCGGTAGAAGCCCGATTTCTTGTCATAGTTGAGGCGCGCGCCCGGCTGGATCGTCAGGGCGTCCGTAACCTTCCAGCTCAGCTGGCCGAACAGCGCCGCGCTGGTGCTCTTGAGATACTGCGTATTGGTGGCCGTCAGACCGTTGAGGACGCTGGGATCGTTCGCGAGCGCGCCGGTCAGGCTCCACTTGCTCGCGTCGGCGCCCTGTTGTTCCGTACCCTGTGTGTCGATTCGCTGCTTGAAGCCGAACAGGCCGAGGACGAAGTCGACCTTGTCGCCCTCGTAATTATAGCGGAATTCCTGGCTATACTGGTCCTGCTGCGAGGGATTCTGCGACCGCGAAACGATCGACAGGCCGGTAAAGTCGCGATCGTTTTCGGGCTTCCAATCCCAAAAGCGCCAAGCGCTGATCGACGTAAGCGTGCCGGGACCGACGTCCCACTTCACCCGAACAGACGCGCCGCCGATCTTGTTGCCCGCGTTGAGGCTGGCGTCGAGGTCGGTGAGGCGCGCATAGGGGTTGGCGCTTGGCACCGCATAGTTGCGGCCGGGATTGGCGGCGTTGACCGCCGCGACCAGCGCATCATACTGGCGAGTGAGCACGCGCTGCGTCCGGCCGACGCGGACATAGGTCGTGCCATAGCCTTCGGGATCCTGCTTGCTGTAATCGCCCGCGACCGTGATGCTGAGATCGTCATTGGGCTGGAACAGCAATTGGCCGCGAAGCCCCAGATTGTCCTGTTCGTTAATCCAGCGGTCGCTCGTGACGTTATAGAGCGTGCCGCGGCGGCTGGTCGCGGCGATCGCGATGCGTGCCGCAATCTTGTCGGTCAGCGGGCCCGAGATCGCCGCCTTCGCCTGACGATAGTTGAGGTTGCCGACGCTGACCTCGGCGCGCCCCTCGAAATCGAAGGTCGGCTGGTTGGTCGTGATGTTGATCGCGCCGGCCGTCGTATTCTTGCCGTACAGCGTGCCCTGCGGGCCGCGCAGCACTTCGACCTGCGCGACATCGAGAAAGTCGAATGTCGCGGCGGCGACGCGCGAATTATAGACGTCGTCGACATAGATGCCGACGCCCTGTTCGAACCCGTCGCTGGTCAGGCCAAACGGCACGCCGAGGCCGCGGATGTTGACCGAGGTGTTGCGCGGGTTCGACGTATAAACCTGAAGCGTCGGTGCGAGCTGCTGGAGCTTCACGACGTTGAAATTGCCGGTCGCCTCGATCGAATCGCCGCGGATCACCGAGATCGCAACGGGCACTTCCTGTGCGGTTTCCTGGCGGCGGCGGGCAGTGACGATGATGATATCGCCGCGGCTGGCCTGGTCATCGGTATCGTCGGCCGCAGCGGTCGCGGTGGCAGCGCCGGCTTCATCGGCGGCGGCTTCAGCAGCCAAAGCGGGCGTCGCGGCGCCCGCGAGCAAGAGCGACAAGGTAAGTGAGGAGGCCTGCACGCGGCGGCGGACCGAAGGATATTTCGCAGTCATGGGTCAATTCCTGTTGCAATAGAAATCACCACATCCGGCGGTCCGGTCTGCGGCAGGAGGGGACGCAGTCCCCTTGGGAGCTCAAAAAATTTCAGTTCGGGTAGCGGTGCCGTTCGGTCACATCGACCTGCACAAGACGCCCCTCGTGCACGGTCAGCTGGATTGCACCGAACTTCAGCTTGTCGAGTGCTTCGAGCACGGTCTGAATGGCGCGCGGCACCTCTTCGGAGCCGCCTTTGGCGACTTCGTTGATAGCGCTCATGGTAATTCCTTTCCCTCGTGGATTCGCCGGTCAAGCATATGCCAAGTGATTTAGTAGACAATGATTGATTTGCTTTCTGCGCCGAAAGGTTGGGTTGTTGCGCCAAACGGACCGCGGCGAACGGATTCGAGCATGCGACGAGCCGACCGACCGGGCGACGCCGGGGATTGCGCGCGAGTCCCAGTGCTGGCAAAGGCGTCCTCAATGAGCAAAATTAACGATCTGATGGCCCGCGGAACCGAACTTCTCGGCAGCGACTATGCCATTCTCTGCGGTGCGATGAGCTGGGTTTCCGAACGCCATCTGGTCAGCGCGATCAGCAATGCCGGCGGGTTCGGCGTGATCGCGTGCGGCGCAATGACGCCCGAACTGCTCGATACCGAAATCGCCGCGACCAAGGCGCTGGCAACGCGCAATTTCGGCGTCAACCTGATCACGATGCACCCGCAATTGTTCGACCTGATCGAGGTCTGTGCGAAGCATGATGTCGGCCATGTCGTACTCGCGGGCGGGCTGCCGCCCAAGGGCAGCCTGGAGGCGATCAAGGCATCAGGCGCCAAGGTCCTCTGCTTTGCCCCCACGCTGGCACTGGCGAAAAAGCTGGTCCGCTCGGGCGTCGATGCGCTGGTGATCGAGGGGATGGAAGCCGGCGGCCATATCGGTCCGGTTTCGACGAGCGTGCTGGCGCAGGAAATTCTTCCCACGCTCGCGGACGAAGTCCCGGTGTTCGTCGCCGGGGGTATCGGCCGCGGCGAAGCGATCGCCGCTTATCTCGAAATGGGCGCATCGGGGGTCCAACTCGGCACCCGCTTCGTCTGCGCGACCGAAAGCATCGCGCACCCCAATTTCAAAAAGGCCTTCCTGCGCGCCTCGGCACGCGAAGCGGTGGCGAGCGTCCAGATCGACCCGCGCCTGCCGGTCATCCCGGTCCGCGCGCTCAAGAACGCGGGCACCGAAGCTTTCACCGCAAAACAGCGCGAAGTCGCGAACAAGCTCGACAAGGGCGAGGTCGACATGATGGAAGCGCAGCTTGAAATCGAGCATTATTGGGCCGGCGCGCTGCGCCGCGCGGTGATCGACGGCGACGTCGAAAATGGTTCGTTAATGGCAGGGCAATCTGTCGGTATGGTATCGGAAGAGGAGAGCGCGGCAGCAATCGTCGCATCTCTGGTGCAACAGGCCGAAGCGGCGTTGCACGCCCGGGGTTGATCCCGCATGGTTATGCGGATGGGGAGTGGGTCATGAATTTGTCGCGTAAAATTATCGTAGCCGGTCTGCTTGCGAGCGTAGCCGCCTGTGCGCCCAAACCGGTCGCGCCGCCCCCGCCGCCCCCGCCGCCGCCCGTTGCGGTCGTCATACCGCCGCGGCCGCTGCCGCCGGGCAATGCCTCGCTGACCCAGATCCTGCCCGCGCGCGGGCTCGACGGCCGCTTCGTCACCGCAAATAGCGGCGTCACCGGCGACAAGGCCTTCTGGCAGCTCAAGATCGGGCTGAACGTCGCGGCTATCGGCTGCCGCGGGCTCGAGGAAAGCACGCTCGTCTCAGCGTATAACAACATCATCAAGACGCATGGCAAAGTAATCAAATCGACCGAGAAATCGGTGATCACCCAGCTGGGCAAGGAGAATAAGAACAACGGCATCGCCCCGCGCGACCGGCTGTCGACGCAATTGTTCAACTATTTCGCGCAGCCGCCGGCACAGCGCGCTTTCTGTCCCCGTGCGAACGAGATCGCCCAGATCGTCTCGTCGACACCGACCGCGCAACTGCTCGAACAAGCGCCGGCGCATCTCGCACGGCTCGATGAGCCGTTCAACGAATTCTATCAGGCCTATGCCCAATATCAGGTCGATGTCGTCGCTTGGGATGCCAAATATGCACCGAAGCCGGCAACGATCATGACGCCGGCCACACCGGCTCCGGTTGGTACCACCGCATCGGTCACCCTCCCATCGTCGGGGAACCACTGACGCGCCGGCGCGCCGCGCAGGAATAGATGGGCCAATCGTGCGCGGGGTATTGGCGCGCACCGCATCCTTCTGTTAGCAGGATTGCGATGACCAACGCCCCGCCCCCGCCCTCGTCGGCCGCCCAGTCGGCGCGCACCATCCTGACCCGGCTGCACGAGGTCATGGCATCGCGCGCCAATGCGCAAGGAAAGCTGAACCAGGTCGTCGGGATCATCGGCGAATGCCTCGATAGCGAGGTCTGCTCGATCTACCTGCTGCGCGAAGGCGCGCTCGAACTTTATGCGACACGCGGGCTGAAGCAGGAGGCGGTACACGTCACGCGCCTTGGCCTCGGCGAGGGGTTGGTCGGAATGATCGCCGACCAGATCGAAACGCTCAACCTCGATGAAGCCGCAGCGCACCCCGACTTTTCCTATCGCCCCGAAACCGGCGAAGAATTGTTCCACAGCTTTGCCGGTGTCCCGATCATCCGCCGCGAGCGCGCGGTCGGGGTGCTTTGCGTTCAGCACGCAGATCCGCGCCGCTATGACGATATCGAGATCGAGACGTTGCAGACCGTCGCGATGGTGCTGTCCGAACTGATCGCCAACGCCGACCTCGTCGACACCGCGGCACGCACCGATGCCGCCGCAGCCGATCAGTCGGCGCAGCGGCTGAACGGGCAGAAGCTGGTCGACGGCATGGGCGCCGGGGTCGCGGTGTTTCACCAGCCGCGCATCACCATCGAGCACACGGTCGCCGACGATACCGAGGCCGAGCGTCACCGCGTCTATGCCGCGTTCGACAAGATGCGCGAACAGATCGACCGCATGGCGAGCTCGGCCGACTTCGGCGTCGGCGGCGAGCATGAGGAGGTCATCGAGACCTACAAGATGTTCGCCTATGACGAGGGATGGTCGCGCCGGATCAACGAGGCAATCGACAGCGGCCTGACCGCCGAGGCGGCGATCGAGCGCGTTCAGCAACGCACCCGGATGCGGATGCGCCAGATCGACGACCCGTTGCTGCGCGACCGCATGCACGATCTGGAAGATCTGTCGAACCGGCTGATCCGCATCGTGTCGGGCCAGATGGGCACCGCAGCGCAAATGGGCCTGCGGCAGGATTCGATCCTGATCGCGCGCAACCTCGGCCCCGCCGAACTGCTCGAATATGACCGCCGCCGCCTGAAAGGCGTCGTGCTCGAGGAAGGATCCCTGACCGCGCACGTCATCATCGTCGCGCGCGCAATGGGCGTACCGGTGATCGGCCGCGTCAGCGATGTGCGCGCGTCGATCCGCGAAGGCGATCTGTTGCTGCTCGATGCCTCGGCAGGCCAGCTTCACGTGCGCCCGACGCAGGCGGTGCAGGACGCGTTCGACGCCAAGCTGGAAATTTCGCAAAAGCGCCGCGCCAATCTCGCTTCGCTCCGCGATCTTCCCGCAGTCACCAAGGACGGTGTCGCAATCGAACTGATGATCAATGCGGGCCTGCGCGAAGATGTCGCCGCGCTCGACCTGACGGGCGCGCGCGGGATCGGCCTGTTCCGCACCGAATTCCAGTTCCTCGTATCGGCGACTTTGCCGTCGCGTGACCGTCAGCAGCGGCTCTATCGCGATGTGCTCGACGCCGCGGGCGACCGCCCGGTGATCTTTCGCACCGTCGACATCGGCGGCGACAAGGCGCTGCCCTATATGAATGTCGGCGACAGCGCGCATGAGGAAAATCCGGCGATGGGCTGGCGCGCGCTGCGCCTTGCGCTCGAACGCGAAGGACTTTTGAAGGTTCAGGCGCGGGCGCTGATGGAAGCCGCCGCCGGTCGGACGCTCAACGTGATGTTCCCGATGGTGTCGGAGCCTTGGGAATATGAAGCCGCGCGCAACCTCTTCGTCGGCCAGCGCGCCTGGCTTGCCAGCCATAACAAGAAGCTGCCCGTCGCGATCCGCTATGGCGCGATGCTCGAAGTGCCGGGCCTTCTCGAAACGCTCGACCTGATGCTGCCGCACCTCGATTTTCTGTCGATCGGCACCAACGACCTCACGCAGTTCCTGTTCGCGGCCGACCGCGCACACCCGCGGCTTGCCGAACGCTATGACTGGTTGTCGCCGACGGTGATGCGCTACCTTGCGCGCGTTGTGCGAACGGTGTCGGGATCGAAGGTCGCGCTGGGCGTATGCGGCGAAATGGGCGGACGTCCGCTCGAAGCCATGGCGTTGCTTGGTGTCGGTATCGAACGCCTGTCGATCACGCCCGCGGGTGTCGGCCCGGTCAAGGCGATGATCCGCTCGCTCGATCTCGCCGCGCTGCGCGCCGACATGCCCGGGCTGTTGGCGCAACCGTCAGCCGATCCGCGCAGCCAGTATCGGAACTGGGCGACCGCGCATGGGGTCGACCTCGGCGATTGAACGCCGCGGCGGAAGCAAGGGTCAGGCGACGGCGGGCACCGCATCCCCGGTCGGCTCGACAGTTTCGACCTTTTCGACGGGAACGATCCGCTCGGCAAGCCAGAGGCAGCCCCACGCCAGCGCGATACCGACAGGCACGTCGATGACATAATGCCAGCGGGTCGCGATCGATGTGACGAGGATGAAAAAGAGGATGATCGAATAGAGCGGCAGGAGGATCCGGCCGTGCTTCCAGGCGAAGAGAAAGAACAGGAAAGCCCCGGCGGCGTGCAGCGACGGCATTGCGGCCAGCCCTGCGGTAAAATCGGTGCCGCCACGCTCTGCCAGCCATTCCGAGCCCCCCGCAACCGAGCTGCGATAGAAATCGAGCATGCCGAGTTGGCCCGGCGTGACGAAGGGATCGATGCCGCGTTCATAGATGAACGGCCCCACCGCCGGCGCGACCAGATAGGCGATCGCGCCGAGCGATTGCACGAGCAGGACGGCCACGACCAACGTCCGGAAATGGGCGGGCGTCTTCATCGCGTGATAGAGGAAGCTGGTGTAGAACAGGCCGATAAACGACAGCATGTAGAAGTTCGATTCATACGTCACCAACCCGAACAGGTTTTTCCGGATATAGATGCACGCATCGACGATCGGGCGGACCATCTGATCCGTCTGCCAGTAAAAATCGTCATAAAGTGCGGGATTGATATGCGGAATCCAAAGCTTGATGTGGAAGTGCGCGAACAGGATCGCGATATAGCATGGCAATGCGATGAAGAAGCTCGCCGAAACATCACGCTTTCCGGCGGCGAATGTCGCCACGCCCAGAAGCGCGACGCCGATCAGCGGATAGAGATAATGAACCCCGACGAAGGCGGCCCGATTGCCCGACGGCAAGACGATCGGCAGATTGAAGGCGACCGACAGGAGGAACATCACCGCCAATGAAGCCCCGGCAATGACAATCTCGGGCGGAATGGCGCGTAGGCTGGATCGCATCGGTTACCCCAAAAGGCAGAAAACTGGTCCCGCGGTGAGCAGTCGATGCCGCTCCTCCCGCAGCGACGAGGTGCCACAACAAGGTTAATTTAGGGCTAAATCGGATGCCGCGCAGCCGCCTGGAACAAAATGGACCGCAGTCGAACCTCTAGTTGGCGGCGAGCCTGTCGCTGACGTCCTCGAAGTCATAAAGCGCACTGTCGCCCTTGAACATGTAGTGGCGGGACGGCGGCAGCGGCTGTGTCGATCCGAAATGATCACGCAGGATGGCGGGATAGATTTGCACGGGCGATGCGGGCATCGTGACCGGCGCGCGGCCCGACGGATCGCGCACGGCGAGCAATATGCCCATTTTCTCGCGGAGTTGACCATCCGACAATTTGCTCCACGGGACGGGAACCGGGTCGGTGCCAAGGCCGTGCTCGTCGCCGACATAGGGGGCGGGCCAAGGCCCTTCATCGCTGTGGAGGACGATAACCGCGGGCCGTGGCCCGGCGAGGATCGCATCGATGAGCCCCAGCACCTCCCGATTGGCGAAGCGCACCTGATCGACATAATTTTCGGAGCGCGACGCCTTTTGCGCGGCTTCCAGCGTCCGGCAACTGCCGTCGGCGTTCAATACGAACGGCGGGTGCGGTACCAGGAAATGGGCGAATACATGCTTTCGCGCCGGATCGCGCGCGACTTCGCGCAGCCTGCGAAATTTCTCGTTAGCGCGGTGGCATTGGTCCCCGCGTCCGTCGAAATAGGGCAGGTCGAGCCTGCCTAGCCAGAAGCCCGCGGCCGACTGGTCGATCGCCAGTCGGGCGAGTTGCGGCAGCGCCCGGATCCGGATCGAATCCTGCGCGGCGGTGCTGAACCGCGTCGGTTCCCACCAGCTGCCGGCGAAAATGGTACGATAGCCGAAATCATTGAATCGCCGAATGGCATCCCCGTCACGCGCGGCGCGATAAATCGGAACCCAATCGCCCGGCTCTCCGGTCATCCGCCCGCCCATCCGGTCGAGCAGCACGCCGTTCATCGTGGAAGCGACCGAATGGCTCGTCCGCTGATAATTGGAATAGGCGTGATCCTGGACCACGAAGCCACGCTGGCGCAGCGCGTCGACAAAAGGCTGATTGTCGAAACCATAGCGCGATTTCAACGTGTCGGCGGCGGCATAGCGATCAAACAGGATGTGCCACACGTCGGGGTCGCGGGCTTCCGCCCTGCCCTCTAACGCCGCCAAGCCTTCCAGCGCCGGTCCGCGTGCGGCTTCGAGGCGCAGTTGCTGGACCGCGAGCGGTGCAATATTGATCGTCAGGAGCAAAGCGCACAATAAATTGATCCGCCCCCCGATATCGCCGAATTTCGCCCGATCGGAAGGGAGCGCGCGATAGAGCAGAACAAGGCCCGCGATAACCGCAACATGCGCAGCGGCTGCCGCCGCAAAAGGCAGGGGCAGCAACGCCAGCAGCCGCGGGATATAGAAGAAGTAGAAGGCCGCGAAACCCGACGCGATGCCGGCGCGCATCCAGTCGCCGCATATCGCGCGGAAAAGCGTCGTGACGATTGCCGCGACGGCGATGGCACTGGCCATCGTCGGCCAGACGCTCTCGAAGCCCAGACGAAGCTGATTGCCGTTCCAGAACGCGATGACTGCGATGAGCGTGACCAATATCCCGGCGACAGGATATTTTGCCACACGAGCGGTCAGCGAACTCATAGGTTCAGCCGCGGCGATCGTATGCGACGATCAGCCGTCCACCCTCGCCAATGCGATCTTCGCGGACGATGCGGCCGCGCGCGCCGACGTGCCGAAGAAAGGCCTCTTCGGTATAGTCCGGGAAAATGTCGGGCCGGTGGCGCAGCAATTGCGCGACCATCGGGTCGGCCTTGGAGGGAAATTCGATGACGCCCGAGGGCGCGAGGCTCATAAGCCAGTCGACCGCCATATCGAGCGGGATATTCTTGGCGATTGCCAGATGATGGATCACGGCAAGCGCAAGCACCATGTCGGCGTTCGAGCGATCGAGCAGGCTCTTGCGCTCGGCGCCCGCCCATCCTTGCGCCGGACTCGGATTGGTCGCATCGAGCCATAGCGGCAAGACACGGGCACCCGACCGATCGAACCGGGCAAAAGCGCGTTCGAGCGCGCCGAAATCGAAGTCGAACCCGACGACGCTGCGGGCGCCGGCGTCGATCGACGTCTGGCTGAAGTCCCCGCTGTTGCAGCCGATGTCGAACAACATGTCCGGCGCGACACGGCCGACCGTCTCTGCGACAAAGGCGTGCTTCGTATTGCGGCGTGCTTCGTCATAGCTGTTGTTGGCGGCGTAATCATCCCACACCGTCTTTTCGCCGGCGAGAGCGAGACCCGCGATATAGTCGCGCAGGCTGGTCAGCAACGCGATCAGACGCTGCTTGGGCAAATGCGCGGCGCGGTGCGGCTTGGTGTCCAGCCCCTCTGCAACGCGGCGACGCGCGAAGGCCGCGGGCCCGACGATATGCGCCATGACGGTGAACGACAGGCGATCGCGCAGGCCGAGGAGCTTTACCAGCTCTTCGGGCTCGATGCCTTCCACCGAACCGCGATACCATGCGTGCGGAGCGATGCCCTTCTTTGCCCAGAGGTAAAGCGGGTTGAGGAACTGCATTCCGAACTGCCGCTGCCCCGCCCATGCGGATCCATCTTCATAGGGAATGATCGAGAGATGATCGATGAAGACCGGCTTCGTCCCCTGGAACTGGACATTATAGGCCGTCGCATCTGACAGGGTGAACCCCCGCCCCAGCAGGGCGATATGGAAATCGAGATGATGAAGCGCCGCGGCTTTCAGCGCGGAGAAGCACCATTCGTATGGATAGGACACGAAATCGAGGACCGGATGCTCCAGCCAATGGATTGCGCCGGGAGCCAATTCGTCGAGATTTTCGTTCGCCAGCGTGTCGGCCGGAAGCAACCAGCCCTGGCCGATCATGTCGTCGAGCACGCCGCTGTCCTTGACGGCAGCGAACTGCGATGCGCCGGCCTCGAACACCGCGCGCAGGACGCGATTGTCATGACGAAGCACGCGACCCGAAGGGTCGCGGAATGATCCCGCGTCGAATTTCATGAAGGTCAGTCCTGCTGGCGCTTGACGATGTTCTTGAGCTTTGCCCAATAGATTTTGCCGAACAGCAAAACACTGGCGACCGCGCCGGTGAGAGCCTGCAGCGCCATGCTGACGGTCGCGCCGTCAAGATAAGCATAGGCCGGTGTGGTGGTCGCGAAGCTGAACGCGATAAACGCGAAGACAGCGAACAGCATGTCAGGAAAAGTCTTTTTCAATGCAGCCCCCCTTGATTGATGCTGCGGATTTGTGACCAGACAACGTAAATATCAGGTTAATGGCCCAGTTTTCCGCAGAATTCCGACCTACGGCCAGAAGCTGTTTCCCCTCTTGGATCGGATGACAGTACGCTATTTCAAATTGCCGAGCGCATGATGTTTATGTTATGTTCCCCATCGATAACTTGAGGAGAGAGAGATGACCGAGCCAGCCGCCCGTGCCTCCGGCCAATGCCATTGCGGTGCGATCCGCTATTCGATGAGCACTGCGGTGCAGCATCATGCGCTGTGCCACTGCAGCGACTGTCGCCGCCATTCGGGCGCACCGCTCGTCGGCTGGGCGCTTGTCGGCAATGACGAAATCGACATCGACGGCACGGCGAAGGTCTATGCCTCGTCCGAGCATGGCCGCCGGCATTTCTGCGCCGATTGCGGCACGGGGCTCTTCTATACCAACGATGCGATCTTCCCCGGCCAGATCGACGTGCAGACCGCGACGCTCGACGACCCCGACGCGATCCCCGCGCAGGCGCAGATTCAGACCGCCGACCGCATCGGCTGGATGGAAAAGCTCAACGAGTTGCCGGCGTTCGAGCGTTATCCGCCCTTCGAATGATCAGCGGTCGGCGGCGACCACGGCCTTGACGAGTTCGGCGGTATCGAGCCGCGTCTTGTCGTCGTCATAACCCTGGCGGACGATCACCAGTTCGCGCGACGGGATGATGATGACATATTGGCCGCGGTTGCCGAAGGCACCGAAAGCGTCGGCAGGAATTCCTTCCGACTTGTTGAGCAGCCAGAAGCCCGCCCCATAACCGAACGCGCCATCGGGCTGCGGCCCGCTCGGCATCGTGACGAAGCGGCGCCAGTCGGCGGGGAGCAGGCGCTCGCCCTGCCACATCCCGTCCTTCTGATAGAGGAGCCCCAGCCGCGCCAAATCGCGCGCGGTCGTCCACACCTGGCTCGACAGGATATAATCGCCGTCCTTGTCATGCTCGACGAAGGTGCGCGTCATGCCAAGCCGGTCGAAGAAGGCGGCGGGGTCGAGCGGTTCGCCCGTCTTTTTCAACGCCGCTTTCAGCGACAGCGTTGCGAGCAGCGTGTCGTTGTTGGCATAGCGATAACGGCTGTTCGGCGGGTTGAGCAGCGGCCATTGCGTCGTCCACTGGCGAACCGATGCACCGCCCATATAGATGGCGTCGCTGCGGTTGCCCGCGGTATCGCTGGTCAGGCCGCTCGCCATACGCATCAGCTGTTCGGTGGTGATCACCGCCCGCGGATCCCCCTGCGTCTGCCATTCGGCGATCGTCGCGGGCTTCGTCACGTCCATCCGGCCCTGTTGCACCGCATGACCGATCAGCGTCGCCGCCATCGATTTCGCGACCGAGAAGGTGCGCTGGGCGGTGTGGATATCGTGCCCGCCCCAATAGCGCTCAAACGCAATCCGACCGTTCTTGACGATCAGTAGCGAACTGGTGCGTCCGCCGAAGCGGTCGATGCCCATTGCCGTCTCTTCGAACGGACCCAAGCCCTTGGTGGCGGGACGCCGCGCATTCTTGTCGCCGATCGGCCAAGGGCGCGCATCGAGGTCGGCGCGGCGTTCGGCGGCGGGAAACGCTGCCGACTGAGCCCCGATCGGCAGCGTGACGCAGCCGTCGCGCCCGCTCCATTGGGCAATCCGCGGCGGCATATCGTCGCGATATCTGACGCTGACGCTTTTCATCTTGTCGTCGACATCAGCCTTCAACGCACGAACGTCGGCCTCGATCTCGGGGTAAATTCCGGTGAGCTCGTCGCGTTCGATCGTCTCGAGCGGTTTGCCCGCACCGTTCCACAAGGATGAACAGACGAAGGCCGCGCGATAACCCGCGGCCCAGGCGCGGTTCAGATCGGCATTGGGCTTCGGCGCCTGTGCTGCCGCGGGCACGGCGCCGACAAGGAGCAAGGCGCCGAGAATGCGCAACAGGTCAGGGCCGTTCGCCGAACGCCTGCCGCTGTGCCTTCTTGGCGCGATCCCACCAGGCGCGCCTGATGACATTGGCAACGCGTTCGGGATCGTCCGATCCGAAGCGGACAAGAAGCGCGTGCCAGCCTTCATAATGCGGTGTTTGCCAGAAGGTGTCGGGATCGGTTTCAAGCAGGATTTCCTTTTCGTCGGGGTTGCACATCACCGCAAAACTGCCCGGCTCGCGTCCCGGAGACGCGAGAGCCTTGCCGCCCAGCTTGGGACAAGGGGTGCCGTAAAAGGAAAGCATCTCGACATCGGGAAGCGCGCAGGCAAAAGCCACCACATCGTCCCAGCTATCGAATACAAGCGCCATGGCGTCCCGTCGAACTAGTCTTCGAGCGTCCCGGCTGTAACCTCGACGTCCCGTCCCAACGGCTGCATGGGCTGGAAGCGCAGACGCGTCAACACCAGCCGGTCGCCCTGAATATCGAGATCATAGAAAGCGTTGCCCCCGCGGGGACAGCAATTGCCGTCGCCGTCGCGCGCGACGGGCGCCGAGGCGAACATTTCGTCGAAGGCAAATTGTGCCGGGCCACGCAGCCAATAGCCCGTCGGCAGCAGCTTGCCGCCCTGCTCCGCCCAGTCGGACAGATCGACGCGGCGCCACTGGGGCGTAGCGGTATCGCTTACGAACAGGGCATCGGCGTTGCCACCCCCGCTGCCGGCGAGCGTGCCGCCGACATGGACGAGCCGCCGCTTGTCATTGTCGACGACCAGATCGGGCGCGCCGATCGATCCCGAACTTTCGGCGAAGCCGGCAAGCGCCGTCTTGCCCGCCTTGTCCTGCGATAACAGGACCAGCATCCGCGCCTGCGGACCGTCACGCGGCGCGAGCAGCATCTTTTGCCAAAGCAAGGTCGCGCCGCGATCGCTGCTGTTGATCCGTCCGCTTGCCTCGACGCTGCACTTGCCCCCGAAGTCGTACAGACATCGCTGCGCGATATTGGTGACGCGCGCACGCGTGATCGCAATCTTCGCCGCCACCTCCGCAGCGGTGCATTTTGTTTCGATGGTGCCGCCTGGACAGGACAGGATCGGTGTCGCTGCAGCGGCAAGGACAAGCGCCAATGCCATGATGACTACCCCAATTCCGGCGCGACCCGATTGGTACCAAAACTATACCCATGCGCGATGCGGGGCAAGGCTGACGTCATTCCTTCACGTGTCGGCGTTCGTCCCACCAGGCGATACGTTCGGCGATACGCTTTTCGAAGCCGCGATCGACCGGCCGGTAAAAGTCGACCGGCGCCATGTCGTCGGGCCAGTAATTGCCGCCCGAAAAGCCGTCGGGCGCGTCATGGTCGTAACTGTAGCCCGCACCATAACCCAAATCTTTCATCAGCTTGGTCGGCGCATTGAGGATATTGGCCGGGGGCGCGAGGCTGCCGGTTTCGCGCGCGGCAGCCCATGCTGCCTTCTGCGCCGCATAGGCGGCGTTCGACTTGGGCGCGGTGGCGCAATAGAGGCACGCCTGCACGATCGCGAGTTCGCCTTCGGGCGATCCGAGGAACTGATACGCGTCCTTTGCGGCGAGGCATTGCACAAGCGCCTGCGGGTCGGCGAGCCCGATGTCCTCGCTCGCGAAGCGGGTGATTCGCCGGAGCACATAGAGCGGCTCCTCGCCCGCGACGAGCATCCGCGCGAGCCAGTAGAGCGCGGCTTGCGGGTCCGATCCGCGCAGCGCCTTATGCAGCGCCGAGATCAGGTTATAATGGCCGTCGCGATCCTTGTCATAGACGGGCATCCGGCGGTGCAGGAACTGCGCCAACTCGGCCGGGTCGAGCGGTTTCTCGATCGTCACCGAGAAAAGCGTTTCGACCTGATTGAGCAGGAAACGCCCGTCGCCGTCGGCGCTGGCGATCAGCGCGGCGCGCGCCTCGTCGGTCACTGGCAGGCGCTCGCCAACCTCGGTCTCCGCCCGCTCGACGAGCGTGCCCAGCGCCGCTTCGCCGAGGCGATTGAGGACGAGCACCTGCGCGCGGCTGAGCAGTGCGGCATTGAGCGTGAAACTCGGATTCTCGGTCGTCGCACCCACCAGCACCACGGTGCCGCGTTCGACATAGGGCAGAAAGCCGTCCTGCTGCGCCCGATTAAACCGATGGATTTCGTCGACGAAGAGCAATGTCCGCTTGCCCGCTGCCGCCATCTTCTCCGCGTCGGCGAAGGCTTGGCGAAGATCGGCGACGCCCGAGAAGACAGCCGACAGCGGCGCGAACCGCATGCCCACCGCCTCTGCAAGCAGCCGCGCGATCGTCGTCTTGCCGGTTCCCGGCGGACCCCACAGGATGATCGAGGCCAATTGGCCCGCCGCGACCATCCGGCCGATCGCCCCCTCGGCCCCGGTCAGATGCTCCTGCCCGACGACCTCGGCGAGGGTGCGCGGACGCAGCCGTTCGGCCAGCGGCACCGGGCCGGTTGCGCTGCCCTGCTCCGCACCGGGCACTTCCTCGCCGAACAGATCCCCGGCCATGCCTATCTCAACTCCGGTGCCGCTGCTTCTGACGGATCAGGCGAATATAGGTGTCGGCAACCGTCCGGTTGATCGCGTCCCATTGATAGGCACCGCTTTCGAGCACCGCCGCGGCACCATGCTCGGCGCGAAGCTGGATGTCGCGGCAATAGCGCTGCAGATGGTCGGCAAAGCCTGTGATCGATCCGGGGGCGACCAGATAACCGGTTTGTCCATGCTTGACGATGCTGGCGCTGCCCGTCGCGCGCGCCGCAACGACGGGCAAGCCGCAGGCCATCGCTTCGAGCGTCACATTGCCAAAGGTTTCGGTGACCGACGGGTTGAAGAAAATATCGCATGAGGCAAGCGCACGCGCGAGATCCTCACCGCCCTGGAAACCGACGAACTTCGCGTTGGGCAGGCGCGATTCGAACCATTCGCCCGCCGGCCCTTCGCCGATCACGACGACCTTGTGCGGCACGCCGCGGCGCTGGAGCACGTCGATCGCGTCGGCGAAGACGTCGAGCCCCTTTTCCATCACCAGCCGGCCGAGGAAGGCAATGGCGGGAACATCGTCGGCGATATCGAGCGAGCGGCGCCACGCCATGTCGCGGCGGCCGGGATTGAAAACGCCCTGCTCGACGCCGCGGGTCCAGATGCCGATATCATAGTTCATCCGCTGTTCGCGCAGCACCTGCGCAAAGCTTTCGGACGGCGCGATCAGCGCGTCGCACTTGCGGTAAAGCTTGCGGAGCCATGCGACCATAACCGGCTCGAGGAACGACAGATTATAATAGCGAACGTAGGTTTCGAAACGCGTGTGCACCGAACAGGCGACCGGGAGCCGCCGCCGCCGCGCCCATGCCGCCGCCTGCCTGGCAACGCGATCGGGGCTGGAGATATGAACGATGTTCGGCGCAAAAGCGGTGATGTCCTCACGCACGCGCGACGAAAAGGACACGGGAATGCGATATTCGCTTCGCCCCGGAATCGCGACTGAAGGCACGCTAACGAGATCGCCCGTCGGTTCGAAGGCGGGGATTGCGACGGTCGGCGAATAGACGCGAACCGCGGCGCCATGGGCCAGAAGATAAGCCACCAGACGGTTCAGCGCCTTGTTCGCGCCGTCGGTGGTCATATTATAATTGCCACTGAACAGGGCGATGCGAAGGTCTGAGACGTCCATCACGCCTCCGCTAGTCCCGTCGCGGCGCAAACGCAACGCCGCCGTCAGGCCATGATGCTGTACGGTTCGCCGGGCTTCGCACGGCACATGCGTTTCGATACGCGCGTCTCCTCGCCCTCGACGATCGCGATGTCGGTGATCGCGAGACATTTACTGCCGTTGGGTTCGGTGTTGAGCGCGGTGATCGTCGACGATCCCGCAACGCCTTCGCGCGTCGGGCTGGTCCATTTGGCGGTCGCCCCGACCTCTTCCTTTTTCGTCACCGCAACGGTCGCCTCGGCAGCGGCCTTCTGCTCCTTTTCATCGAGCTGGCAGGCGATTTCGGCGACGAGCACCGCCCCGACCAGCCCGGACACAAGTGTACCGACGCCCTTGAGGCCCACCGCGCTCCCCGCGACACCGCCGATCAATCCGCCCAGCGCACCGCCGCGCTTGCGGGCACGCTTGCACTTGGGGTCGGGATTGTCGTT
Organism: Sphingopyxis sp. YR583; assembly: GCF_900108295.1. NCBI lineage: Bacteria > Pseudomonadati > Pseudomonadota > Alphaproteobacteria > Sphingomonadales > Sphingopyxidaceae > Sphingopyxis > Sphingopyxis sp. YR583. Next base: position 106,065 of record NZ_FNWK01000004.1, on the reverse strand, counting down.
GCTCGCACGCTTTTCCTCCGTACCTTTCGTCTCGGCGGGTTTTTCTGTTGCGTCGGGCACCGCCATTTTGACCGGCGATGCCGGGACTGGATAGCCGTTGCAGCCCGTGTTGAAGCAGAAACGGTCGGCCAGATAGGCGCGGTCGGTCTGATATTGCGCCTCGACCGCACGATAGGCGGCCAGATTGGCGCCCCCGGGATCGGACGCCGCATGCTCGACCATAACGGCTTTGTAGAAGCGGTCCTGCGTCGCGGGGGAATAGCGCATATTGCCCCCAACCTTCTCCGTATAAAGCGACGACAGAGCCCCCTGATAGACGATCATCGCTTCGCGATAGGGAAGCATCTTGTTCCGGTAATAGGTGTCGATCGCCACCGTGCAGCGGTTGATCGCCGCGGCCTTGTCAAAAGGCGCGTCGATCTTGCGATAATCCTCGCGGCAGGCGGGGTAGCTTTCGGTATCGAGCACCGGTCGGATCGGAAGCGCCGGCAGCGCGGGTTCGGTGACGGGCGGCGGAACAAAGGCCTTGTCCCCCTCGCTCGGCTGACCTTGCCAAGCCGTCGCGTCGCCATGGCCCGACATCAGTGCCATGAAGACGACCCCGACCGCCAACCCGTGTCGCAGCTTTGTTCGCATGACCGAACTCCCAACCTCGCCTCCAAGGCTAGGCTTGAATGGACGGGCTCACAAGCCGGGGCAATGATACCAGTCACACCATAGGCATCCGCGCTGCGATATTGTTTCGGTTCCGGCAACGACCTGATATGATCGCACAAGCGGTCGGGGGTCCGCTTGATGTGGGGATGATCGTATGAACCCTTGGATCAAATCGCTCACGGCGTGGACTGCGATGGTGGCATGCACCGCGGCGACGCCCCCGGGGATGGAGATGGACCCCGACAATCCCACCTGCCCCGCAGAGCCCAACTGGTCAGACTACAAGACGATGGTGCTGACGCCGTTCAAGCGCAGCGGCGAAACCGTGTTGCTGGCCGAGGGGCGCATCGACAGCGAGCTGCCCGCCCGGCTCGAAAAAATCCTGACCGACAATCCGGCGATCAGCGAGATCTGGATCCGGTCGCCGGGCGGCGATGCGCGGGCCGGCAATGCGGCGGGGCTGCTGATCCGCAAGTTCAGCAAGGAACGCCAGATGGTGACGCGCATTCCGTCGGGATGGACCTGTTTCAGTGCGTGCAATTTCGTCTTCATGGGCGGTCGCGCTCGCACGATCGATCCCGGCGGCCATTTCATGGTCCATATGTTCACGATGACCGGAGACAAGAACGCCATCCAGTCGAGCGTCGCGATGGGAGCCGATTCCACGACCGAATTGATCAGCGACGTCGAACGCGAAGCCGCGCTGATGGCGACCGAGGACAATGACCTGTTGATCCGGCTCGACGTCTCGCGCGATCTGTTGTCGGACATCATGTACCGGCAAAAGGCGGTCGCGACCGAAAGCGACCGATCGACCCGCCGATGCCTGACACCCGCAGAGGCGCTGCGCTATAATGTAATCAACATCAGCCCCGATTAGCCGGCGCGGCTAGTCCCCGGTTTCCGACGGCGCCTCAAGATCGACGACCACCGGCGGGTGAAGCCGCAAATGGTGGACGCGGCGTTCGTCTGCCTCGGTCACCTCGATACGCCAGCCGCTCGGATGCTGGAGGATTTCACCGACCTCGGGAACATGGCCCGCGAGCACGGCGGCGAGGCCGCCCAGCGTATCGACATCTTCCTCCACCTCGGCAAGCCGCGGGTCGATCGCCTCGCCGACGTCGTCGAGTTCGGCGCGCGCATCGGCTTCCCAACATCCCCCGTCGCCGGGCGCGAAGAGCACGGTCGGTTCATCGTCATGCTCGTCCTCAATCTCGCCGACGATTTCCTCGACCAGATCCTCGATCGTGAGCAGCCCCTCGGTCCCCGAATATTCGTCGATTACGATCGCCAAATGGGTCCGCTTCGCGCGCATTTCGGCGAGCAGGTCGAGCACGCCCATCGACTGCGGGACGTAAAGCGGCTGCCGGATCAGGTCGAGCAAAGGCGGCGGCGTGCGTCCTTCGGCAAGTACGGCGAACACGTCCTTGACGTGGATCATGCCGACGACTTCATCCAGATTTTCGCGATAGACCGGCAGGCGGCTGTGCCCGGCCTCGGCGAACAGCGCGACGATGTCGGCAAAGCTCGCACTTTCGGGGATCGCGATAATATCGGCGCGCGGCACCGCGACATCGTCGACGGTCTGCTCGCCGAAGTGCAGGAGGTTACGCAACATCTTACGCTCGATCGGCGAGAGGTCGCCGACGACGCTGCTGCCGCGCCGTTCCGGCCCATCTTCCTCGGCCTCGTCGATGACCTCTTCGATCTGTTCGCGCAGCGACGGTTCCTTGTCGTCGCCGAACAACAGCGTTTTCAGCCCGGACAATAGTCCGGGTCTACTACTGTCCTCTTCCGATCGGTTCGAAGATCCCTGGTCGTCGGGCATAGATAATGGCTTTTCCCTGTTAATCCTGATCCGCATATGGATTGGCGATGCCCAGCGATGCAAGCGCTTTCACCTCGAGCGCCTCCATCGCGGCGGCGGAGGCGTCGTCCATATGGTCATATCCAACCAGATGCAGCGTCCCGTGAACGATCAGATGCGTCGCATGATCGGGGATCGAAATCCCCTTCTCTTCCGCCTCGCGCGCGCAGGTTTCGCGCGCCAGCACGATGTCGCCGAGCAGGATTTCGGCATCGTCGCTGTTGGCGAGACTTTCGAGCAGGTCATCCTGCACCTGCGGAAAGGAGAGGACATTGGTCGGCTTGTCCTTGCCGCGAAAGTCGCGGTTGAGGGTATGCACCTCCGCATCGTCGGTCAGCCGCACCGACACCTCGACGAGCGGCGCAGCATCGGCGAGCGAGGCATAGGGCGTCAGCGCAAGCGCCGCGGCGACCGCCTCCCCTGCCCGCGCCTCCCAGTCGAGCGGATCGGGCCATGGCGTCGCGGCATGGGTTTCGACGCTCAGCATGGAAAATCACCCGAGCAGGAACTGGCTGAAAACTGCGTAACTTCACTCTGAAATCGCATATCGGAGGCGGCAGGCGAAACCCGCATAGGCTGGCTGTGGATCATGGCGCGACGCTATAGCCGCGACACGATGTAGGACAGCAAAAAAGACCCCGCAGGCCTCTCGGATACCGATGGCTAGCGCGGCACGGCCTGTCGCCAATAATTGGCGATTCAACTTTCCGGTAAATATGACCCACTTGCATCGGATTCGGTTCGCAAAGAAATTCAGCGGGTTGGCGCAGAAATGCGTTTCCATAGCGCACCCGGTTTCTTTTTCCCTACCATTTTGAGCACCTGATAGGCGCCGCGGCGATCAGTGCATGTGGCGCAGCTTGTCGGGATTGCGCATGACATAGATGGCGGCGATCTTGCCTTCCTCGATTTCGAGCGCGGTGGTTTGCAGTTCGCCGTCGGCTTCGCGCGTGACGAAACCCGGCAGGCCGTTGATCGTCCCGGTATGGACGAGCGTCGAGCCATATTTGCCAAAGAGCACGGCGAGGCTGCGATGCAGTTTCACTACCGTATCGACGCCAAGGATGACGCCCATCGCCGCAGGCCGCTTGCCGCCACCGTCGGCCCACATGCCGACATCGGCGGCAAGCAAGGCGCCGAGCGCGCCCATGTCGCCGCTCCGCGATGCGGCGAAAAAAGCGTTTGCGATCTGAAGCCCCTGTTCCTTTTCGAGCTTGTAGCGCGGGCGCGCATCGCGGACGTGGGTTCGCGCGCGCGCCGCGAGTTGACGCGTTGCGGCGGGGTCGCGGTCGATCGTCTTCGCGACCTCCTCGAACTCGACGCCGAAGACGTCGTGCAGGAGAAACGCCGCGCGCTCGAGCGGCGACAAGCGTTCTAGTGCAAGCATCAGCGGCAGCGTGACGTCATCCTCTTCTTCCTCCTCGACCAGCGGGTCAGGGAGCCAGGGGCCGATATAGGTTTCGCGTTGGCTTCGCGCCGACTTGAGCTGGTCGAGGCAGAGCCGCGTCACGGTTCGCCGCAGGAATGCCGCCGGCTCACGCACCGCACCGCGATCGGTGCCGAGCCAGCGGATATATGCGTCCTGCACGACATCCTCGGCATCGGCGACCGAACCGAGCATACGATAGGCGACGCGGGTGAGCAGCGGGCGCAACGGGTCGAAGCTGACCGCCGCGTCCGCCGCCGCATCGATTTCGCCGCGGATGCCCCCGCCAGTCATCGAGCGCGGGTCATCAGGCGGCCTTCAGCGCGCCGTTTTCGTACCAGAGGTCGAAACCGACCGCGATACGGTTCCAGCCATTGATGACGTTGATCATCACGGTCAGGTTCACCTGCTCCTCCGGCGTGAAATGCGCTTCGAGCGCCTGCTTTGCGGCCTTCTGTGTGTGCCCTTCCGAAAGGCGGGTCAAGGCATCGGTCCACGCCAGCGCGGCACGCTCGCGGTCGGTGTAGACCGGCGCTTCGTGCCAGGCCGAGAGCAGATAGATGCGCTGTTCGGTTTCGCCCTTCGCGCGGGCTTCGACCGTGTGCATGTTGATGCAGTTGGCGCAGCCGTTGAGGATCGACGAGCGGATTTTCACCAGCTCGATCAAGCTTGGCTCGAGGCTCTTTTCGGCGGCGAGGCTGGCGGCCATCCACTGCTTCATCAGGTGCGGGGCGGCGGCATAGGGGTCGTTGACCTTGGTCATTGCAAGCTCCTTTGATTGGTTTGTACGGACTTGACGAGCAACGCGCGGCGAATGTGACATGCCGGGCGATTATTTTTTCGCGCGATGCATTTTTCCGTGACGGCAGGGGGCAAAGGCAATGCCACTTTGGGATAGGATAAGGTCCGCCGGGATATAGGTTGATGTCCCGTGGCAAGCCGCTAGCATCGCCGGCGTCATTGGTTTGAAGGGGGATCGATCATGAAATTTCTCGATGGTTTCGGCGAACAGGCCTATGCGCTGCTGCGTATTGTCGCAGGGCTGTTGTTCCTCGCGCACGGCGTACAGAAGTTTTTCGCATTTCCGGCCGCCTTTCCCTATCCGCTCAACCCGATGCTGTATGGCGCAGGCACGATCGAACTGATCGCGGGCGCGCTCATCATCATCGGGCTGTTCACCCGTCCCGCAGCCTTTATCGCGAGCGGCATGTCGGCGGTGGGTTACTGGACCGCACACGGCACGCAGGGGCTTTACCCGATCGCCAACGGCGGCGAGACGATCATCCTCTACTGCTTCATCTTCCTGTTCATCGCGACGAGCGGTGCGGGGATCTGGAGCGTCGAGGGCGCGAGGAAGAAATAACTGCCAGAAAACCCGGCATGCGCAGATCGTTCCTGTGGGGCACGGCACTGGGCGCGGCGCTGGCATTGGTCGGCGCCGCAATTGCCAGCGTGTGGTTCAAGGATCGTCCCGAGCCGCTCTATCTGCGGATTGCGGATGACAATTTCGACGAAATATTCGCACATAGCTCAAAGGATGAGGATGGGCCGACCAGCGTCCGGTTGATCCGGAGTTGCGGTATCGACGCGTTTACGACCGATTCGACAATTCCAGATCACGCCGGATCGTCCTTCGTTCGGATCGATACGACGCCGCCCGCCAACCTGAATTGCCTGATCGGCGAAGCACGGTCTCATTCAATGTCTCTTGCCCTAGCAAGGGGACTCGATACGACGACAATCACATGTTTGCCCGGCTGGCCAACCCGGTTCCGGAATGACCCGCCAGTCGAGTATGAGGCGTGCCGTGGAAAGAACCCACAGCCGATCTTTGAGGAGCAACACGGCCCCGCTACGGCGCAACGTCTTCCCTCAAAATAAAGGGGCGACCCTCGCGAGCCGCCCCCAGTTTCGGGCTTCACATGGTGAAGGTCGTCAGAGCTTGCGCGTGTTCGTTTCGATCAGCTTCTTCGCTTCGGAAATGGCTTTCGCGGTGGTCAGCTTTTTTTCCTGAACCTCGTCGGCCATTTCGAGCAGACGGCCGCTGATCACGGTGCCGGTGTCGGCCTTTTCTTCGATCGCGATGCCGCCCTTGGTTGCGGCGACGCGGTCCCACTCGGCGCGCACGGCCGCCCAATAATCCTTGGTCGCCGCCCAATAATCGTCGGCCGCCTTCACATCATACTGGTCGTATTTGATATAGGTGTTGAGGACATATTCCTGGACGATCGGCACCAGCTTGCCGTCCTTCGTCCCCATCTTGGTATTGTCCTGCCAGTGGACCCAGCCGTCGGGCGAAGGCTGGTGGCGGTTGATCGAGAGGTAACGGTCGTAAACCGGATTGCGCACGGCATCGCGGCGCGCGAGCGGGCGCCATGTCCAGTTCGAGCGCCAGCGGCGGACGCCACCCTGCGTTTCAAACTGGCCCCAGCCGCCGTACCGCGGGCTGTCGTCGACCTGATAGACCGTCTGCGACCAGCGGCCGGTGCGCATCTTTTCAGGGACGTCTTCCCACGTCCACGCATTGCGGTCCGAATAGACGAGCACCTTCGCGGGTTCATATTCCCAATCCTGGCGCCAATGCTTGATGATCATGCTCTTGTCGTCGTCGCCGGTAATGACGAGCATATGCTGCAGGCTGATCTTGCGGCCGGTGTCCTCGATCACGCGCACGACTTCGTTGCCGCCCGAACGCTTGGGTTCGAGGACTTCGTAGTCGGGATCCCAGCGCGTCGATTCCTGCATGTTGAAGCTGACGCGGTAATTGCCTGCCATCGCGAGGATGTCGGCGCGGTCCTGTTCGAAATTGGCGGCCGCGGCCTCGGCGGCGATCGGCGGATGGGCCGACGCCACGACGGGCAGCGCGGCGGTGAGCAGCAGCAGCCCGGCGGCAATCTTGCGATAGGTTTTCATCGTTGCAGTCCTTCTTTTTGTTTTAGAAGCGGAAACTCAGCGACACGCTCGCGTTACGGCCGGGCTGGGTATAGGCGTCGGCGCTCGCCGGGACCGTCGGCGCGGTCACTGTTCCGCCCATCGCGAGACCGCGCACATCGCTCCACCAGCTGTATTTCTTGTCGAGGAGGTTGAAGACGCCTGCGCGCAGCGTAAGCTTTTCCATCACCTGGACGAACGCCGTCGCATCGAGGATGGTGAAGGCGTCGGGGCGGAAACATTCGGGGGTGCAGAGCCCCGTCGTGCGCGACGCTTCCTTGCGTCTCGCATGCGTCACGATGATCTGGCCGCCGAAGCGTCCTTCGCGATCGCGATAACCAAGCCCGGCAACGAGCTTGAGCGGATCGATCGACGACAGCGGCGAGCGCAGGCCATCGGGGTCGATGATGTCACCCTTCGCATAGGATAGGGCGAGCGTCGTATACAGGCCGGACGACGCTCGCCCCTCGAACCGCGCCTCGGCCCCTTTGACCCGGACGCGATCGAGATTCACGAATTGATAGAGGATGGGGTTGGCGATCGTTCCAGTGCCGCCGACCTGTTCCTGACTGATGAAATCCTTGTACCGCGCGGAAAAGGCGGTGACGTCGAGGCTGACAGCATCGCTGGAAAAGCGCACCCCGCCTTCAAAGCTTTCGCTGCGCTCGGGCCCCAGATCGGGGTTCGGAAGCGTCCGGTAGGAGAAGAAGGGCGAGGTCAGGTTTTCGAAGAACTGGTTGACCTGCCCCGGTTCGGGCGCCTTGAAGCCGGTCGCATAGTTGGCGAACAGCCGGACGTCATCGGTGACCTTCCACACCGCCCCGAATTTCGGCGAGACGCGCGAACCGTCCTGCTTGGCACCGCGGAAGGTCGGCAGCAGCGGGTCGTTGTCGGGCGACAGGTCGAACCAGTCGAAGCGCAGCGCCGGGTAGAGAAGCAGGCGCCCGTCGGCGACCGAGATTTCGTCGCCCACGAACAGCCCGGCGCGGGTGAAGTCGGTGCTGGGGAAGGCGCGCGTCGGATAGGTTTCGCCCGCCGGCGGCACGGTGCCGCCGCGAAGGCCGCGCTGGCGCGTCTTGCTGATATCGCCGCCGAAGACGAGGCGGTGCGTGATCGCACCGGTGGCGAAATCGGCGCGCGCGTCGGCCGAGGCACCGAAGACCCGGTTTTCGAAGGTGTTGAGGCGGGTGCGGTCGACCGAAGGGGTACGATCTTCCTCGGTATATTGGCGATCTTCGCCGTCCTGCCAGTAAAGCGCGACGCGGGCGAAATCGATCACGCCTTCGCCTTCCCAGCTCCAGTCGAGCGAAACGCGCTTGCGTTCCCCTGTATCGAACCCTTCGAGGCGATCGACGACTGCGCCGAGACCGTTCGAGCCGAGGCCGCTGAGGCCGTTGGTGTAGAGGCGCGTATCGAGATATTCGCCGGTCAGGCGCAGTTTGTGGCCATTGGCGGGATCATAGACGATGCGCGCGAGCGCGGCGTCCGAGCGGCCGTCTTGCGGATTGGCGAGCGTCCGCGATGCGCCGATACCGTTCGCGGTGCCAAGGCTGCCCTGATTTTCGAGTTCCTTGTAATCGCGGCGGGTGTAGGCCGCCATCAGCGACCAGTCGCCGCTGCGTCCCGCGAGGATCACGGTTTCGCTGAATTCCTCATCGGCGCTACTGTAGCCGGCGCGGAGAAGGCCGCCGACATTCTTGCCCTCCTCGAGGAAGTCGACGGGGTCCGAGGTGATGAAGCTGACCGCGCCCGCAAGCCCGTCGCTGCCGTACAGCGCCGACGACGGACCACGCAGGATTTCGACCGACTTGACGAGACCGAGGTCGACATAATCGCCGCGACCCGATGCTTGTGCGCCAAAACTGAAACCATCGGGGACGCGCACGCCATCGACCTGGATCAACACGCGGTTGCCGCCGATGCCGCGGATGTTGAAGCTGTCGTTGCCGGCCCGGCCGGTCGCGCCGAGCGCAGCACCGAAGCGCGCGGGCTGGCGCTGGACGCTGACGCCGGGTTCGAAGCGGACGAGGTCGCGGATGTCGGTGACGAGCTCGTCGGCGATCTGTTCGTCGGTCTTGACGGTGACGGTGACCGGAACGTCCTCAGCCTTCACCGCGGTGCGCGTCGCAGTGACGACGATCTGGTTCTTGCGCGCCACCCAATAGTCGCCGTCATTGTCCTGCGCAAAGGCCGGCGCAGCGGTCGCGGCGAGCACGAGGCCCAGCGCGCTGCCTGCGGCAAGGCGGGTTACGGACGGCAGACGTTGGATGTTCAATTTTCTTCCCCTGATTGATTGCGACTGACTCGCAATAGCGGCCGTCTAGGCGCGCGAAATCTAAGGGTCAAGTGTTATGCTATTGCGAATCATTTGCTTGTCAAAATTGAGGCGGGCGGCCGACATCGATCATGGATCCGCGCCGATTGATCGACTCCGACATTTTGGTAGATTGGGCTTGCGCAAGGGCAAGGGGAGTCGGCCTTGTCGGTCTCCGATACCCGTCTGTCCTTCGTGTCGGCTAGCGCACTGCCAGGCTCAGGCCCCCGGCCCTTCATAGGCATCGACGATCCGCCCGACGATCGGATGGCGAACGACGTCGGCGCTGGTGAAATAGCTGACGTTGATGCCCTCCAGCCCTTCGAGCCTGCCGACCGCGTCGGCGAGGCCCGAGGTTGCCGGGATCGGCAAGTCGACCTGCTTGGGGTCGCCGCAGATTACCATGCGGCTGTTCATGCCGAAGCGCGTCAGGAACATCTTCATCTGCGGGATCGTCGTGTTTTGCGCTTCATCGAGGATGATGAAGGCATCGGCGAGCGTACGCCCGCGCATGAACGCAAGCGGCGCAATCTCGATCTCGCCCGACGCGATGCGGCGCTCGACCTGTTCGGCGGGCAGGCAGTCGTGGAGCGCGTCGTAGAGCGGGCGCAGATAGGGATCGACCTTTTCCTTCATGTCGCCGGGCAGGAAGCCGAGTTTCTCACCCGCCTCGACCGCGGGGCGCGAGAGGATCAGGCGCTGAACGCTGCCGGTGATCAGCTGCGCCACGGCCTGCGCGACCGCAAGATAGGTCTTGCCGGTGCCCGCCGGGCCGAGCGCGAAAATCACGTCATCGCGCGCGAGCGCCTGCATATAAGGGACCTGCGACGGCGCACGCGGGACAATCGTCTTTTTGCGCGTGCGGATCATGATCGGCGGCGCCTCGTCCTTGTCGTGGCGGATGATGCCGGCGAGCGTCGGCTGCGCCGACATGGCGATCACGCCGTCGACAAGGCCGGTATCGACCTCCTGCCCCTGTTCGATGCGATTGTAGAGTTCGGTGAGCACATCGCGCGCGCGCGCTGCGGCTTCGGCTTCACCTTCGATCTGCACACGATTGCCGCGCGCCGAGATATAGACGCCGAGGCGGTTTTCGATCGCGACGAGGTTGCGGTCAAACTCGCCGAAAAGAATGCCCAAAAGCTGCGTTCGCTCAAATTCCGCGGTCAGTCTGACGCGGTCGCCGGGTTCGGCGGGGGTGGAGGCGGTCAGCGGGCGTTTGGACATATGGGCAAAGCTCCTTCGGTCGACGACATGACTCTACTCCCGTCAAGGCGGGAGTCCATGACCTGCGAGATGGAAATGCGACGGAAGGAGGCGGAGTGTGTCTTCGGGGAGACAGCTTCCGTCCGCTGCACTAGGCGACCTCTTCGATCAGCGCTTCGGCACCGACGCTGTTCGCGCCAGCCGAGGTGATGCGCACGTCGATCATGTCACCGATCTTGAGCCCCGGCGCGATGACATGCACCGACTGCAGCCATGGTGACTTGCCGATCAACTGACCGTCGAGCTTGCCCTTCCGCTCAAGGAGCAGGCGCGTCGTGCGGCCGACGGTGGCTTCGTTGAACGCCTGCTGCTGCTCGTTGAGCAAGGCCTGCAAGCGCTGGAGGCGCTCGTTCATCACCGCCTCTTCGACCTGTTCGTCCATCGTCGCGGCGGGCGTGCCGGGACGACGCGAATATTTGAAGCTGTACGCCATCGCATAGTTGGTCGCGCGGACGATATCGAGCGTCGCTTCGAAATCGGCGTCGGTCTCACCGGGGAAGCCGACGATGAAGTCGCCCGAAATCGCGATATCCGGACGCACCGCGCGGACGCGTTCGATGATCTTGAGGTAGCTTTCGACACTGTGGCTGCGGTTCATCGCAGCAAGGATGCGGTCGCTGCCCGCCTGCACCGGCAGGTGGAGGAAGGGCATCAGCTTGTCGACCTCACCATGCGCGGCGATGAGCCCCTCGGTCATGTCGTTGGGGTGGCTGGTCGTGTAGCGGATACGTTCGAGCCCATCCTCGCGCGCAAGTTCGCGGATCAGCCCGTCGAGGCCGATCGCCCGGCCCTTCTCATCCTCGCCGTCCCACGCATTGACGTTCTGACCGAGCAAGGTGATTTCGCGCACCCCACCCGCGACGAGCGCGCGCGCCTCGGCGATCAGGTCGGCGAAGGGGCGGCTGATCTCGGCGCCGCGTGTATAGGGCACGACGCAATAGGTGCAGAATTTGTCGCAGCCTTCCTGCACGGTCAGGAACGCAGTCGGGCGTTGGCCGCCAGCCCGCTTCGGCAATGCGCCGAACTTGCTTTCGAGCGGCATGTCGAGGTCGACCGCCTTCTCGCCCCTTTCGGCGCGCGCGATCAGGTCGGGTAGGCGGTGATAGGCTTGCGGGCCGACGACGACGTCGACACTCGGCGCGCGGCGCGCGATTTCGGCGCCCTCAGCCTGCGCAACGCAGCCGGCAACGGCGATCGTCGGCGTGCTGCCGTCGGCGCGCTTCAGCCGACCGATGTCCGAATAAACCTTCTCGGCCGCCTTTTCGCGGATGTGGCAGGTGTTGAGCACGACGAGGTCGGCGTCGGCGCCGTCTGCGGCGGCGACATAGCCCTCGGCGCCCAACATCTCGGCCATGCGCTCGCCGTCATAGACGTTCATCTGGCAGCCGAAGGATTTGACGTGAAAGGTTTTAGGAGAGTCGGATTTCATCGGCGCGCTATAGGCGATGCGGCGCGCTGGCGGAAGACCGTGCGATTTCGGCCGCAATCGTGGCGCGTGCCGCCTCGGCAAGGAGCTTGCGATCGGCTTCGACGATGTCGGGAAGCGGGTCGAGATAATGGATCGTCAGGTGGATCGGCCGCTTGCGCGCGAGCAGCCGTTTGAAGTTGCCGAGCCCGGATTCGGGATCGAGCCAGGCGATGTCGTTCGCCTCTGCCCCATAGTCGAGAAACACCGGCTGGACGCGCAGGTTCGGCGGCGTCGGGATCACCGCCTGGAACAGCGAGGCACGGAAGGGCAGCAGTCCGTCGCCCGGCCCCGTCGTCCCTTCGGGAAACAGCGTCACCGGGCGGCCGCGTGCGAGCGCGTTGCGCAGGTCGTTCGCCTGATTGTGGATCTCGCGCCGCGCTTCGCGCTGGACGTAAACGGTGTGGTTCTGGTCGGCGAGCCAGCCGACGAGCGGAGTCGTGCCGACCTCCGCCTTCGACACAAAGGCCGAGCGCGCAGCGCCGCCGAGCGCAAGGATATCGAGCCAGCTGACATGGTTCGACACGAACAGGACATTGCGCCGGAGCCGCGCCCCCGTCGTGCGGATGCGCAGCCCGGCGATCCAGCCAACGGCATTGAGGAAGGCCATGACCATCGGCGACGGGCGACCGACAGCGCGGTAGAGGAGATGCGGGACGATCAGAAAAAGGAGCGTCAGCACCATCAGGGCGAGACGGGCGACCGTCCGCCAGGTAATCGCGCTGCGATCAGTCGCGCTTGCGATCGATGGCGACACCATAAAGCTCCATGCGGTGGTCGACGAGGCGGAAGCCCAGCCGTTCGGCGATCACCTTCTGCAACGCTTCGAGTTCGGGATCGACGAATTCGATCACCTTGCCCGTTTCGACGTCGATCAGATGATCGTGATGCGCCTCGGGCGCGGCTTCGTAGCGCGAGCGGCCGTCGCCGAAATCGTGACGGTCGAGAATTCCCGCTTCTTCGAACAGACGCACGGTGCGATAGACGGTGGCGATCGAGATACCGCTGTCGACCTTGGACGCGCGCTCATAGAGCGTCTCGACATCGGGATGATCCTCCGAATCCGAGATGACGCGCGCAATGATGCGGCGCTGCTCGGTAATGCGCAGGCCCTTTTCGTGACACAGGGCTTCGAGATCGATATTGCCGGACATGCTTGCCTTTCCTGCAGATGCAGCCGTGTTTGTCTTTGTTGCAAACTGTATAGGCACGCCCCGCGGATAGGACAAGGGCGGCGCCCCTACGACACCGCCCTTCCCTGCTCCAGTCGGAGCGATTTACCGCAAATGTCAGGCCTTGGCCTTGCGCTTGCGCCCGCCACCGCGGCCCTTGGTGCCGAGGCCGATTTCCTTGGCCAGCGCGCGGCGCTTTTCGGCATAGTTCGGCGCGACCATCGGATAATCGGCGGGCAGGCCCCATTTGGCGCGATAATCGTCGGGGGTCATGCCATAATGCGTCATCAGGTGACGGCGCAGCATTTTCAGCTTCTTGCCGTCCTCGAGACAGACGATGTAGTCGGGCTTGACCGAGGTGCGGATCGACACCGCCGGCACCAGCTTTTCCTCGACGACCGGCTCGCTGCCGAGCCCCGACAGCGCGGCGTGGACATTGTTTATCAATAGGGAGAGATCCGAAATGGCGACGCTGTTGTTGCTGACATGCGCAGCGACGATGTCGGCGGTCAGCGTAACGAGCATCTCATTGGTATCGGCTTGGTCGGACATGAGACTATTCCTTGTTTATATTACCCAGAAGCAAGGCTAGCGAATATTGGATTTGTTCTTTCGCCGGCAGGATTACTGCCACTTTGGATGCAATTCCGCAATGACAGATCAGTCGGGCTTTCGTTCCCGTGCGGATCGACGCATCGTAATTGCGTCGCGAACCACCCCGTCATTGCCACGGTAATAGGCCGGACGCCGGCCACACTCTACAAAACCGCTCGCCTCATAAAGGTGAACGGCGTCATTATCCGACCGCATTTCAAGGAAATAGTCCTCGGCGCCCTGTCCGGTTGCCCAAGTTTGCCAGTCGTCCATCAGTAACGCAGCGATACCGCGACGACGAAATAGCGGATCGACTGCGAGCAACAATAATTCGCTTTCGGGGCCGGCGATGCGCGCCGCCGAAAAACCGCATATCTGATCACCGTCCCACGCCAGGCAGACGCGCGCCGAAGGCAAGGCAAACAGGGTCAGAAGCTGTGCGCCGCTCCACGCTTCGCCATAGGCTGGAGCGAATGCCGCATCCATCACGCGCATCACGGCGGCAAGATCGCCGACGCGGGCGGTGGCGAGGCGGACTTCGCCCGTCATGCGGGGGCCATCGGCTTGGCATCGGGCGCCCGGCCATAAATCGGCCGCGGCTGTTCGATCAGCGCCGCAGCCGGCAATTGGAGAAACGCGCGCGCGTCGGGCAGCGTCGGGACGGCACGCCCCGAACCGCGGAGCGCGACAAAGGGCTCGGCCCGATTGCCAACGATAAGTTCGTCGCCAAGCAGGACGGCCTCGTCGGGGACGAGCGAACGGATTTCTGCGCGCGGCGACAGATCGGCGGCGAATGGCTGGACGAACCATTGGCCATGCCCACCCTCCATCACCACGAGCGCCCCGCCCGCCGCTTCGATGTCGGCGGCGGCGCCCGCGGCGACCAGTGCAAGTGTCGAAAAGCCATGCACCGGAACCTGCCAGCCGAGCGCCAGCGCGCGCGCCGCGGCGACGCCGATCCGGACCCCGGCAAAGCTGCCCGGGCCGCATCCCGCGACGATAGTATCGGCGCGGCCGCCCCCGGCAAGTTCGGCGATCAGCGGGACGAGCCGTTCGGCATGGCCACGGCCGATCACCTCATGTCGATAGTCGACGACCGCTCCCGCCTCCAGCAACGCCACCGAACAGGCCTCACTCGCCGAATCGATGACCAGATGCCGCATGGAGGATCGAGGGTCCGTCAGGCGATGCGATTGAAGCGGGCGAAATCGGGGCGCGGGCTGCGCTCGAAGATCGTCGCGGGGTCGCCATAGCCAAGGGTCGAGATGAAATTGCTCTTTACCTGCGGCTGGTCGGCGAAGAAGGCTTCATCGACGCCGGCATTGTTGAAGCCCGACATCGCCCCGGTATCGAGACCGAGCGCGCGCGCCGCGAGGATGAAATAGGCGCCCTGCAGGCTCGAATTGCGGAACGCAGTGGTCTGCGCGAGTGCCTCATTGCCGACGAACCAGCTACGCGCATCGGCGTGCGGAAAAAGTTCGGGCAGGTTTTCGTAGAACTCGTTGTCGCTCGCGATGATCGCGGTGACCGGTGCCTTCAGGATTTTTTCGGCGTTGGCAGGCAGTGCCAGCGCGGCGAGCTTCGCCTTCGCCTCGTCGGTCACGCACCAGACGATCCGCGCCGGCAGGCTGTTGGCGCTCGTCGGGCCGAACTTCACCAGATCCCAGATCGCATGGAGTTGCGCCTCCGAAACGGGCTTGTCGAGATAGCCGTTATAGGTGCGCGCAGTGCGAAACAGCTGGTCGAGAGCGCTGTCGGAAAGCGGCTCGCTCATGGGATAACTCCTCGGGAAAAATGGTCAGACGGCGTGAACTGCCGTTACCTCGGGCACATAATGTTTCAAGAGGGACTCGATGCCATTCTTCAAAGTTGCCGTCGACGACGGACATCCCGCGCAGGCGCCCTGCATTTTCAGATAGACATTACCCTTGTCGAAACCGCGGTAGACGATATCGCCGCCATCGTTGGCGACCGCCGGGCGGACGCGCGTTTCGATGAGTTCCTTGATCTGGTCGATGATATCGGCGTCGGCGGGATCGTCGGCGAAGCCCGCATCCTCGGCCGGCACCGAAAAACCCGCACTGGCGGCATTGAACAGCGGCACTTCGGCGAGGAAATGGTCCATGACGATGCCGAGCACATCGGGCTTCACATCAGCCCATTCGGCGCCGGGCGCGATTGTCACCGACACGAATTCGCGGCCGAAGAACACGCCCGTCACATCGCCGAGCGAGAAAAGCGCGCTCGCGAGCGGAGACGCTTCGGCCTCTTCTGGACTGGCGAAGTCACGGGTTCCCGTTTCCATCACCGCCCGGCCGGGCAGGAATTTCAGCGTCGCGGGATTGGGCGTCGATTCGGTTTCGATCAGCATGGCGTGCATGTGGGGCGGAGCGAGGCTTTGTGCAAGATGATAGGGATGCGCTAAGGCGCGGCGATGCGCCGCTTCACCCATTTTGCCGTACTCGACTGGTCCGGCGCCCGCGGACCGCGTCAGCGCGGGATCGCGTTGGCCGTCGCCAGCGGCGCGGCAGCGCCCGCGCTGGTGCGGCCGGGACATATATGGTCGCGCGCCGAAATTCTGGGATGGCTGGAGGGCGTTGCGGCGGCCGGCGAGAATATGCTGATCGGTTTCGATTTTTCGGCCGCCTTCGCCTTTGCGGACCATGGCGCCTATTTCCCGGGCTGGGAGAAAAGCCCGGCCGACATGCGCGCGCTCTGGGCGCTTGTGGAGCGGCTCACCGCCAGCGATCCATATTATGAGGCAGGCGGCTTCCTTGCACACCCCGAAGCGCGGCGGCACTTCCGGCAAACAGGTGCGGCAGGCGACCTGTTCGAGGCTGGCGCGGGGCGGCTGCGGGTCGTCGAGAAGCATCAGCGCGCAACGAAGCAAGCCGCCAGCGTCAGCAATTTCAACCTCGTCGGCGCCGCGCAGGTCGGCAAGGCCAGCTTGTCGGGAATGCGCCTGCTCCACCGGCTAACGGGCCGCATCCCGCTATGGCCCGGCGATCCTGTGCCAGCGGCGGGACCGATGCTCGTCGAAATCTATACCAGCCTTGCCGCGCGCGCCGCCGGACTCCCCCCAGGGCGCAGCAAGATCCGCGACGGCGCGGCGCTCGACACGGCGCTCGCTGCGCTGGGCTCGTCGCCCTGCCTTTTGTCGGGACCGATCAGCGATCATGCAAGCGACGCGCTACTCACCGCGGCATGGCTCCGCGCGGTGGCGGGCGAGACCGCGCCCTGGTCGCCGTCGCCGCTGACCAATGCGCTCGCGCGAACCGAAGGCTGGACCTTTGGGATCATCTAAAATGCCCTGCCCGCCGCATTTTCCCGACGCCAGATATTCCCATCCGCCTCAAAAATGCCTAGAGGGCGCCAAGTGCCGGCTTAGCTCAGTTGGTAGAGCACCTGATTTGTAATCAGGGGGTCAGGGGTTCGAGCCCTCTAGCCGGCACCAGCCCGAATATCGAAACCCCATGATATTGTTGAAAAGCCATCGCGGATACCCCGTGAAGGTTTCCGCACGCGATAACGGTCCGCGATCTATGCTGGACGCGCCGGGCGGAAATTGATATCGATATCATCTGAGAGGAATTCCATGCTCGATCCCGATATCGCGGCCGCTATCGGCCAACCACAGGACATGCCGCCGCTGAGCCCGGAGATCATCCCGATGATGCGCGCGCATATGGCGATGATGGCGGCGGCGATGCCGGGAGCCGATATCGATCATGTCGAGGATTTCGACGCCGGGGGCGTGCCGGTCCGCCTCTATCGCCCCGCGTCGGACGCCCCGCTGCCGCTGCTCGTCTTTCTTCATGGCGGGGGCTGGATGTTCGGCGACCTTGAGACGCACGACGCGATGACGCGCCACCTCGCAGCGGCAAGCGGCTGCGCGGTGCTTGGCGTCGGTTACCGGCTGGCGCCCGAGCACAAATTTCCCGCAGGCCTCGACGACGCGATGACCGCGCTAGACTGGGCGCGCCGGTCGGCGGCCGACCTCCGTTGCGACCCGGGCCGTATTGCGCTCGGCGGCGAAAGCGCGGGCGGCAATCTGACCGCCGCCGCCACGCTGCGCCTGCGCGCCGAGGGTAAGCCGCAGCCGCTGTTCCAGTTGCTGATCCATCCCGCGACCGACATGCGTTTCTCGCTGCCGTCGTTCACTGAAATCGCGGCGCCGGGCCTGTCGAAAACCTATCTCGACGCATGCCGCGAATATTATCTTGGCGATGTTCCCGAATCCGATCCGTTCGCCTCGCCCCTTCTTGCAGAGAGCCACGCGGGACTCGCTCCCGCGATCGTGCTGACCGCTTCGGAAGACCCGCTGCGCGACGATGGCGAATATTATGCCGCCGCACTGGTCCGCGCCGGCGTCGAAACGCTGGCGCGCCGCCTGCAGGGCCTGCCGCACGGATTTCAGTTCCTGCCGATCACGATTCCCGCCGTTGCTGCCGCCAATGACTTGATCGGAGGGCTGGTGCGCCGCTACTTCGCGGCTACATAGGGTTTCGGATTTTCGGGGGACGTTCAATCATGGGCAGGATCGGCAAGGACGAACGCCCGACCATGGAAATGGTCGCGACGCTTGCCGGCGTCTCGAAAATCACCGTGTCGCGCGCGCTGCGCGGCAGCGACCTTGTCCGCCCCGAAGTGCGCGAACGCATCGCCAAGGTGGCGAACGAGGTCGGTTACCGCATGAATGTCGCCGCGCGCAGCCTGCGGACGCGCGAAACGCGGACGATCGCGGTGGTGATCGACCATATCGACCCCGGCCGCCAGTCGCATACCGACCCGCTGATCCTCTCGATCATCGGCGGGCTGCTCGAAACGCTGACCCCGGCGGGCTATTCGACCTTGCTGACCACCAACGAGCATTTCCTGTCATCGAGCGCGGTCGGCGCCGATGGTGCCGTGATGCTGGGACAGGGCGAAGGCGCACACCGCGTTACGCAGGTGTCGGCAATGAACCTGCCGATCGTCGTCTGGGGCGAACCCGTTCCCGGGGTCAGCGCGAAAGTCGTCGGCAGCGACAATCGCATGGGCGGCAAACTCGCTGCCGAGCATCTGGTCGGCCGGGGCGCGACCCGCCTTCTGTTCCTCGGCGACATACAGCATCCCGAAATTGCCGCGCGGCTCGAAGGGTTTCGCGAAGCGCTCGCGTCGAGCGAGGCGCGGCTGGTCGGCGCGCTGCCCTGCCCCTTCACCGCCGAGGGTGGCGCCGCGGCGGTGCGCGACGCGCTCGACGCAGGAACGGCATTCGACGCGCTCTTTGCCGCGAGCGACTTCATCGCCGCCGGCGCCTGCGACGCCTTGTCCGCGCGCGGGCTCTCGGTTCCCGGCGACGTCGCGATCGTCGGCTTCGACGACGCACCGATCGCAAGCGTCCATCGTCCGTCGATCAGCTCGATCCGTCAGGACGGCGCCGAGGCGGGCCACGCGCTCGCCCATGCGCTCATCGCCTTGATCGAGGGCAACGCGTCCGCCACGGCGCAGGCATTGCCCGTCGAGTTGATTGCACGCGAGACCAGCCGCTAGCCCAGCCGTTTGCGGAAGAAATCGGCGATGATCGCATAGGTTTCGACCGATTCGGGCAGGTCGACATCCATATGATGCGCGTGCCAGAGGCCATCGAACAGAACGAAATCGGCATCGACGCCCGCAGCAAGCAAACGGCGATGCATGACCGACACCGCGCTGGCGGCGAAGTCACGCGTCGCCGAGATCAGCAAGCTCGGCGGGAAGCGTGCGAGCAGCTCGGGATGCCCGGCGGATAGCACGAGCGGATCGGACAGGTCGGCACCCGCAAAATAGGGAAGCTCCTCGATCTTCGGCACCGCGCCCGTTTCGGCCCGGGGATCGAACAGCGACTGCGCAAGCGCCGCATCGCCCGCGAACGGGAGGGGCGCTCCATGAAATATCCCGATCGCACCGGGCCCCGGCACGTCGTCATGGAGAAGGCGTGCAACCACCTGCGTTGTCAGCACCGCCCCCGCGGAGCAGCCATATATGCCGATACTCGCCGGATCGACGGTATCGGTGAGGGCGCGATAGACCGCAACGACATCGTCGACCGCGGCGGGATAGGCATGTTCGGGCGCAAGCCGGTAATCGATCGCCAGCACGCGCATTCCGGCGGTCGCCGCGATCGGTACCGCTTCGAGCATGGCACCCGGCCCCTCGCCCCACAAGAAGGCGCCGCCGTGCAGGCAGAGCAGCACCGGCGCATCGGCAGCGCCGCCCGACGGAACGACGTCATATACCGTGACCCCGGCGATCTCACGCGTCACAACATCGACGGCATATCGGGCCAGCGCCTTGTCGAGCAGCCGCTGATTATAGTCACGAAAGAAGGGGCGTGCTGCGGCCAGGTCGGACGGCGTTGCCGACTCCTTAAGAAAAGCGCGGAACCGCAGCTTTGCCTCGTCGCTGACCCACGGCCCGAATTGCCCGGCGTCGCTCATCCCATCCCTCTCTGTTATCGATATCAGGTCTGAATATGATCCATTGATAGACTTTCCCATTCCGTTTGCAACTTCTATTGACATCGATACCATTTTCGAGCATCCGCATCATCGACCGGACGAATCCGGCTATCCTTTGGGAGGGAAGTGATGATTTCGATGCGTTCCGCCTTTCTGCTTGCCCTTGCGAGCAGCGCGAGCCTGCTGCCCGCCGCCGCCTTTGCGCAGACCGAAACGCCGCCCGCCGACCAAGCCGTCGCCAGCGACGACAGCGGTCTCGGCGACATCATCGTCACCGCCCGCCGCCGCGAAGAGAATCTGCAAAGCGTCCCGATCGCGGTGACCGCCTTCACCGAAGAGACGATTGCGCAAAAAGGCATCACCGACCGCACCTCGCTCGCCGACAATACGCCGTCGCTGTTCACGATCAACGGCGGCTATCCCCGCGAGTTCGCCTTTTTCGCACTGCGCGGTCAGGGCCCCGCCTTTGGCTCGACCCCGGGCGTCCTCAACTATTTCGCCGAAGTTCCCAACAGCGTGAACATCGACGGCCGCGTCGGCACCTATTTCGACCTCGCCAACGTTCAGGTCTTGGCCGGGCCGCAGGGCACCCTGTTCGGCAAGAACGCCACCGGCGGCAACATATTGTTCGAGCCGGTCAAGCCCAAGGACGAATTCGAAGGCCATGCCCGCGTCCAGTTCGGCAACTATAACGACCGCCGGATCGAAGGCGCGCTCAACACCCCGATCGTTCCCGGCCGGGTGCTGCTGCGCATCGCCGGCGAAGTGGGCCGGCGCGACGGCTATACCAAGGATGTCGGCCCTAACTTCGCGGGCAAGGATTATGACAATCTTTCCTACGAAAGCTTCCGTTTCGGCCTGACGCTTCGGCCGACCGACAACATCGAACTTTATACGATGCTGCGCTATTATCATTCGGACAATAATGGCGGCGGCACCGTCATCGACGCGTTCAATCCGGCGGCCGGCGCCGACCTCGGCCCGCCGTTCGGCTTCATCCCCGTCCTCGCCTTCCATCCGGGCGCCGCGACCATCGTCGCCGAACAGCAGGCGCGGGGCCCGCGCCGCGTGTCCTATGATCTCGACCAGTTTTCGGAGGTCGAATATTGGCAGGTGATCAATCAGGCATCGGTGCAGATCACCGACAATATCAAGCTGCGTAACATCATCAGCTATTCGCAGTTCCGCAATCGTTACGGCTACGACTATGATGCCACGCCCTTTCCGCTGGCGGGCCAGTCCTCGCGCAATATCAACACGCTGGCACCGGACGTCCTGACCGAAGAACTGCAGCTTCAGGGCACGTTGCTGGACGATGCGATCGATTTCGCGGTCGGCGGCTATCTCGATCGCGCGACCACGAAGAATCCGTCGGGTATCGAGGAATATACCTTCTTCCCGATTGGCACGCTGATCCCGCCGATTTTCGGCTATTTCGACAACCGCAACCATAGCGAGGCCGTCTTCGGGCAGGCGACGGTCGATCTCGGCAAGCTGTCGGGCGCGCTGACCGGGCTCAGCGTCACCGGCGGCCTGCGCTACACCTGGGAGCATAGCTTCTCCTCGCAGACGATCGGCGGACCGCCCGCGATCACGGGATCGGTCGACAGCAAATATCCGAGCTACACCGCGACGCTCGACTATGACGTGACGCCCGGGGTGCATGTCTATGTTACCGCACGCGACGCCTATAAATCGGGAGGCGCCAATGGGCCCGTGCCCGACGGTTCGGCGTTCCGCACCTTCCCGCCCGAGCGCCTGTCCGACATCGAGGTTGGGCTGAAATCGCAATTCTCTGTCGGCAATGTCGACGTTCGCGCCAATGTCGCCGCCTATCGCGGCATTTACGACGACATCCAGCGCACCACCGTGGAGGCAGTGCAGACGCCGAGCGGCCCTGTGCTGCTCAACGTCACGCGCAGCGCCGCGAAGGGCAAGATCGAAGGCGTCGAGTTGAACCTCGCGGTCATGCCCGCGCGGGGACTGACCCTGAACGGCAGCTATTCCTATATCGACGCGCGCTACACCGACGTTGCCGACCCCAGCGCCGGCGCGATCCTGAACGGCGCGCCCTTTCCTTATACGCCCAAGCATAAATTCTCGGTCGGCGCGTCTTACGAGACATCGCTGGGAAGTGCGGGCGACCTGGCGATGTCGGTCAACTATGCGCGGCAGAGCAAGGTCTCGACCGCGCAGACCAATGCCTCCTTCTATAACTTCCTGCCCGCATACGGCCTGCTCAACGCCACCATCGGGCTGAAGGACATCGGCGGCCGTCCGGTCGACGTGACGTTGTTTGCGAACAATATCACCAACGAGGCGAAGCCGGTCGGCGTGCTCGATCAATATGCCGGCAGTTCGGGCACCGTCGGCCTGACCTATACCGAGCCGCGGATGTACGGCGTGCGGATCGGCTACCGGTTCGGGAACTGATCGATGGCTGCCGCGTCGCCGCCGCAACCACCCTTTGCCATGACCGTCAGCGCCGAGGCGCGGGCGGTCATGGACCCGATGCTGAAGGGCGGCTCGGCCCCCGAGGTCACCGCGACGCTGCTCCGCAACCCGATCACCCGGGCGGCGGTCCGCGCCGCCGCGGCCAATCACCTGAAACCGTTGAACAAGGGCCGCGCGAAACGCTTCGGGGTCGATGTCACCAAGGACAAAATTGCCGGGATACCGGTCAAGCATGTGCGGCGGCAGGATAGCGATCCCGCCGACCCGCGCCTGCTCATCAACTTCCACGGCGGCGGCTTTATCGTGGACGCCGGCTCGCTGACCGAAACGATTCCGATCGCCGGGCTGACCGGCATCCCGGTCGTCACCGTGATGTACCGGATGGCACCCGAGCATGTCTTTCCTGCGGCGGTCGACGATGCGCTTGCGGTCTACATCGACGCGCTCGCGCATCGGGCGCCCGGCTCTATAGGTATCTATGGCAGCTCGGCGGGTGCGATCCTGACAGTGCAATTGCTGGCGCGGATCAAGGCCGAAGGGCTGCCGATGCCCGCCGCGGCCGGCGTCTTCTCCGGCGCCTGCGACCTCTCGCTGATCGGCGATTGCGAGGCCTATCTGCCTTCCATCATGGGCTCGCGCACGGCGGCCGAAACGCTCGCCGAATATCGGGGGGCTTGTGATCCCGGCGATCCGCTCTTCTCCCCTGCCCGTGGTGACCTGTCGGGCTTTCCGCCCATGATGCTGATGACCAGCACGCGCGACCAGTTGCTCAGCCATACGGTGCTCGCCGATCTCGCGCTGCGCCGCGCCGGAGTTGACGTCGACCTGCGCGTATATGAAGGCATGGCGCACGCATTCTGGGCGTGGATCGAATGCCCGGAAACCGACGTGGCACTCGCCGCGCAAGCCGATTTCTTCAGCCGCCATCTCGCAAGCTGATGGGCGTCGAACCCAGCCCTGCCGACCTCTATGGCCCATTGCTCGCAAAGGTTCAGGAGCGCGCGATCCTGGCCGATGGCAAGACCTTCGTCGATGCGCTGCCCCGGCGCCCGGTCGACGAGATCATGCGCGATTTCGCCAAGCTTCCGGCGGGCGATGAGGCCCTGCGGTCGTTTATCGCCGCGAATTTCGACCTGCCCGCAGCGGCGATGGAGGCGCGCCCTGCCGTGCTCCCGCTCCGCGACCATATCCGCGCGCTCTGGAAAGATCTCGCCCGCGCGCCCGAACAGGCATCGAGTGGATCGGCGCTTCCCGTCCAGCATCGGCATGTCGTCCCCGGTGGCCGCTTTCGCGAGATATATTATTGGGACAGTTTCTTCACCATGCTCGGCCTCGTCCGCGACGGTGAATTCGAACTCGCCAACGGCATCGTCGATACGCTGACCGACCTGATCGACACGCACGGTCACATCCCCAACGGATCGCGCACCTATTATCTCGGCCGTTCGCAGCCGCCATTATTTCACATGATGGTCGAACTGCTCGGCGACGACCGCCCTGCAGTCGCGGCGCGCCGACTGTCGGCAATGAAACGCGAACATGGCTGGTGGATGGAGGGCTCCGAAAGCGTTGCCCCGGGCAGTCAGGGCGCACGCGTCGCCCGGCTTGCCGGCGGCCAGCTTCTCAACCGCTATTGGGATCCACGCGACACGCCGCGCGACGAAAGCTGGCGCGAGGATGTCGCGACCGCTTCCGAAAGCGGGCGTGCGGCCGGCGACGTCTACCGAGACCTTCGCGCCGGTGCCGAAAGCGGCTGGGATTTTTCATCGCGCTGGCTCGATGGCAAAGCGCTCTCGTCGATCCGCACCACGATGATCGCGCCGATCGATCTCAACGCATTCCTGTTCGGTCTGGAAACGGCCATCGCCGCGAGCGACGACGCCGAAGCCGCTCGATACGCACGTCTTGCCTCCGATCGGCGCGAGGCGATAAACTGCCTCTGGAACGCGGCGGGCGGCTATTTTTCCGATTACGACATCGAAAACGGGGTGCTTCGGAGTCCGCTGACGGCTGCATCTTTGGCACCGCTGCTGGTCGGGGCCGCGACGCAGGCGCAAGCCGACGCGACGGCAAAGGCGGTCGAGGACGACCTTCTGGCTTCGGGCGGGCTCAACACGACGCTGGCGCGGTCCGGTCAGCAATGGGACCGGCCGAACGGCTGGGCGCCCTTGCAATGGATCGCGGTCGCGGGCCTCAGAAACTATGGCCACGACGCGTTGGCGCGCGACATCGCCGAGCGCTGGGTTCACACGGTTGGCGAGACCTTTGCCCGCACCGGCCTGCTGTTCGAGAAATATGACGTCGAGACGCCCGGGGCCGGCGGCGGCGGCGAATATGATACGCAGACCGGGTTCGGCTGGACAAATGGTGTGACTGCCGATTTTATCGATCGGTACGACCTGATGCCACCGACGGCGTAAACAGGCGCCGCGAAAGGAGAGACGATGCTACCCGGTTTGATGCAGGATGCCCCCCTGCAGATCAGTGCAATCCTGACCCACGCCGCCCGCGCGCACGGGGCGCGCGAGATCGTCTCGAAACTCGCAGGTGAGCCGACGTGGCGGTACGACTGGGCGGGCTGCGAGATCCGATCGCGGCGCGCGGCGCAGATGCTCGGCACGCTGGGGATCGAAAGCGGCGACCGCGTGTCCTCGCTCGCGTGGAACACCCACCGACATCTCGAACTTTTTTACGCGGTCCCCGGCATCGGCGCCGTGCTCCACACCGCGAATCCCCGGCTCAGCGACGATCAGATCGCTTTCACGATCAACCATGCGGGCAGCCGCATCCTTTTCTTCGACGCGAACCTCGCCGAGCTGGTCGAACGGCTGAAGCCATTACTTCCTGCCATCGAACATTTTGTGCTGCTCGCCGCGCCCTATGAGGAACTCGTCGCCGCCGAGGACGGCAATTTCGACTGGCCGCGCTTCGACGAGAATGCCGCCGCTTTCCTCTGTTATACCTCGGGTACGACCGGCGATCCCAAGGGCGTACTCTACAGCCACCGCTCGATCGTACTCCATGGAATGGCGGCGGGGCTCAGCAGCGCGTTCGGGTTCAGCGCCTTCGACACGATCATGCCCTGTTCCTCGATGTATCATGCGACGGCGTGGGGCCTGCCGTTCACCGCCGCGATCAATGGCTGCAAGCTCGTCCTCCCTTGCGACAAGATGGACGGCGCAAGCCTCGCTGAACTGATCCTGGGCGAAGGCGTGACCTTCTCGGGCGGCGTGCCGACGATCTGGACGATGTATCTCGCCCATCTCGAGACCAGCGGCAAAGGCGTCGGCCACCTCAAGCGCCTCGTCATCGGTGGCTCGGCGGTTCCGCGCGCGATGGCCGAGACCTTCCGCGAGCGTTATGGCGTCACCGTGCTCCAGATATGGGGCATGACCGAAACAAATCCGCTGGGTGTCATCGCGACCCCGACCCCGTTGCTGATGGCAGAGGGCGAGGATTTCGCGAACGAGACGATCCTGACGCGGCAGGGCCGGATGCAGTTCGGGATCGAGCTACGAATCATCGACGACGAAGGCGCACCGCTGGCGTGGGACGGCGAACAGGCGGGCAAGTTGCAGGTGCGCGGGCCGTGGGTGGTCGACCGCTATTACCCCGACCTGCCCGCCGCCGCCGGCGATGGCTGGTTCGACACCGGCGATATCGGAACGATCGACCGCTTTGGCTTCCTGCGCCTCACCGATCGCGCCAAGGATGTCATCAAATCGGGCGGCGAGTGGATCAGTTCGATCGACCTTGAAAATGCGGCGGTCGGCTGTCCCGGCGTTCGCATCGCCGCAGTGATCGGCGTCCAACACCCGAAATGGGAAGAGCGCCCGCTGCTGGTCATCGAAACGCACGAGGGCGAGACGGTCGCGGCGGACGCCATCCGCACGCATCTCGAAACACGCGTCGTGCGCTGGTGGATGCCCGACGACATCCTGTTCGACACCGTTCCGCTGACCGCGACAGGCAAGATCGACAAGAAGGCGCTGCGCGACCGATATCGCGATCATCTCGCGAACGGTTGAGTGTCCTTATTTCTTTGCGGTCTTGCTTAGCTTATCCTTGAAGAAGCGCGCGATCAGTTCGTTCGCCTGATCGCTTTCGGGAATATCCATATAGGCCCAGAAAGCGTGCGGCAGGCCGTCGAACACCACGAGCCGCGCATCGACGCCCTGTTCGGTCAGCGCACGCGCGAAGATCGACGTAGGACTCAGCAGGAAATCCCGCGTGCTGGTGACGAGCAATGTCGGCGGAAAGCGCGAAACATCGCCATGGATGGGCGACAGGATCGGATCGGTCAGCGGGGTCTTGCCCGCATAGGTCGCGATCCAGTCGAAACCCGGGCCCGGCATCCATGCTTCTGAATCGCCCTTCACGCTCGCGTCGGCATTGCCCGAGAAATAGCCGAGCGCGCCGGGCATCGGCTTGCCCATGCTCGTCAGCTTCGCAACGAGCTGTCCCGACAGGCCCGCGCCCGCCGACGTCCCGAACACGCCGATCCGGCTCGCCTCGCGATCCTTTTCCAGCGCCTGATAGACTGCCAGCGCATCGTCGAGCGCGGCAGGATATGGATGCTCGGGGGTGAGCCGATAGAGCACCGCCACGACGGGCAGCCCGCTCCGCGCCGCGACGGGGATGGTTTCGGTCAGCGACCCCGAATCGACCGCGAAGCCACCGCCGTGAAGGTTGAGCAGCACCGGCCCATCGCCGAGGCCGGTCACGCCCTTGGGGTAGACGATGCGCACCGGAACGCCGGCGATCGTCGAATTCTCGATGCGCACCGCATGACGCTTTTCTAGCTGCGCGCCGAGTGTCGCCTGCATCATGTCCGCGAATTTGCGGATTTCCTCGACGGGCGGCAGCGGGTCGGGCATTTTTTGCGCCGCCATCGCCGCCACGGCAGTGCGCCCTTCGGGGCTCACCGTTTCGGGAAGCGGCCAGTCCTGCATATTCTGCACCTTCGATGCCTCCTGCGCGAGTGTCGGGGTCGCCGCCGCGAGCAGCGCAGCGAAAATAAGCATTGTCTGGCGGATCATCCTTCGGCTCCCGAGGTGGACAGCATGTCCGTTGAATCATGTTTCCCGAAACCGGCCCCGCGCGGCCATGCGCAAAGCGCGCCGAGCAGCGCGAGCACCGACATCGCGAGATAGGCGACGGCCAGACCATAGGACCACAAAAGCCCCGACCCCGCCGTTGCGACGGCCAGCACCAGTCCCAGCAGCACCGCGTTCATCCCCTGCGCGGTCGCGCTGAGATGCGTCGGCACGCGCTGCGCGATCACGAGCATGATGCCAAGGATCGTACCGGTCGCGGTGATCCCGTTGAGCAGCTGGCCGAAAACGAGCAGCGGAAGCCCGGGGCTGGCCGCCATGATCGCCCAGCGCAGCGCCCCCGCGATCGCGCCCGCGACGATCAACAGGCGCGGATCGCGATTGCCGAGCAGCTTCGCACCGAACCAGAAAGCGCCGATCTCCGCCGCGACCGCCAGTGCCTGCAACAGGCCGATCGTCGTCGTCGAAATCCCTTGCGACTCCCACTGGATCGCCCCGAAGCTGGTCAGCACGCCGTGGCTTCCCATGATCAGTGAGGCCGCGACCATCGCGAGGATCAGGCCGCGGTCGCCGATCAGGTCGCGCCACCGTCCGCCAGCTGCATCGTCGACGGCAGAAAGCTTGCGATCCGTGGGCAACAGGAACGCGACCATCGCCGGTGCGATCAGCAGTACCGCGATCATCAGCGGCAACATCTTGATCCCGGCGATCCCGATCGCCCATCCCGCTGCGGCGTTCGACGCGACGACCGCGATCGATCCCCAGACGCGCAATCGCCCGAAATCGAGCGACCGGCTGCGCACCGCCATCACCGCATAGGCATCGGTCAGCACCGGGATCTGATCCCAGACGATCGAGAAGAGGATGACGATTACGATCCGCCCGGCATGGTCGGGCTCGCCGAGCAGCAACAACACGATCGCCGCCGACGCCAGCGAGGTGTAGGCGATGGCATTGCGCACCCAGCCGCGCCGGCCGACAAAGGCCGAAAAGGGCGCGACGGTCAACAAGCGCAGGACCAGCGGGATCGCCAGCAATATGCCGATTTCCTCGGGCGACGCCCCCGTCGCCTTCAGCCAAAGCGGCAGAAAAGCGAAAAAGCCATAGTGGATATAGAGGGCCAGATAGAGGCCCGAAACGCCGAGTCCCAGCCTGCCGGAATCGCCTTCATGCCGGCCGGAGCCGCCGACTTTGGCCGCCAGATCGCCATGTCTTGCATCCATATACCTCTCCCGTGGAGGCAACGCATAGTCGCTATTGTTATCGATGTCATTCGAATTTCGAATTCGCCAGCCCGATTATATCGGGACATGAAATTCGAGCTGGCTGATACTATGCTACGGTAAAGGGCTCAGCCCTCGACGCCCGTCTGCGCCAATCGGCTCTGGCGCTGCCCATAGACCGCATAGAGGCCGAGGCCGATCAGGTTCCAGATCAGGCACCACAAGAGGGTTTCGACCGGCAGGCTCAGGAACAGGTAAAGGCAACCGCCGACCGTCCCGAGCCCGACGAACCAGGCCGCGCGAACGCGAAATGGCCGGGGCATATCGGGCGCGCGGCGGCGAAGGACGAGCAGGCAGATCCCGACCGCCATGAAGGCGATCAGCGTGCCGGCATTGGCGAGCGCGGCGACCTTGCCGATCGGCAGCAGGCCGGCGAGGACCGCAACGATCAGCGCGGTCAACAAAGTGATCCGCGTCGGCGTACCGCGCCTCGAAATATGCGCGAGGCGGTGCGGGAGGAAGCCGTCGCGCGCCATCGCGAGGAAAATGCGGCTTTGCCCATAGAGGAAAGCAAGCAATACGGTCGGAAGCGCGACCACGGCGGTCGTCGCCACGATCTGGGCTATACCCCCCTGCCCGATCGAGCGCAGGATGAGCGCGAGTGGTTCGGGACTGTCGGCGAACGTCTTGAAGGGGGTGGCGCCAACCGCCGTAGCGGCGACGAGCATATAGATGAGCGTGCAAACGGCCATCGACCCGATGATGGCAATCGGCAGATCGCGCGCCGGGCGCTTGGTTTCTTCCGCCGCGGTCGAAATCGCATCGAAACCGTAAAAGGCGAAGAAGATGATCGCCGCGGCTGCCATGACGCCGCGTTGCACCCCGTCGCCGTCGATATGCGCGACATAGCCATAGGGCATGAATGGATCGAGGTTCGCCGCGTCGAAATGGGGCAGCGTGTAGCCGACGAAGAGCAGCAAGGTGACGATCTTCACGACGACGAGGATCGAGTTGATGCGCGCGCTTTCGCGCGTCCCCAGCAGCAACAGGCCCGCGACGACCGCGATGATCGCCACCGCGGGAAGGTTGATCAGCCCGCCAAGTTCGGGCCCTTTGGTCAAAGCCTCTGGAAACCCGATTCCCATCAACAGCGGTGAGGCATAGCCCGACCAGCCCACCGCGACCGTCGAAACGACCAGCGAATATTCGAGGATCAGGCTCCAGCCGACGACCCATGCGAAAACCTCGCCAAGGCCTGCGTAGGAATAACTATAGGCGCTGCCCGCCGCGGGCATCATTGCCGACAGTTCGGCATAGGCAAGCGCCGCGCACGCGCACACCGCACCGGCGATGGCAAAGGAGATGAGCACGGCGGGCCCCGCCCGGTCGACGCCGACGCCGATCAGCGTGAGGATGCCGGTGCCGATGATCGCACCGACGCCCATCGCCATCAGTTGCGGCCACGACAGGCTCGGCGGAAGCGCGTCGGCGCTGCGTTCGCCGGACGGCAACAGGGGTTTGCGGCGGGTCCAGTTACTCACGATTTGTCTCCCAAATATCCGGCCCGATGGTTCGGGTCCGCCGCTCACCCCGGTGCGTCAATCGATGCCTGAGTTCAGGGCTTTTCGTTGGGGAACAGCAGCAGCCAGTCGGCTTCGGCCTGGATGCGTGCGAAGAAGCTCCAGCTATCGACCGCGATCGAGCGCTTGAGCCAGGGTTTCGCCTTCTCGGGTTCGCCGCTCAGGATATAATAGTTGGCAAGGCTGTAGGCGGTCGACGCCGCGACCCCGTCGGCGGTCGCGAAGGCACGACCACCATCCTTGTCGCTGAAAAAGCTGTCGGCGGCGCGGTTGCCCTTGAACAGCTGGATGCCGTCGAAATAGGTGTCCGATCCGCCCTTCGGATGCACTTCGAACAGGCTCAGGTCATAGCTGTCGAGCAGCTTCTGCGCTTCGCGGAGATTCCCGGCGCGCGCGAGCGACAGATATTCCCAATAGGTGTTGGCCGTGCGCGCTTCGATATCGTGCGTGAAGGCCGCCGATTCCGCCGATTTGGCGAACCATTTCGCGGCATTTTCGAAATCATGCTTGCCGAAATAGGCCTGCCCGAGATGGTAATAGAGATAATATTGCACGACATCAGGGTCACCGGGGAAATAGTCGGGGCCCGGCTTTTCGCGCTCGAGCGGCTGGTTCTCGTAAAGCTTCGCCGCTTTCAGCCCCAGCTCGACCGACTTGTCGAATTCGCGCAGCGAGAAAGCGCGATGCGCGCGGTGGCGGAGCAGCTTGCCCGAATTGGGGAAGCGCTTCAGCGCCTGATCGTAAACCGCCGCCGATTCCTTGGTATAGCCCTGATAGAAGAGGATGCGGCCGTACCAGGTCGCGCTGTCGACGGTCATATTCGCCTCATACGCCGTCTTGGCGTCGCGCGCGGCGCGCTCCAGCGTCTCGACCGACGCAATGTTCGCATTGCGCGCGGGCGCAGTGACCATCCGTTCACCGAGCAGCGACATGCCCTGAAAGCTGCCTTCCTGCGCGGCGGCCGATACCGGCGCCGCAATCAGCAACAAGCCGGCCGATACCAGCAATTTCAAATGCCTGCGGTTCATCATTAATCCTCTCCGAAACAAATCCGTGTCTTCAGTCGATGTCGAGATCGAACTTCACGCCCTGCGCAAGCGGGAGCGATGTCGAGTAGTTCACCGTCGCGGTAACGCGGCGCATATAATTCTTCCAGCTGTCGGACCCCGACACGCGGCCGCCGCCCGTCACCTTCTCGCCGCCGAACGCGCCGCCGATTTCGGCGCCGCTCGTCCCGATGTTGACGTTGACGATGCCGCAGTCGCTCCCCTGCGCCGACTGGAATGTCTCGGCCTCGCGCACGTCGCTGGTGAAGACGCAGGACGAGAGGCCCTGCGGCACGCCATTTTGCAGCGCGATCGCCTCGGCAAAATCCTTATATGACAGGACGTACAGGATCGGCGCGAAGGTTTCTTCGCGGACGATTTCGCTCTGCGCCGGCATCTCGACGATGGCGGGACGGACATAATAAGCGTCGGGCGATCCCGCGACGTCGATCCGGTCGCCGCCATGGACCGTACCGCCCTGGCTGCGCGCCTGTTCGAGCGCGCGTTGCATCGCGTCGAACGCCACCTTGTCGATCAGCGGCCCGACGTGCGTCGCATCGTCGAGCGGGCTGCCGATATTGAGGCTGCCGACCGCCGCGATCAGGCGCTTCACGAAATCGGCGCGAATATCCTCATGGACGATCAGGCGGCGCAGCGTTGTACAGCGCTGGCCGCAGGTGCCGGTCGCAGCGAAAATCGTCCCGCGCAGCGCAAGCCCGATATCGGCGCTCGGCGCGATAATCGCGGCATTGTTGCCGCCGAGTTCGAGCACCGAACGCCCGAAGCGGCGCTGCACGCGCACGCCGACATCCTGCCCCATGCGGACGCTGCCCGTCGCGCTGACCATCGAAACCCCCGGATGATCGGCGATGATGCCGCCGCATTCGGCGTCGCCGATCGCGATCTGGACCAGATGATCGGGCGCAAATTCATATTCGGCCGCGGCCTTCTGGAGCAGCTTTGCGAACGCGAGCGCGGTCAGCGGCGTCTTTTCCGACGGCTTCCAGATCGCGCTGTTACCGCAAACGAGCGCGACGGTCGTACCCCAAGCCCACACGGCGGCGGGGAAATTGAATGCCGAGATCAGCCCGAGGGGGCCAAGCGGATGCCAATATTCGGTAAGCCGGTGCTCGGCGCGCTCCGACGCGATGGTCAGCCCGAACAACTGGCGCGACAGGCCGACGGCATATTCGCAAATATCGATCACTTCCTGCACTTCGCCGCGCGCTTCGGTCAGGATCTTGCCATTCTCGATCGTGAGCAGGCGCGACAAAGCTTCCTTATGGTCGCGCACGAGTTGGCCGTAGCGCCGGACGAGTTCGCCGCGATGCGGCGCAGGCACCCGTTTCCATGCCAGGAAGGCGGCCCCGGCATTCGCGACCATCGCATCCATGTCGGCGGCGCGGTGCATCTTCAGCGTCGCGAGCGCCGAACCGTCGATCGGCGAGAAGACCGGAAGGTCCGATCCGAGGTCGCCCGAAAGCGACAGGCCGAGTTCGCCGAACAGGTCGGCAATCTCGTCGGCAAAGGCGCCGGAAACCGTCGAAGAGGAGAGAGATTTATCGATAGCGTTCATTATGATGTCCGTTGAAAGCGTTGAAATAACAGGAAAGTCGGGATCAGGGCGCGCTTGGCTGGTCGTGAACGATGATCCGACCGTCCTTGATGACGGTGGGAACATGTTCGAGCAGCGTGATGTCGCGATAAGGA
The DNA here is from genome assembly GCF_900108295.1 of Sphingopyxis sp. YR583. Taxonomy (NCBI): domain Bacteria; kingdom Pseudomonadati; phylum Pseudomonadota; class Alphaproteobacteria; order Sphingomonadales; family Sphingopyxidaceae; genus Sphingopyxis; species Sphingopyxis sp. YR583. The sequence continues at coordinate 72,827 of NZ_FNWK01000004.1, read as the reverse complement.
TCGCCGGCGACGGCGATCATGTCGGCATATTTGCCGACCTCGATCGTTCCGAGATTATCCGACTGACCGAGCAGCGCGGCGGCATCGACCGTTGCCGATCGCAGCGCCGCCGCCGGCGTCATCGGCCCTTGCTCGACCATCAGGCGGAACTGGCGCGCATTCTGCCCGTGCGGCGACACGCCCGCATCGGTGCCGAACGCGACATTGAGCTTATATTGGACCGCGAGGCGGATGTTGCGCCCCGCGACGCGGCGCGCTTCGGCCATCTTGGCCTGCACCGCCGGACTGGCATCGGCGTCCTTGCGCCCGTCGAGCAGACCAAGCGTCGGCACGAGCCAGGTGCCTCGTTTGGCCATCAGCCTGGCGGTATCCTCGTCGAGATAAGTGCCATGCTCGATCGAATCGACCCCCGCGCGCACCGACGCGGCGACACCGCCCTCGCCATGCGCGTGCGCCGCAACCTTGAGACCCAGGCCGTGCGCGGTGGTGACGATCGAGGTCAGTTCCTCGTCGCTCAGATGTTGGCCGAGCCCGCGCGCCTGCTGCGACATGATGCCGCCGGTCGAGGTGATCTTGATCAGGTCGGCGCCATATTTGGCGGCTTCGCGAACGCGCAGCGCGCATTCGACGGCACCGGTACACGCGCCGGTAAAATCATAAGGATAAAGCGCCTCGGTCGCCTTGCGATTCAGCCCCGACATGTCGCCATGTCCGCCGACGATCGACAAGGACGTGCCCGACAGGAAGATGCGCGGCCCGATCACGACACCCTCGTTCACTGCATCGCGCAGCGCGTGGATCGAATAGCCGTCGGATCCGACGTCGCGAACCGTCGTGAACCCTGCCTCCAACGTCTTTTTCGCATTGGAAAAAGCGAAGAGCGCGACATCCTCGGCCGTGTCGATCGCACCCGACCATAGTTTCGTTTCGGGCGAGAAGCTGAAATGGACGTGCGTGTCGATCAGGCCAGGCAGCAACGTCCGGCCCTTGAGGTCGATAAGCTTGGCGCCGGGGCGCTCGACATAACCCGACTCGATTTCGGCAATACGCCCGCCGCGCACCACAATCGTGCTCGGCCCACGCTGGATTTCGCCCGGGATCGCGACAATCGCGCCGGCATGGATCACCAAATCCTCTTCGGCGCCCCCACCGACCGGGGCGGCAAGCGCCATACCCGAAAGCGACCCGCCGATCAGCAGCGCCGACAATCTCATCATGCTGCTCAAGCGAAATCCTCCCTCCGGCCCCTGCCGCGAAGCCGCCCCTGCAGCGCTCTTCAATTGCATAGGAACAAATTGCTAGTTGAGCAATAAATTTTATGATAGGAAAAATTTAGAATTTATGACACAGGATGGAAATCAATGAATTTCCGGTGGGGAAACGGGTCCAAAAGGAGGGAATAATGTCAAAGTTCGTGTCACGCCTGCTGCTGTCGTCCGCGCTCGCATTTGCGATCACGCCGATGGCGCATGCTCAGTCGGCGCCGCCTGAAGAGGATGGCGCAGAAACCGGCGGTAGCGGTAGCGACATCGTCGTCATCGGTACGCGCCGCAAGGATCGCTCGATCACCGATAGCTCGGTTGCCATCGACGTCATCGCGCCCGAACAGATCGCCACGACCGGCTATTCGGACGTCAACGATGCGCTGCGCACGCTGGTGCCCGCGTTCAACGCACAGCGCCTGCAGGGCAATGACGGTTCGTCGTTCGTGCGCCCCGTCACGCTGCGCGGTTCACCGGCCGACCATGTCCTGCTGCTGATGAACGGCAAGCGCCGCCACCGCGCCTCGATCGTCCAGATCGGCACCGGCCACGCCTCGACCTCGGGTTCGCAGGGACAGGATTTCAACGTCATTCCGCCGATTGCGCTGTCGAGCGTCGAAGTGCTGCGCGACGGCGCGTCGGCCCAATATGGCTCGGACGCGATCGCCGGCGTGATCAACATGGAACTGAAGAAGGCCCAGAGCGGCGGCTCGATCACGGCGCAGGTCGGCGAATATTATCAGAGCGGCGGCCGCACCTATGACATCCAGGGCCACCTGGCGGTTCCGGTCGGCGACAATGCCTATTTCAACATTGCGGCCCAATATACCGATCAGGCCAAAGCCTATGCGAAGAAGGCGACCCATGCGGGCGCCGAGGCACTGAAGGCGCTGAGCGTCCCGGGCGTGCCCGAACATCCGGAAGGCAATCTCGATCCGCGTTACATGGCGTTCAAATCGGTGTGGAACGCCGGCATCGAACTCAGCGACGAACTCGAACTCTACAGCTTCGGCAACTATATGACGGGCAAGAGCTCGGTCACCTTCGGCTTGCGCCAGCCCTTCGCGGCGGGCGGCCTGAACGGGCACGGCACCTATGCCAATTCGGCGTTCGACCTGTCGCCTGCGCATCCCGAGCAGTTCAACCTCGCGCTGATCTATCCGGGCGGCTTCACGCCCGAGTTCCGCGGCCATCTCGAAGATTTCAGCGCCCTCGTCGGCCTGCGCGATCAGGAAGGTCCGCTGACGTGGGATCTGTCGGCACGCTATGGCACCAACACGGTCGACTATTCGATCACCGGCACGATCAACGCGTCGATGGGCGTCAAGTCGCCGACCGCGTTCAAGCCCGGCTCGCTCACCCAACGCGAAATCCAGTTCGATGCGGAAGTTTCCTATGAACTGAGCAAGGATATCCTTGTCTTTGCCGGTGCCAGCCACCGCAAGGAAACCTATGTCATCGGCGAAGGCGACGTCGCGAGCTACACGACGGGTCCGCTGCAGGACCTGCCCGCCGGATCGAACGGCTTCCAGGGCTTCTCGCCCGAATTCGCCGGCAGCTTCGATTCGAACAGCTATGCGGTGTTCGGCGAAGTCGATGCCGACATCACGCCGTGGTGGAACCTGTCGGCGGCCGCCCGCTATGAAGACTATGACCAGTTCGGCGACAATTTCAGCTACAAGGCGTCTACGCGCTTCGAGCTGAGCGATGCCTTTGCACTGCGCGGTTCGGTCAGCACGGGCTTCCGGGCTCCGGCCGCCGGACAGGTTTTCGGTACCAGCCTGACCTCGCAGCTCGACGGCGTCGGCGGCTTCATCCTCGACGCCGTGCTCGTTCCGGGATCGCCCGCTGCGCAGGTCTTCGGATCGAAGGCGCTGACCCCCGAAACCTCGTTCAACATGTCGGCGGGTGTTGTCTTCACCGGTCTCGACGGCTTCCTGACCACGCTCGATTTCTACCAGATCGACGTCGACGACCGTCTGCTCCTGACCCCGTCGCGGAACACGACCGCTGCCGAGCGCGCCGCGCTCGCCGCGATCAACTTCCCGAACGGCGCCGACATCGAACAGGTGCGTTACTTCCAGAACGAGATGGATACGCGCGTTCGCGGCTTCGACCTTGTGAGCACCTATCGCCACAGCTGGTCGGACAATGCCTCGACCGATTTCAGCCTCGCGGTGAACTATAACGAACAGCATCTGCGCGGTGCGCCGCCTCCGGGCTTCAGCCCGGCGATCGTCACCGAGTTCGAACGCGGTACCCCGCGCTGGCGCGGCAATTTCTCGGCCACGACCAAGGTCGGCGATGTCGGCTTCATGGCGCGTGCGATCCACTATGGCGCCTGGCGCCGGCTCGATGGCGCGACGTTCCTGCCGCGCAAGGCCGTGACGCTGTTCGATGCCGAAGTGACTTACTCGGGGATTCAGGATGTCGAATTGAGCGTCGGTGCACGCAATATCTTCAACATCTTTCCCCCGGGTCGCGGCCCTGCCCGCGCCCGCGCCGGCCTGATCTATGACAACCACAGCGTATTCGGGGTCGCCGGCGGCTTCTATTATTTGAATGCGAGGTATAAATTCTGATCTCGTCTAATCGAGATCGGCCTCTGTTTCCGGTGGGCAAATACGGAATTGGCATAGCGGATATGCCAATTCCGTAGCCTATCGGAAATTTGTGCCTTATAGGTGGCGGCGGCTGATTGGCCGGACCTCTTCCCCCAGCCGTCCCCCATTGGCCAACGCCGTTCGATCTCGAGCAAGTGAAGGATTGGAGTTTTATGCCGCCCAGAAATGGAGACGAGCCGGAAGTATTGGGTGCCGTTCGCACCGCGAAGCGGCCTCGATCCGAAGGCTTTCATCTGGGTGAGCGGCTCCGCCAGTTACGCAAGGAGCGCGGCATGACGCTGGAAGATGCGGGCCGCCTGACCGCACTTGCCGCCTCGACCTTATCAAAGATCGAGAACGACCAGATGTCGCCGACATTCGACGTCGTGCAGAAACTGGCGACGGGCTTCGGCATCGACATTACCGAACTTTTCGCGAGCAATATGGGTCAGGATGCCGCGGGCAGGCGCAGCGTCACCATGGACGGCGCAGGCCGCCTGATGGAAACCGAAGTCTATCGCCACCGGCTGATCGCCGCCGAGCTCAAGAACAAGAAAATCCTGCCATTCGTCACGACGATCAAGGCGCGCAGCCTCGAGGATTTCAAGCGCTGGTCGCAGCATAGCGGCGAAGAATTCCTCTATGTGCTCGAAGGCGAGATCTGCTTCCAGACCGAGCATTACGAACCCGCGATCCTCGGCGTCGGCGACAGCATCTATATCAACAGCAGCATGCAGCACGCCGCCTATTCGACAAGCGAGGAGGATGCCGTCGTCCTCTGGGTCAACACCGGCTAGCCAATTCTCCGCCCAATCATCGGGCTTGCAATAATTTTCCGATACGCTAATTTCTTTCCAATAGAGAATTGGAGAGGGCGAAGCTATGGACAGACGGAATTTTATCCTGTCGGGGGCGGCCTTGTCGGCCACGATGGCACTGGCACCTGCGGCGGCGGCGCTGGCGAAGACGCGCCCCCTCACCTTCGACGCGATGGGAGAGGTGCGGTTCGAGTATGACGCCGCGCTGATCGGCCAGATGCGCGCGAGCGGGCTCGACGCAATCACCATCACGCTCTGCGATCCCAAAGTCTATGAGGGGCAGGCCTATGAAGAGGCCATTCAGGCCGTCCTCGACCATGACGCGCATATCGCCAAGCACCCGGAACTGTTCCTGAAGGCGACGAGCACCAGCGACATCGACGTCGCGCGCAAGAACGGCCAGCTCGCGCTGTTCTACCTGTTCCAGAACAGCACCCAGTTCGGGCGTGACCTCGACAATGTCGACCTGTTCCGCAAGCTCGGGGTCACATCGGCGCAGATCACCTATAACGACCAGAATTGGGCGGGCGCGGGGTGCAAGGAACTCGGCGCAAACGGCCTCACCCATTTCGGCCGCGACCTCGTCGGCCGGATGAACGAGCGGCGCATGCTGATCGACCTGTCGCATTCGAACATGCAGACGATGGCCGATACGATCAATGCGTCGAAAGTACCGGTGATCGTCTCGCACACCGCGTGCATGGCGGTGCACAGCAATGTCCGCAACACCACCGATGCCAATTTGCGCCTGCTCGCAGACAAGGGCGGCGTCGCGGGCATCTGCCAGATGCGGCCTTTCCTGACGACCAAGCGCGACGACGCGCTGCCCGAATATTTCCGCCACATCGACCATGCCGTCAAAGTGATGGGCGCCGACCATGTCGCGATCGGCAGCGACCGCGATCACCGCGTCGTCGAGATGACCGACGCCTATATCGCCGAATTGAAGGCCGAAGAGGGTGCCAATTTCCACGAACCCGACTGGCCGCTGTTCATCAACGAACTCAACGGCCCGCGCCGCATGGAAGTGGTATGGGATGGCGTGCGCAAGCTCGGCTACCCCTCAGCCACGGTCGAAAAGATCATGGGGACCAATGTCCGTCGCATCTATCAGGAGGTGATCGGATGAGCCTCCGCATGTCCACCCTCGCCCTTCTGCTGCTTGCAGCAGCCCCCGCGTCGGCGAACATCCCTGGCGCCGACGCGGGGAATTGCGCGACCAGCCTGATCGGGACGCCGCTGACGATCCCGAAATATTCGGCCGCGACGCAAAAGATGCTCAACGAGGATATCGCGATTGCCGAAGCCGCGCTGCGCATCGCCCCCGATCGCGAGGACAGCCATATATGGTACGGCCGCCGGCTCGACTATGCCGGGCGCATCTGCAACGCGGTCGATGCCTTCAGCGCCGGGATCAAGCAATTCCCGGACAGCTACAAACTTTACCGCTTCCGCGCCCGCGACCTCACCCGCGCGCGCAAATTCAAGGAAGCGCTCGCCGACTATGAAAAGGCGCTCGAACTGATGGGCGACACGCCCGACAGCTTCGAGCCCGACGGCATGCCGAACCCGATCGGTCTCACCATCAGCACGTACCGCGGCAACATCGTCTATTATCACGCGCAAACGAGCTTCGCGACGGGCGACTATCCGACGATGGTGACGGGCATGGCGAAATCGCTCGAACTGTCGGCCGATTTCGCACGCGACGACATGCGCGTGCCGACCGCCTACTGGACCTATCTCGCCTATCGCAAGATGGGCCAGCACGACAAGGCGCGCGCCGCGATCGACGCGATCGAGCCGGGGCTCAAGCTGATTGAGAATTTCACTTATTATCAGGCGGTCCAGATCATGCAGGGCCGGCTCGATCCCGCGAGCGTCAAGGACACGCGCGACAGCACGATCAAATTCGCTATCGCGATGGAACGCCGGTTCGCCGGTGACGAGACGGGCGCGAAGGCGCTGCTGACCGAGATCGTCCGCGAAAACCCACAGGGTCACTGGCCGTCGGAAGCCGAACTCGCGAGCCCCGGACGAAAGGGCTATTGATTCGAGCCCGCCAACGGGATCGCCATATTAGCTACCGTTGGCGGCGCTCGCCACTTCGCGCTCCGCCTGCACGAAGCCATAGGCCGGCACGATCGCATCCTGCCGCTCGACAACGCTCGACCAGCGATCCGTCAGCTGACGGCCGGCATCCGCGTCGCGGCCGAAGAATGCGCCGCCCGACAAGGTGATTTCGGCGCTCGCAAAATGACCTGCGCCTGCACAAAGAATGGCACGCGTCGGCGCCGCGTCGCCGACCAGCGCCAGCAGCCCCGGGCTGACGAGTGCGGGATCGAGCGCGGTCAGGCTTTCCTCCGACAGAACGCCGTGCGTCATCTGCGTCGCGGCCGTCGGAGCGAGGCTGTTGACGCGGATGCCGTATTTCTCGCCCTCGATCGCCAGCGTCTGCATCAGCCCGACGAGCGCCATCTTGGCGGCGCCATAATTGGCCTGCCCGAAATTGCCCCAAAGCCCCGACGATGAGGTCGTCATCACGATGCGGCCATATTGCTGCGCGCGCATCGCCTCCCACACCGCCTTGCAGCAGATCGCGGCGCCCATCAGGTGGACGTCGACGACCAGACGGAAATCGTCGATGCTCATCTTCGCAAAGCTTTTGTCGCGCAATATGCCCGCGTTGTTGACGAGGATATCGATGCGCCCCCACGCATCCAGCGTATCGCGAACCATCGCCTCGACTGCTGTCTCGTCGGTCACCGAAGCGACGATCGCCAGCGCCTCGCCGCCATTCGCCACGATCTCCGATACGACCTGCTCGGCGGCGGGCAGCGCGAGGTCGTTGACCACGACGCGCGCGCCCTGACTTGCGAGGTAGAGGGCATGCGCGCGGCCGAGTCCGCCTCCGGCGCCGGTGACGATCGCGACCCGGCCCTGCAACGGCAAAATATCATGTCCCATGTGGATCTCCATTCACTCTCTAGTGAGTTAACATAATGAACAAGCCGGGACGCGGCAGCATCCGCGTCTTTCGTTCAGGCCTTGGCGCTGCAGATTTGCCGGAAGCCGGCGGCCATAAACGACGCCATGCGGGCCTTGATGGCTTCGAAATCCTCGGACTTGCAGACCCCGCCCGAAAGCTTGTCGATGCGGCCGGTACGCGCGAGCGTGACCATCAGCGCGCCCGTGACGAAATGATAACCCCAGAAGATATCCTCTTCGGCGCAGTCGGGCATCGCCCTTTTCAGAAGCTCGATCAGGCGGAGGACCACCGGATCGAAATGGCTGTCCATCAGTTCGGCGCCCCATTCGGGCGTGTTCGCGACCTGCGCGCCGAGCGCGCCGTAATTCTTCCAGCCGTCGCCGCCGTGGATATAGAGATCGAGGTCGGTGTCGAGAAAGGCGTGCAGTGCGCCTTCGATCGTCGGCTTGCCGCTGCTCGCACGATCATATTCGTCGAGCGCCTGCATCCGCTTCGTACTCGTCACCACCGCCCGCCGTGCGAACACGGCATCGAACAGCTTCTTCTTGTCCTCGAAATAATAGTTGAGCAGCGTGTGGTGCACACCGACGCGCTTCGCGACGTCCTTCAGCGTGACGCCGTGCAGGCCGTGCCGCGAAAACAGCAACTCTGCCTCGTCGAGGATCTGCTCCATCGTCTCGGCGCGCTGTTCGGCCTTGGTCGACCGCCGACGCGTTTTCGCCTGTTCTGCCACTCGTCCGACTTCCAGTTTCTGTTCCGTCGCCGCCCCTGCCGCGACGCCCCCTTGCCGGTCAACCCGCGCCATGGTCGTTCCGCAAGCGAATCTTATCTATTTTTCCCGTCGGCGCCAGCGGCATGGCGGCAAGGCGCACGACCGCATCGGGAATCCACCAGGGTGCCACCCGGCCCGCAAGCGGCGCGAGGAGGTCGGCATCGCTGATATCCGTGTCTGCGCCAAGCTCGACGAGCAGCACCGGCCGCTCGCCCCATTTGGGATCCTCGCGGCCGATCACCGCGGCGAGCGACACCTGCGGCAGCGCCCCGACGACAGCCTCGATCTCGGCAGGGTTGATCCACTCGCCGCCCGATTTGATCAGATCCTTGGCGCGGCCGGTGATCGACAGATTGCCCCGCGCGTCGATCCGCGCGAGGTCGCCGGTCGCGAACCAGCCGCCATCGTCGGTCGCGGACACTTCCTGTCCCAGATAGCGTTCGACAACGGCCGCGCCGCGGACGCGCAGATGCCCCTCGACCCCGCGCTGTTCGGGCAGCGCCACACCCGCTGCATCGGTGAGCAGCAGGTCAACGCCGATAGCGGGGCGGCCGGACACCGACGCGGTGCGCAGCGGATCATCCGGAGGAGCGATCGTGCCGAGCGGCGACAATTCGGTCATGCCCCAGCTTGTCTGGACAGTGACGCCAAGCCGTCGCTCGATCCGCTCCATCAGCGCCGGCGGCATCGGCGCCCCGCCAACAATGATGCGCTTCAGCGACGGCAGTTCCCCACCCTCGGCTTCGAGATGTTCGACCACGCCGAGCCAGACGGTGGGCACGCCGACACCGACCGTCACATTCTCGGCCGCGATCAGTCGCGCTAGGCTCGCACCGTCCGCCTGTCGGCCCGGGAGCACGAGCTTACCGCCGACGGCGGGGAGCGCGAAGGGAAGACCCCAGGCATTGGCGTGGAACATCGGCACCACGGCGAGCACGGCATCACGATGCGTGAAGGCCATGACATCGGCCTGCAGGGCGCGCAGTGTGTGGAGGAAACTTGCGCGATGCGTGTAGGTCACGCCCTTCGGCGCCCCCGTGGTTCCGGAGGTGAAGCAGAGGCCGGCGGGCGAACGCTCGTCAAAGCCGCCCCATTGGGCGCCCTCCGGTGCGTCGCCGATCAGCCCCTCAAGCTCAAGCAGCGGCGGAGCGGATGCCGGCCAGTCGCCCGCCCGCCCGTCAATGACCAGAACCTGCCCAATCGCCGGTGCACGCTCGACGATCGATCGCGCGAGCGGTAACAGATCGGCGCTGACAATCAGCAGCTTCGCCGCCGATTGCACCGCCATGGCCGCGAGCTGCGGCGCGGTCAGGCGCGGATTGAGGGTGTGACAGACGGCGCCGATGCCCATCGTGGCGTACCATGCCTCGACATGTGCCTGGCTGTTCCATGCGAGCGTCGCGACGCGATCGCCCTCGCCCACCCCGAAACCGGTGAGCAGCGACGATATCGCAAGGCTGCGTTCGCGCAGGGGACCGTAGCCGATGCGCGCCACGCTGCCGTCCTCGCGTGCCGTCACGACCTCGGCATCGCCATGCCAGCGCGCCGCATGATCGAGGAATTTGTCGAGGGTAAGCGGATAATCCTGCATCATACCGTGAATCATGGACAATTTTCGCCCTTCGCGAGCACGGGGGAGACGATACCGCTATTCCAGTTCCAAGGCTGATTGCCTGCGGCGCGGCGGCGGCAGACAGCAGCTTCGTGAAGGGCGTACATTCCAGGCATCAGCCGCGCGCCCGAACGCGGGATGTCGGCAAAGGCCATGAAGGCGGCATCCTTGCCATAAGGACGCCACGCAGCCTGCCCTGCCGCTTCGGGCTGTCCGGTTCTGGCGAAAGACACCCAATAGTCGCCCATCGCGGTGGCAAGGCGGCGCTCGGCCACCGTGTCGGGAATTTTGGGCCAATAGGGCGGCGTATCGCTGGCCGTGCCGAACACGAACGGAATTTCCGCGGCGTGGAAACCGTGCAACCCTGCCTCGCTCGCCGCTGGATAGCCATGGTCGAAAAGATAAAGATACGCAGATTGACCTAGCGCGGTCTGCTTGATCGCCAGCCGTTCCGACGTCCAGCCATAGAGCGCGTCACGCGGCGTCGCGAGGATCGTTTCGGCAAGGTCGCGCGCGGGATAAAGCTTCAGCCATGCGTCGGCGAGGTCGCCATAACGCTGACGGATCGCGACCTCATAGGCTGCGGCATTCGCCGGAACCGGCGGCGCAAGGACACGCAGCGAACGGATTTCGCCGATGTTGAACCCAGCGATCATCGGCACAGCAGCCTGTTCGCCGCGATCGAAGGTGTCGACGAGTTGGCGCGGCAAGACCTTGCCGTCGATCGTTCCCCACGGGAAATAACCCGCCTTCTGCGCGCCCTCCGACACGCTGGTCGCGTCCATCGCGCGGAGCGCCGCCAGATCCGCTGCACCCAAGGCGGCCGCCACGCGCACGCCCGTCGCCTCGGCGGCGGGTTCGCCGTGGCGCTCCTCCTTCAGCGACGGGGTCGAGATCATATAGGCGCTCTGCGCGATCGCCTTGTGAAACAGGCCGCGCGCCTGCGGCGCAGCCATCAGATACATCACGCTGAGCGCGCCCGCGGACTCGCCCGCGATGGTGACATTGCCCGCGTCGCCGCCGAACGCGCCGATGTTCGCCTTGACCCATTCGAGCGCGGCGACCTGATCGAGCAACCCGTAATTGCCCGACACGCCATCGGGCGATTCCGCGCTGAGCGCCGGATGCGCCATGTAGCCGAGCACGCCCAGGCGATAGTTGATCGACACGACGATCGCGCCGCGCGCCGCTAGCTTGGCGCCATCGTACATGCCCTCGTGGCTGTAGCCGGTGGAGAGCGCGCCGCCGTGAATCCAGACGATCACCGGCGCACCCTTCGCATCCTCGGGCGCCCAAATGTTGAGCGTCAGGCAATCCTCGGAAATCTTCGCGGGCGGATTGGCATAGATATGGACCGCGGCAGGGCGCGGCTGGATGCACGCGGCGCCAAAGCTCTGCGCCTTGCGAACGCCCGGCCAGGCGGCCAGCGGCTGCGGCGCCTTCCAGCGCAGCGGCCCGACCGGCGGCTGCGCGAAGGGAATGCCCTTGAAGCTGTGGATTTTTCCGACAGCCTTGCCCTCGACGGCACCGGCTGGAGCCTCGATCACCGGGTTCGCGGCGAAGGCGGGATGTGCCGCCAAAAGTCCGGCGGCCGACAAAGCGGTGCATAGCGTCTTCATGCCTGTGTCTCCTGACGGCGCAGCCGCCGCGCGAGCCAGAGGAACAGCCCGATCGCGATCAGATAAAAGGGAGTCAGCGTGTAGAGCGCCGTCTGCAGACCGTGCAGATCGCCCTGCGCCTTAAACCAGTCGCTCGCAAAGCCGACCCATGTCGGCCCCAACCCCAGCCCGATGAAATTCATGATGAGCAGCAGCAAGGCGCCCGCCAGCACGCGCTGGTTGGGTTTCACTTCCTCCTGCACCAGCGCGACCGAGGCCGAGAGGTAGAAATAGTTGAAGATCATCACGACGGTGAGCAACGCCAGCGCGAGCGGCCATCCCGGCGCCCAGACGAACGCGACATAGAAGGGCATCGCGACAACGAGCGACAGCGCAGGGGCAATCGCATAGCCGGCGCGCGACTTGCGCACCATGCGGTCGATCACCCGGCCCGACACGATCATGCCGCCGCCCATGCCGATGAGCAGCACCAGCGCATACCAGATCGCAACGTCACCCAGTTCCATGCCCTTTTCGCGCATCAGGAACAGCACGGCAAAATTGCCGAGACCATAGGTAACGAACTGCGTCGCGCCGCTGCCAAGCGCCGCCAGCATCAATATCGGGTGCGACAGGAACATGCGGACGGTCGGCCAGAAAGCCGCCTTGTCGTCCGACGCCGGCCCCGCGACATCGGTAGCCCCACGCGCCGGCTCGCGCACCGTCAGCCACACGAGCAGCGCAGTGATGACGCCGATCACGCCCACCGCGATGAACGGAATACGCCAGCCAAAGCTCTCGGCGATCGCCGCGCCAAAGGCGACGCCCGCTGCCGCGCCCAGCGCCGGGCCGAGATTGAAGATGCCGAGCGCCGCGGCGCGCTTCCCCGGCGGATAGGTGTCGGTGATGATCGCATAGGAGGGCGGCACGCCCCCCGCCTCACCGAAGCCGACGACCATGCGCGCGATGGCGAGTTGCGTGTAGTTGGCCGCCATGCCGCACGCGACCGTCGCGCCGCTCCAGATCGCGCAGGCCGCCGACAGCACCCCGACGCGGCTCGTCCGGTCGGCGAACCAGCCGACCGGGATCGCGATGAAGCAATAGAACATCGCGAAATAGAGCCCGCTGATCAGCCCGAGTTGACCGTCAGTGATCTGGAGCGCGTCCTGGATCGGCTTAGCGAGGATCGACAGCAACTGCCGGTCGAGGAAGTTCAGCACATAGACGAAGCATAGCATCCCGAGCACGAAGCCCGGCCGGCCGGCCGGCTTCGTATCCGACACGGACGTGGCGTCGGTCGCCATGATCACAGGCTGTAACCGAGGCGGACACCGAAGGTCCGCGGTCGCATCGTCCCGAAGCGGCTCACGAGGAAGGCTTCGGGATGGATGTAGGTGATCGAATGATCGTCGAAGAGATTTTCGACATAGAGCTGCGCCGACAGATCGCCTTTCTTCAACCCCAAGCTGAGGTTCACATTGCTGTAGGCATCGGTCTTGCCAAAGGTCGAGAGCGGCACGTTCGGCCGTCCCGGCGTGTTCGGGAAGCTGCTGTTATAGGCGCCGATATGCTGGGCATTGGCCGCCAGCATCGCGTCGATGTCGTCCGCAAGCTTGAAGCTGTACGAGATAGAGGCCGAACCCTGGATGCGCGGCGCCGACAGGCGGTGACCGAGCACCGCACCCGAAATCGCAGCTTCCTCCGCCGACAGCTTGGTGATCTTTGCGTCGTTGTACGCGCCGTTAAAACCGATCGCCCAGCCGGTCGCGGGGATCACGCCGATCTCGAACTCGAAACCCTTGCTACGCGCGGCGCCGATGTTCGTCGCGAACTGCACCGAGTCCGACTGGCGGTTCGCCTGTGCCTGAATGTTGCTCCAGTCGATCAGGTAGAAGGCGGCGTTCATCGTGACGCGCCCGTCGAGCCAGCGTGCCTTGGCGCCGACCTCATAGCTTTTGAGATCGTCCGATGAAGCGCCATAGGGAATGGTGAGATCGTTCGGATCGACAAGGCTGGGTGCGCCCGCGCGGGCATTGACGATCGGCGCGCGGAAGCCGGTCGAGAAGGTCGCATAGGTGGTGAGTGCGTCGCTCGGCTTGAAGGTCGCGCTGAATTTCCACGACGGCTTCGACCCTTTCGCCTTCACGCCTTCGGCCGCCGCATAGGGGGTGAAAGTCGTAAAATTCACCGGCAGGCCGAGCAGTGCATAATCATAATAGTTGAAGCCGAACGCGGTCGCCAGATAGCCGCCTGCCTCCGTGAACGCCTGCGCAGAGGTCTCGCCGTAGCGCATCCCGCCGGTCAGCCAGAATTTGTCCGAAAAACGATAGGTCAGCTCACCGAAGCCCGCGAGCTCCTTGCTGAGCGAATGGGTGTAGAGCTTCTGGAAATATTTGTCGGGCAGCCCCGTCATGTTCCGCGCCGCAAGAAAGCCGGGGTTCGAACGATAGAGATAATCGACGTCGCGGCGGCGGTCGAGATAGAAGCCGCCGACGACGAACTGGAACGGACCGTCGAGCGTCGAGGCGAGCCGCGTTTCCTGAACGAACACCTTGTCATAGGCGTCGGCGTCGAGTCCGAAAGCGATCGGCGCGCCGACGAAGGAACCCGGCGCGAAGGTACCGGCAAGATCGACGTAGAAGCGCTGATCGAAATCCGAATAGGTCGACGAGCTGGTGAGCTTCGCAAAATCGAACTCATAGTCGATCGTCGCATTGGCGATGAACTGCTTGCCGGTGAAGCGATCGGGTTCGTCCGAGATCCGCTTGTTGCGACCCAGCGACGGGCTCGTCAGCGAGCTGTCCTTGGGATTGCTATATTCATAGCTGCCGAGCAGCTTGATCGACAGCCGGTCGGTCGGACGCCAGAGCAGCGTCGCACGGCCGCCATAGTCGATCAGCGTGTTCGAATTCTTCACGCCCGTCCCGACATTGTCGAGATAGCCTTCCTCGTCGCGGTAGAAACCGACGACGCGGAGCGCGAGCTTGTCCTCGACTAGCGGCACATTGACCATCGCATTATAGCGCTGACGGATCGAATCCGATCCGGTCAGGCCCAAATCGACGAGAGCTGCTGTATCGAAATCGTTGAGATCGGGGCTTTTCTGCAGGATGCGCATCGCACCAGAGAGCGAGCCCGACCCGAACAATGTCCCCTGCGGCCCGCGCAGGAATTCGACGCGCTCGACATCGAACAAATTGGGATCGACGACGGTGGTGTTGCCGATCGTCGACACCGGAAGCTCGTCGATATAGATGGCGACCGAGCTTTGCAGGTTGGCGTTATAGCCGTTGGTCGCGATGCCGCGCGCGGTGAAATTGTTGAAGTTGGCGGTCGGCTTGTTCAGCACCACGCCCGGCGTCTCGCGCCCGATGCCTTCATATCCGACGATGCCCTTTTCGGTCAGCTCGTCCTGCGAAAAGGCCGAGATGCTGATGGGAACGTCCTGAATACGCTCGGCGCGGCGCGTCGCGGTGACGATGATGTCGTTGCCGTCCTGTGCTTCGTCGGCCTGGGGCGCGGATCCGGCCGCATCTTGCGCAGCGGCGCCCGCCGGAATTGCGAAAAGCGCGCCCGCGCATACGGACGCAAACAGCTGAACCCTCATCTTGCCCTCTCCTAAAAATATCGCCGCTCGGTCGTCGGCATGGTGTGTTCATGGCAGCGGCCTAGGCTTGAGTCAATATTCACTCTCACGTGTGTGAGTAAAATTCCTGATCCGAAAAGAGAAGCTCTGACGCATAGGATAGTCAGCTTTTGCCGATGATCGGGCCCGTAGAAAATTTGAGCGATCCAGACACCGCATTCCGTTATATTGCGCGGCATCTGACAATTGAACGGGAGCAAGGAATATGAGCGATCGCCCGGAGCGCGTTGAAGCCGAAGCCTCCGGCGGATGCCAGTGCGGCGCGGTACGCTGGCATGTGACGGCCGTGCTCGACAGCTCGCATATCTGTCACTGCCGGATGTGCCAGAAAGCGGCGGGCAATTTCTTCATCGCGCTGATCGGTGTCCCGCGCGACGCGATCCGCTGGACGCGCGGTTCGCTGGCCTGGTTCAAAAGCTCCGACAAGGCAGCGCGCGGATTTTGCTCCGGTTGCGGGACGCCGCTCGCCTATGATTATTTCGAGAGCGGGCATATCAATCTGACGACGGGGTCGTTCGATGATCCGGCGCGCTTTCCGCCGCGGGTTCAGTTCGGGATCGAAGGCCAGCTGGAGATGTTCGGCCATCTTCCGATCAAGGGCGAAGGCACGACCGAGGAAACGATGGCCGACTATGTCGGCGCCATCAGCGCGAGCAATCACCAGCATCCAGACCATGATACGGACAGCTGGCCCGCCTGCGGTTAGCCGTGCGGCCAATTTTCGCTAGCGTGCGGCGACCCATCTGTTAGCCCTGTCACCGGGCAGGGGAGCGCTTGAATATGGCGACACAATCGATCACGGGCCGGGCTGACGGAAGACGGGTAACCTGGGTCGTCATCCTGATCGCATTGTCGGTTCTCCTCAACTATGTCGACCGCGGCGCAATCGGGGTCGCCGCGCCGCTGATGAAGGAGGAGTTGGAGCTGTCGGCGACGGGTTTCGGCCTGGCCGTCTCGGCCTTTTTCTGGGTCTATGCTCCCGCCTGCCTGTTCGTCGGCTGGCTGTGCGACCGTTTCTGCGTCTACCGCGTCTTTGCGCTCGGAGTCACAATATGGGCGATCAGCACCGCGCTCACCGGTTTCGCGGGCGGGCTGGTATCGCTCATCATCCTGCGCCTGTTCCTCGGGCTGGGCGAAAGCATCGCCTTTCCGGGCAGCAGCAAGATTTTCGCTGCCGAAGTCCCCGTCGAACGGCGCGGCATCGCGAACGCGTCGGTCTCCGCAGCGATCGCCTTCGGTCCGGCCATCGGCGTACTCACCGGCGGCGCGATCCTCGGCGAATGGGGCTGGCGGCCGGTCTTCTGGATTTTCGGCGCCGTGACGCTGCTGTGGCTCATCCCCTGGCAATTCGCCGCAGCCTCGATGCGCGCCCGCGCAATACAGGTGCCGGCGAGTGAGCGGGTTTCGATCCGCCGTCTGCTCCGCGTGCCCGCGCTGTGGAAGATGAGCATCGTCCACTTCCTGTCGAATTACGGCTTCTACTTCCTGCTCGCCTGGCTGCCGCTCTATCTCGTCAACACGAGCGGCTATTCGATCGGCGAGATGACGGCGTTGACGACGCTGAGCTTCACGACGCAGGGGATCGTCGCGCTCGCCGGCGGCTGGCTGTCCGACCGGATGGTCGCGAAAGGCGCCAATGAAGGCGAGGTTCGCCGCTGGCTGATGATCGCGGGCCAGCTCGCCATCGGAACGGCGACCGCCGGCATCGCGGTTGCAGACGGCTATGCGATGCTGGCCCTCTGGCTGGCTGTCGCGGGCTTCGGCGCGGGGCTCATCGCGACGAACATCTTCGCCGTCGGCCAGATTTTCGCGGGCCCCCGTGCGGCCGGCAGCTGGATGGGCGTCCAGAATGCGCTCGGCAATATTTCGGGTATCATCGGGCCGATCGTCACGGGCCTGATCGTCGATTATCTCGGCGGTTATGGCTATGCCTTTGCGACCGCGGCCGCGCTGTCGCTGCTCGGCGCGCTGCTGTGGTGGAAACTGATCCCCGAAATCCGCACGCTCGACCTTTAGGCCGCCGCTTCGAGGTCGAGCAGGAACGCCTTCGCCTCCAGTCCGCCGGCGAAACCGGTCAGCTTGCCATTCGATCCAACGACGCGGTGGCATGGCGCGATGATCGAAATCGGGTTGCGCCCGTTGGCGGCGCCGACCGCCCGCGAGGCCCCCGGATTGCCGAGCTGATCGGCGATCTCGCCATAGCTGCGCGTCTCGCCGAACGGGATGGCGAGCAGCGCCGCCCACACGCGCTTCTGGAAATCGGTGCCGGCAAAAGACAAGGGCACATCGAAGCTGCGGCGGTCGCCGGAAAAATATTCGCCCAATTGCCGCTCGGTTTCGACCAGCACCGGGTGATCGGGCTTTTCGCTCAAGACACCAAGCTGGACCCGATCGGGCCGATCATTCTCCCACAAGATGGCGGCGAGGCCGCGCTCATCGGCAACGAGAGTCAGTTCGCCGACCGGCGACCAGATGGTTTTCGAATAATGGGTCACAAGGTTGATCCTCTAATGTCATTCACTGTCGCACTTTGATGCTGAAATTCATATGGCGGAGGCCGCACCGCTGTGCGTCCCGAATCTTGCGCCCAACGTCGATGGAAAGTTTTTGCATGACCCCCACCGCTACCATCCTTCTCCTCGGCTCGGGCGAACTCGGCCGCGAATTCGTTATTTCGGCAAAACGGCTCGGGTGCCGCGTCATCGCATGCGACAGCTATGAAGGCGCGCCGGCGATGCAGGTCGCCGACGGCTTCGAAGTCTTTTCAATGCTCGACGGCGACGCGCTGCGCGCCACGATCGAAAAACATCGCCCCGACCATGTCGTGCCCGAGGTCGAGGCGATCCGTACCGAAGTGCTCGCCGAACTCGAAGCCGAGGGTTTCCATATCGTTCCTTCGGCACGCGCCGCGCAGCTCACGATGAACCGCGACGCGATCCGCGACCTCGCCGCCAGTGAGCTTGGTCTCAAGACATCCACCTTCGAATATGCGACCAGCCGCGAAGAACTTGCTGCGGCGGCCGGGCGCATCGGATTTCCGCTTGTCGTCAAACCCGTCATGTCCTCGTCGGGCAAGGGTCAGAGCACGGTCAGGGATGCGGGCGGCATCGACGCCGCGTGGGATTATGCCGCCGCCGGGATGCGCGGCGACCGGCTGCGCGTGATTGCCGAGGCGTTCATCGATTTCGATTACGAGATCACCTTGCTTACCGTCCGTCACAAGGACGGCGTGAGCTTCTGCCCGCCGATCGGCCACCGTCAGGAACGCGGCGACTATCGCGAAAGCTGGCAACCCGCCGCGATGTCCGCCGCCGCGCTCGCCGCGGCGCAGGACATGGCGACGAAGGTCGTCGATGCCCTCGGCGGCCACGGCATTTTCGGGGTCGAATATTTCGTGAAGGGCGACGAGGTCATCTTCTCCGAACTCTCGCCCCGTCCACACGACACCGGCATGGTGACGCTGATCTCGCAATCGCTGTCCGAGTTCGACCTGCACGCGCGCGCGATCCTGGGTCTGCCGATCCCCGCGATCGCGGTCCCCGACGCGAGCGCGAGCGCCGTGCTGCTCGCCGACCGCGATGCACAGGATTTCGCGATCACCGGCCTTGCCGACGCGCTCGCAGCGCCGACCGACAGAACGTCGGTCGACGCCCGCATCTTCGGCAAACCCGTCACGCGGCCGTACCGCCGAATGGGCGTCGCACTTGCGAAGGTCGCGGGCGGCACGACCGACGACGCGCGTGCCGCAGCAGTCGAGGCCGCCGGAAAGCTGCATATCGACTATCGCGATTGATGCGCTAAGCAGGGGCATGGCCGAGCGACCTGCCCCGCTGACACGCTGGCTCGTAATCGCCGCACTGCTGATATTCGTCATCGGCGTGCCCTTGGCCTTCCGCGACCAGTTCATGGCGGCGAGCGATGCGATCCTCGCCGCCGCCGACGAGCAGCCGGTCGCCGCGGCGGCCTTCATCATCGCCGCGTTGACGCTCGACCTGTTCCTGCCGGTGCCGAACGGCGTGACGAACACGCTAGCCGGCGCGGCCTTCGGCTTTCCAGTCGGCGCGCTCGTGATCTGGCTCGGCCTGATGGGGGCCAGCCTTGCCGGCTATGCCTTCGGCCGATGGGCGGCACGGCCGCTCGCCAAGCGGCTGCTCGGCACGGACGATGTCGAAAAGGCGCACCGCCTCGCCGAGCGTGCCGGACCGATCGCCCTCATCCTCTCGCGACCCGTGCCGGTTCTCGCCGAGGTGATGTCGATCGCTGCGGGCGTCGCGGGCATGTCGTTCGCGCGCTTCGCGCTCGTGATGGCGCTCGCCAACCTCGGCGTCGCGATACTCTTCGCCGCGATCGGCGCGGCCGCGGTCGAGCAAGCCTCCGCCGAATTGCTGATGCTCGGCGCGATCGGCCTGCCGCTCCTCTTCTGGCTAAGCTGGCAAGGTATCGAACGCTGGCGCACACGATGACCAAAGCGGGAACAGTGCCCTAGGCCGCCCGCCCCTCCCCTGCTACATCCGCGCCATGTCGGACAAGAATCATCTCTATTTGGTCGATGGCTCCAGCTACATCTTCCGCGCCTATCACCGCCTGCCGCCGCTGACGAACCCCAAGGGGGTGCCCGTCGGCGCAGTCTATGGCTATACGACAATGCTGTGGAAGCTCGCGAAGGATCTGCACGACGCCGACGGGCCCACCCATTTGGCTGTCATCCTCGACCATAGCAGCCAGTCGTTCCGCAACGAAATTTACGACCAGTATAAGGCGAACCGGCCCGAACCGCCCGAGGATCTGCGCCCGCAATTCCCGCTGATCCGCGACGCGACGCGCGCCTTCTCGCTGCCGTGCATCGAGATGGAGGGCTTCGAGGCTGACGATCTGATCGCCTCCTATGCCGAAGCCGCTGTGCGCGAAGGCTGGGACGTCACCATCGTCAGCAGCGACAAGGATCTGATGCAGCTCATCCGCGAGCCGACCGACGGCTCGCCGCAGGTCGACATGCTCGACACGATGAAGAATGTCCGCCTCGGGCTCGAAGCGGTGAACGAGAAGTTCGGCGTCACCCCCGATCTGGTCGGCGACGTGCTCGCGCTGATGGGCGACAGTGTCGACAATGTTCCCGGCGTGCGCGGGGTCGGGCCGAAGACCGCGACCAAGCTGATCCAGGAATATGGCAACCTCACCGCCGCGCTCGACGGCGCGGAGACGATGAAGGCCAGCAAGCTACGCGAGAACCTCATCGAGCATCGCGCCATGGCCGAACTGTCGCGTGTCCTCGTCGACCTAAAGCGCGACGTCGCGCTGCCCGACGCGCTCGACACGCTCAAGCTCGGCGCGATCCCGCCGCTGCCGCTCAAGACCTTCCTCGACGAGCATGGCTTCCGCTCGCTCTCGGCAAAGCTCGACCTCGGCGCCACACCCGGCGGCCCGCCGACCTTCCCGCGCGCGAACGCAGCGCCGGTTGCCGCGCCCGCCGGGCCGTCGACCCCGACGTTGCCCGCTATGCCACCGATCGACCGGTCGCTCTATGAATGCGTCACCACGGTCGAAGCCCTCGACCGCTGGATCACCGAAGCGCGCGCCGCGCATGTCGTCGCCATCGACACCGAAACTGCGAGCCTCGACAGCGTCACCGGCCGCCTCGTCGGGGTCAGCATGGCGACCGCACCCGGCCGTGCCTGCTACATCCCGCTCGGCCATGGCGGCACCGACATGTTCGCCGAAAAGCCCGAACAGATCGCGATGGACGTCGCGATCGGGCGCCTGCAAGCGCTGTTTGCCGACGATGCGGTGCTGAAGGTCGGGCATAATCTGAAGTACGACATCGGCGTGCTCGCGCAGCATGGCGTCACCGTCGCGCCCTATGACGACACGCTGGTGATGAGCTTCGCGCTCGATGCGGGCAAGCATCAGCATGGGCTCGACGAACTCGCGAAGTTCCACCTCGATCACACCTGCCTGACCTTCAAGGAAATGTGCGGGACGGGCAAATCGCAGATCAGCTTTGCCGAGGTCCAACTCGACCGCGCGACCGAATATGCCGCCGAGGACGCCGACGTCGCGCTGCGCCTCTGGAAGCTGCTGAAGCTGCGCCTGCCGGTCGAGAGCGGGACGCGCATCTACGAAATGGTCGACCGTCCCCTCGCCGCAATCGTCGAAGGAATGGAGCGCGCCGGCATCATGGTCGACCGCGAATATCTCGCCAAATTGTCAGGCGAGTTCGCGACCGAAATGTTGCGCATCGAAGGCGAGGTTCACGAACTGGCCGGCCAGCCCTTCGCAATCGGCAGCCCCAAACAGCTTGGCGAAATCCTGTTCGACAAGCTCGGCCTCAAGGGCGGCCGCAAGGGCAAGTCGGGCGACTGGTCGACCGACCAGAGCGAACTCGAACGGCTCGAACGCGACGGCGTGCCGATCGCGCGCAAGATTTTGGAATGGCGCCAACTCGCCAAGCTGAAATCGACCTATACCGACGCGCTGCAACAGCAGATCAACGGGGTGACCGGCCGCGTCCACACCAGCTACAGTCTCGTCGGAGCGCAGACCGGGCGCCTGTCGTCGACCGATCCGAACCTCCAGAATATCCCGATCCGCACCGAGACCGGCCGCCAGATCCGCGACGCCTTTATCGCCGCGCCCGGCCATGTGCTGATCGCCGCCGACTATAGCCAGATCGAACTGCGGCTCGCTGCGCATATGGCCGACGTGCCGGAACTCAAGGAAGCCTTTGCCCGCGGCGACGACATCCACAGCGCGACCGCGATCGAATTGTTCGGCGAGGTCAACCGCGACACACGCGGGAAGGCGAAGACGGTCAATTTCTCGATCCTCTACGGCATATCGCGCTGGGGTCTTGCAGGGCGACTCGAAGTCACACCTGACGAAGCACAGGCGCTTATCGCGCGCTATTTCGAACGCTTCCCCGGTATCTCGGACTATATCACCGACACGCTCGAGGGCGTCCGCGCCAAAGGCTATACCGAAACGCTGTTCGGCCGCAAAACCTGGTTCCCGCGCATCAAGGCGGCGAACCAGAACGAGCGCGCGGGCAGCGAACGCGCCGCGATCAACGCCCCGATTCAGGGCACGAGCGCGGACCTGATCAAGCGCGCGATGGCGCGGATGCCCAAAGCGCTCGCCGACGCGGGGCTTTCGGACGTCAAAATGCTGCTCCAGGTCCATGACGAACTCGTGTTCGAAGCCCCCGAGGACAAGGCAGAAGCCGCGGGCGCGGTGATCCGCGCGGTGATGTCCGGCGCGGCCGAGCCCGTGCTCAAACTCTCGGTCCCGCTCGAAGTCGAGGTCGGCATCGGCAAGAGCTGGGGCGAAGCGCATTGATCGCCGCGCTGCTGTTCGTCGCGGCGTTCATCGCCGATCCCGTCGGCACGCCCGCTGAAAGCGCGCCCGTTTCGGCGCCCGCACGCCCGTCGCCGATTGCCGATGCCGACATCCGCGAATTCGCGGCGATTGCGGGACGCAAGGTCGTTGGCCGTGCGGTCGGCGGTCCCTATGCCAATGCCGACAAAGTGTTGCTGCTCGCTCGCGACGACAAAGGCTATCCGGTCGTCGCCACCAGCATCGGTTTCCCCGTTCGCCAGTCGCTTCCGGCGCCGCCATCGACCACCCTCGCGGTCATCCGCATTCACCAGCGGTACGAAACGACCATCCCCGGCCCCACCCCCGACGACCTGGCTTTCGTCGCCGCGAACAAGCTCCCCCTTTTCGTGATCGGCGAATGGGCGCGGCCCGCGCCGATGTGGGAAGTCGCGTGGGTCGACGATGCGGTGCGTTACCGCATCATCGGCGAGGTCGGCGAAATCGGTCCCTGGCAGGACTGATTTACCGCACGCGCGCGGCGCACCGCCCCCCGGGCCTTTCGCAAACGCGACTTTGCCTCTATGACGCCGCGATGACATCCGGCTGGCACTTTTGTGACGGCCGGCAACAAAGGGTTCCCATGAGCAAGTTCGAACCCGTCGCCAAGGCGCCGGTCCGCATTCAGCAGAACATCCTCGCGCGCAGCGAACGCCGTCTTCTCAACTGGTTATGCGCGCGCCTTCCTCGCTGGGTGACACCTGACCAGCTCACCACGCTGGGCTTCGCCGGCGCGGTGCTTGTCGCGGCAGGTTACCTGCTCAGCTGGTTCGACAGCGAATGGCTCGGGCTTTCGCTCGTCGGCTATATCGTCAACTGGTTCGGCGATTCGCTTGACGGCAGCCTTGCCCGCTGGCGCGGTATCGAACGTCCCAACTATGGCTATTTCGTCGATCACAGCGTCGATGCGATCGCGACATTGCTGATGATCAGCGCGATCGGGATGAGCCCCTATATGCGGCTCGACGTCGCGCTGATGGCGGTGATCGGCTACTTCCTGCTGTCGATCCACACCTTCATCGCGGCGAAGATTCTGGGCGAATTTCGCCTCTCCTATATGGCCGGCGGCCCGACCGAATTGCGGCTGATGCTGATGGCGATGACGGTCGCGATGCCGATCATCGGTGGCGGCGACATCAGCGGCACCAATTTTTCGGTCTTCGACTTGTTCGCCCTCGTGGTCGCGAGCATATTGGTCACGCTGTTCATCGTCCAGACGTCGACAACCGCACGGATGCTCCGCCGACGCGGGAACTGACGCGCAGGTTCAGCGCCGCTCGCGCGCCTGCGGATAGGTGCCGAGCAAGCGCAGCGACTTGGTCTGGAAGTCGAGTTCCTCGAGCGCGCGGTCGATCCGTTCGTCGCCCGGCGCACCAACGATGTCGCAGTAAAATTGCGTCGCGGCGAAGCTGTCGCCGGTCTGATAGCTTTCCAGCTTGGTCATGTTGACCCCGTTGGTCGCAAAGCCGCCGAGCGCCTTGTAGAGCGCGGCCGGGATATTCTTCACCTCGAACATGAAGGTCGTCATCAGCGGGCCAGTGGTCGCCGCGGCATCTGCCAGCGGTTCGCGCGCAAGGATGACAAAGCGCGTCGTGTTGTGATCGGCGTCTTCCATCCCCGTGCCGTGCAGCGTCAGGCCGTAAAGTTCGGCGGCGTGCGGCGGCGCGAGCGCGGCAAGGCCGACCTCGTCACTGTCGGCGACCCAGGCGGCGGCGCCCGCGGTATCGCTGTGCGCGACCGGCGCGATATTGTTGGTGCGCAGCCAGTGGCGGCACTGCCCCAGCGCCTGTTCGTGGCTCATCGCGCGCGTGACCGGGCCGAGGTCGCGGCTCATCAGGCCGTAACGGATCGGCAGGAAATGCTCGCCGATGATCGACAGACCGGATTCGGGAAGCAGGAAGTGGATGTCGGCGACGCGGCCGTGAAGGCTGTTTTCGATCGGAATGATCGCGCGATCGACGCGGCCGTCGCGCACGGCATCGATCGCATCCTGAAACGCATAGCAGGGCATCGGCAGCGAGTTCGCGTCATATTCGCGCGCGGCGAGGTCGCTGTTCGCGCCCGGCGCGCCCTGAAACGCCAGGCCACGCGCAGGCTCCGCGAGGGCTGCCGCGCGCATTTCGTCGACCAGATGCTGTGCCGAAGCCGAATAACTGCCCATGATTGCCTTCCCACGCTTGAACCGCGGCGCATAGCGACCCCGCTGCGGCCACGCAACCGGCGCGCTCGCCGTTCCCTCACACGATTTCATCCCCTTGCGCCGCCGTCGTCGCGCCAGTAAGGGAGCGTCCAAATCAAATATGCGCCCGGCACACGGGCGTCAGCTAACGGGGCTGCTAGAGCATGGACAATCGCAACAATACTATTGCCGGCTGGGTGCTGTTTGCCGGCATTTGCGCGCTGGGCCTGACCATCGGGTCGAGCATGTTGTTCGCCAGCCACGCACCGGAAAAGCCCGGTTTCCCCATCGAAGACGCCGAAGCGGGCGCCGGTGGCGGCGAATCGGCGGTGCCGCTCGCCAACCTTCTGGCCGCCGCCGATCCGGCGAAGGGCGAAGCCGTTTTCGCGAAATGCGCCGCTTGCCACACGATCAATTCGGGCGGCGCCAACGGCATCGGCCCGAATCTGTTCGGCACGATGGGCGAAGAAATCGGTCATGGTAAGCATGGCTTTGCCTTCTCGGCCGCACTCGCCGGCATGGGCGGCAGCTGGGACTTCGAAAAAATGAACGCGTGGCTGACCAGCCCGCGCAAATTCGCTCCCGGCACGAAAATGTCGTTCGCAGGCCTGTCGAGCCCCGAAGATCGCGCGAACCTGATCGTGTATCTCAACACGCAGGGTTCGAACCTGCCGCTGCCCGCCGCCGAAGCCGCGCCCGCCGCGGCTGCCGAAGGCGCTGCACCGGCTGAAGGTGCAGCCGCCGCCCCGGCAGCCGATGCACCCGCCGCCGCGCCCCCCGCACCGGCCGAAGCCAAGAAATAATGCGCCTCGCGCCCGTCCTGCTGGCGGGCGCGCTGACGCTCACCGGTTGCGGCAAGAGTGAGGCGCCCGCCGAAGCGCCGTCAACGGGCGAGCCAGCGGCCGAAACATCGGCTGTGGAACCCACCGCTGCGATGGGCGAACAGGTTTTCCGGCGCTGCGTCGCGTGTCACACGATCGACAAAGGCGGCACAAACGGCATTGGTCCCAACCTGCATGGCGTCGTCGGGCGTGCGGTCGCGTCGCACGTCGGCTTCTCCTATTCGGGCGCGATGAAGGCCAAGGGCGGGGTCTGGGACAAAGCTGCGCTCGACACCTATCTGGAAGCGCCGATGAAGGCCCTGCCTGGCACGCGCATGGCATTCGCCGGCGTGATCGATGCCGCCGACCGCAAGGCGCTGATCCTCTATCTGGAAGACCAGTCGAAATGATGTGGCCGCCCCCGCTTTCACGGGGGCGAGGCCGGATCAGTGATGGTCGATGTTCGCGTAGAAATCCTGAACGATTTTCCACGCCTCGTCGGCGGTCTCGACGAATTTGAACAGGTCGAGGTCGCGCGCGCTGACGACGCCTTCCTCGACCAGCGCGTCGAAATTAACCACGCGCTGCCAGAACTCCTTGCCGAACAACACGATCGGAATCGGCTTGATCTTACCGGTCTGGATCAGCGTCAGCAGCTCGAACATCTCGTCGAACGTGCCGAAACCGCCAGGGAAGACGCAAACGGCGCGCGCGCGAAGCAGGAAATGCATCTTGCGCAGCGCGAAATAGTGGAACTGGAAACTCAGTGACGGGGTGACGAAGCGATTGGGCGCCTGCTCGTGCGGGAGCACGATGTTGAGGCCGATCGATTCGCGGCCTTCATCGTCAGCGCCGCGGTTCGCCGCTTCCATGATCGACGGACCGCCGCCCGAACAGACGACGAAGTGACGGCAGCCGTTGTCGTCACACGGATATTGGCTCGCGAGCCGTGCGAGTGCGCGCGCCTCGTCATAATATTTCGCCTTCGCCTTCAGGCGGCGGGCGATGTTGCGCTGCGTATCGTCGGTCGCCGCCGCCTCGAGCGCGTCGGCCTGCGACGGTTCGGGAATGCGCGCGGAGCCATAGATGACCAGCGTCGATTCGATCCCCGCCTCGTCGAGAAGCAATTCGGGCTTGAGCAGCTCGAGCTGGAAACGAACGGGACGCAGATCCTCGCGCAGCAGGAAATCCTTGTCCTGGAACGCCAGCTTGTAGGCGGGGTGCGCCGTTTGCGGGGTGGTGGTCGCCTGCTTGGCGAACTGCGCGTCATCCTTGGCTTTGTGGAAACGCGAACGATGGGGTTGTTTATCTTCTGCCATTAACGAGCGGCTACCCGCTTAACGGGACTTTGCCAAGACGGAGGCGCGTTCAGCGGCAGTAGCCGTTACCGCTCATGTCGAAATGGAAATGGTTATAATGCGCCGCATTGTAATCGGGACCGAGCACGGTGCCGAAGCGGCGACAGCCCGACTTGTGGAGCGCACGCAGGAAATCCTGCGACGGCTTGTCGCCCTTCCACCCGCCGTCGAGCATGATGCGGCGCCCGTCAGCGAGCACGAAGCCCGACACGTCGATCGCATTCGAAAAGGCGTGCTGCGACATCCGCCCTGATCGCCCGCCATAAATATTGCGACAGCTATAAGTACCGAAGGTCTCGATCTTTACGACGTCCTGCCCGAAATATTGCCGCGCCGCGGGCTTCACCGCATATTGCGCCCACGCCGCAAAATTCTTCGCGAGTGGACAGGTCATCGCGCCGAGCCCCGACACCGGCGTGCCGATGTCGAGCAGCTTCACCGAATCGATCGAGGTACAGCCGCCGCCATGATCCTGATTCGGTAGCGGCGTAAAACGCACGCCGGCCTGTTTGAGATCGAACGCGCACTGCTGTGCTTCGGCGCTGGTGAAGGAAGGTGTGCCGACGATCTGCGGACGGCTCGGTTTGCTCGTTGTCGACTGCTTGCCCCCGCCACTCTTCATGACCTCGGGCGCGCCGAAACAGGCGGACAGCGCCAGCGCCGCGCTGGCGGCGATCAGGATCCGGGGTTTCAGGAACGTCGGGATCGGCATGCCGTCAAATTACCGACAAAATGGTTAACAAGCTGTATACCTTTTCCTCCACTCGTCGAAAATTTCGCGCGGTCCGTGCAATTTGTTTGACAGTTGCGCGGCCCGCCCTAAACGCGGCGCCGGGCCACGCGGTCCCAACGCCGCGCGAGCTCTCTGCAAGGAGAGACTAAATGACTGAAGTGACGACGCCTGAATTGCGCCCTGCGCGCCCCTATTTTTCTTCCGGACCCTGCGCCAAGCCGCCGGTCTGGTCCCCCGAAAAACTAGCCACCGAATCGCTCGGCCGCTCGCATCGTGCGAAGATCGGCAAGACGCGCCTCGCCTATTGCATCGACCTGATGCGCGAGATGCTGCAGCTTCCCGACACGCACCGCATCGGCATTGTTCCGGGCTCCGACACCGGCGCCTTTGAAATGGCGATGTGGACGATGCTCGGCGCCAAACCCGTCACGACGCTCGCTTGGGAGAGCTTCGGTGAAGGTTGGGTCACCGACGCCGCAAAGCAGCTCAAGCTCGATCCCACCGTCATCCGTGCCGACTACGGCCAGCTTCCCGACCTCAATCAGGTCGACTGGTCGAACGACGTCCTCTTCACCTGGAACGGCACCACCAGCGGCGTCCGCGTTCCGAACGGCGACTGGATCGCCGCCGACCGCGAAGGCCTGAGCTTCGCCGACGCGACCAGCGCGGTGTTCGCCTATGATCTGCCGTGGGACAAGATCGACGTCGCGACCTTCAGCTGGCAGAAAGTGCTCGGCGGCGAAGGCGGTCATGGCGTGCTGATCCTCGGCCCCCGCGCGGTCGAACGGCTCGAGAATTACACTCCCGCCTGGCCGCTGCCGAAGGTGTTCCGCCTCGTCTCGAAGGGCGCGCTCGCCGAGGGCGTGTTCAAGGGCGAGACGATCAATACCCCGTCGATGCTCGCGGTCGAGGACGCGATCTTCGCGCTCGAATGGGCGAAGTCGCTCGGCGGCCTCGACGGCTTGAAAGCGCGCAGCGACGCGAACGCGGCGGCGCTCGACAAGATCGTTGCTGACCGCGAGTGGCTGAGCCACCTCGCCGCCGACCCCGCCAGCCGCTCGAAGACCTCGGTCTGCCTGTCGGTCGCGGGCGCCGACGAGGGCTTCATCAAGAAGTTCGCGGGCCTGCTCGAAGCCGAAGGCGCGGCATATGACATCGCGGGCTATCGCGACGCGCCTCCGGGCCTGCGCATCTGGTGCGGCGCGACCGTCGACACCGCCGATGTCGAAGCGCTCGGGCCGTGGCTCGACTGGGCCTACGCGAGCCTTTCGGCCTGACCTTTGTGTACCCCGGCCCGGCCGGGGCCCATTTCCCCATTCCGCCACAGATCCCGGCCTTTGCCGGGATACGGAGAAATAAAATGACCGCACCCAAAGTCCTCATCAGCGACAAGATGGACCCCAAAGCCGCCGCGATCTTCAAGGAACGCGGCATCGACGTCGACGTCATCACCGGCAAGACCAAGGACGAGCTGATCGCGATGATCGGCGACTATGACGGCCTCGCGATCCGTTCGGCCACCAAGGTTACCGCCGACGTGCTCGCCGCCGCGACGAACCTGAAGGTCGTCGGCCGCGCCGGGATCGGTGTCGACAATGTCGACATTCCGGAAGCGTCGAAAAAGGGCGTCATCGTGATGAACACGCCCTTCGGTAACAGCATCACCACCGCCGAACATGCGATCGCGATGATGTTCGCGCTCGCACGCCAGATTCCCGAAGCCAATGCGGGGACGCAGGCGGGCAAATGGCCGAAGAACGACTTCATGGGTGTCGAACTGACCTCGAAGACGCTCGGCCTGATCGGTTGCGGCAATATCGGCAGCATCGTCGCCGAGCGCGCGCTGGGCCTCCGCATGAAGGTCGTCGCCTTCGACCCCTTCCTGACCCCCGAGCGCGCGATCGAGCTCGGCGTCGAAAAGGCCGACCTCGAAACCTTGCTCGCCAAGGCCGATTTCATCACGCTGCACACCCCGCTGACCGACCAGACGCGCAATATCCTGTCGGCCGAGAATATCGCCAAGGCGAAGAAGGGCGTGCGCATCATCAACTGCGCGCGCGGCGGGCTGATCGACGAAGCCGCGCTGAAGGACGCACTCGAAAGCGGCCATGTCGCGGGCGCGGCACTCGACGTGTTCCAGACCGAACCGCCGGCAGCCGATCATCCGCTGTTCAGCGCGCCGAACTTCATCTGCACGCCGCACCTCGGCGCGTCGACCGACGAAGCGCAGGTCAATGTCGCGATCCAGGTAGCCGAGCAACTGTCGGACTATCTGCTCACCGGCGGCATCACCAACGCGCTCAACGTGCCCAGCCTGTCGGCCGAGGAAGCGCCGAAACTGCGCCCCTATATGAGCCTTGCCGAAAAGCTCGGTAGCCTCGTCGGCCAGCTCGCGCACGACAACCTCACGACGATCTCGGTCGAGGTCGAAGGCGCAGCCGCCGAGCTCAACCTCAAGCCAATCACCGCCGCGGTGCTCACAGGCCTGATGCGCCGTTATTCGGACAGCGTGAACATGGTCAACGCCCCGCACCTCGCCCGCGAACGCGGCCTCGACGTACGTGAGGTCCGCCACGACCGCGATGGCGACTATCACACCCTCGTCCGCGTCACCGTGGCGACCAGCGACGGCGACCGCTCGGTCGCAGGCACGCTGTTCAGCAACGGCGACCCGCGCCTCGTCGAGATGTTCGGGATCAAGGTCGAGGCCGACCTCGACGGCCATATGCTCTACATCGTCAACGAAGATGCGCCGGGCTTCATCGGCCGCATCGGTACCGCGCTTGGCGAAGCGGGACTCAACATCGGCACCTTCCACCTCGGCCGCCGCGCCGCGGGCGGCGAAGCCGTGCTGCTGCTCAGCCTCGACTCGCCGATGCCCGAGCCGTTGCTGTGGCAGCTCTGCCAGCTTCCCGGCGTGAAGACCGTAAAGGGTCTGAAGTTCTGACTATCGGGCGGGAGCGGTTGAAACGCTCCCGCCAC
Organism: Sphingopyxis sp. YR583; assembly: GCF_900108295.1. Lineage (NCBI taxonomy): Bacteria > Pseudomonadati > Pseudomonadota > Alphaproteobacteria > Sphingomonadales > Sphingopyxidaceae > Sphingopyxis > Sphingopyxis sp. YR583. The sequence goes on along the minus strand of NZ_FNWK01000004.1, from coordinate 42,086 downwards.
CCTTCTAAGGCCGCAATCGATGACCAAGGCCCCTGCCCTGCTGCCCGAAGGGCTGCGCGATCGCCTTCCGCAACAGGCGGAGGCCGCGTCGCGCGTCACCCGCGCGCTCGTCGATGCGATGCGTTCGCATGGCTATGGCCGCGTGTCGCCACCGCTCGCCGAGTTTCGCGAGACCCTCGGCGGAGAGGACGAGCGCTCGACACGCGACCTGCTGCGCTTCACCGATCCCGTGTCGCAGCGCACGCTGGCGCTGCGCCCCGACATCACGCGGCAGGTCGGCCGCATCGCAACCTCGCTGCTCGCCAAGGCACCGCGTCCGCTCCGCCTCTGCTACGCCGGGCAGGTCGTCAAACTGCGCGCCAGCCAGCTTCGCCCGGCGCGCGAAATGCTGCAGGTCGGCGCCGAACTGATCGGCAGCGACAGCGTCGCCGCAGCGCGTGAGATCGTCACGGTCGCGATCGACGCGCTCGAGGCCGCGGGCATTGGCCCCGTCACAATCGATTTCACCCTGCCCGACGTCGTCGACCTGCTCGCGAACGGACCGCTGCCCGTCGATACCGACATCCAGCAACTGCGCGACGAACTCGACGCCAAAGATGCGGGCGCTCTCACGCGGATTGGCGCTGAAGCCTATCTGCCTTTGCTCCGCGCGACGGGCCCGTTCGATCAGGCGATTGCCGATCTGCGCGCATTCGACGCGGCCGGCGTCCTCACCGCACGCATCGACGCGCTCGAAGCGATCGCCGCACCGATCCGCGACCGCGTCACGCTGACGCTCGACCCGACCGAACGCCACGGCTTCGCCTATCAAAGCTGGTTCGGCTTCCAGATCTTCGTGCCGGGACAGGGCGACGCGGTCGGCCGCGGCGGCGGTTATTCGATCCCGGTCGGCGAACAGGAAGAAGCGGCCGTCGGTTTCTCGCTCTATCCCGATCCGCTGATTGACGCCGGCCTCGGCGCCGAAAATGATGCCGAGCGCCGTATTTTCCTGCCGCTCGGCCACGACGCGGCGCTCGCGGCGAGCCTGCGCGCCGACGATTGGCAGACGGTCGCTGCGCTGTCCGAAAGCGACGATGCAGGGGCGCTGGGCTGCGGCTTCATCCTCAGCGCCGACGGGCCGGTCGAAGCCTAAAAATCCGATACCCCGAAACGCGGAATGCCCTGATTGATGCCGGGCGGATCGAGCACGGTTACATCGAGCGCGACCGGTTCGCCGATCCAGTGTCCCAAAGTGGTGTGATCGGCGAGGTCATCGTCGGTCAATGGATGGACGAGCGCGCGCAGCCCGGTCGGCTCGATTGTCGCGATGACCGCAGGCCGATGGCTGGCGAGAAAATGCACCTCATATTGCGCGATCGGATGCGGCCCAGCCGCCCGGTCGGTCAACGAACCGACGAAAAGGATCGCCGCATCCTTGCAAAACGCATCGCGCAACGCGACCGCGGCGGACCGCTCCGCAGGATCATAATAGATATGGGCGTGATAGGGTGCGTCGGCGCTTGTCATGTCCCGATCCTATCGCGGCGATCAACGCGCGAACAGCTTCTTCAACCACGCATCGACCGCCACCGTCGGCGCATAGGACGGATCGCCCAGCCGCCGGTTGATTTCGGCATGCCCTTGCAACCCGTCGCCCGGAAAGCTTCCATGCTCGACGTGGCTGCCGCCTGCCTCCAGCGCGGCGCCCAGTACCTTCGCCTGCCGCACCCCGTCGGGCCGCTGGACATACAGGAGCAGGAATTGCGGCGCATTGGGTGCGACCGCCTGCAGCGTTGGAGAGAGCGCCTTTTGCCGCGCGATATCGGTGCCGAAAGCCTGCGTGTATGTCGCCTGCATGATGGAGGGCCCATCCTTCGTCTGCGCGGGTACATCATAGGCGGCGCCATCGATCGGGATGACGCCGGCGATGTCGGCAAACGACAGTCCGGCGCCCTTCAGGTAACGCTCGTCGGTTCCGACCAGCGCCACAAGATGGGCGCCCGCGCTGTGCCCCATCAGCACGATCCGGCGCCGATCGATACCGAGCGCATACGCGCGATCGATTATCGCCCGGACCGCCGAAGCGACGTCCGCCGCCTGCTGTTCGACGGTCACGGCGGGAACGAGCCGATAGTCGATCGAGGCGAAGGCATAACCCGCAGCGGGATAATGCATGGCTTTGAACCGACCCGTCGCATTTTCCTTGCTACCGCGCTTCCATCCGCCGCCGTGCACGAAAACAACCAGCGGCGCCGCAGCCTTCACGTCCTTCGCACGCCATAGATCGAGACTTTGCAGCGCATCTTCGCCATAGGCGATGGTTTCACTCCCCGTCAGCTTGGGCCCCTCCTCGGCGCCCATTCGCTCCGCCAGCCGCTCGCGAATTCGCTCGCGCATCGTCTCGCGCGCGTCTGCAAAGGGACCAGGAACGGCGACACTCGCAACCGCAAAGGCGAAAACGCCCGCATATCCAACCCAGTTTCGCTCGTTCATCGTCGATCTCCACTATCCCGGCGATCGGGGTTCTGGCGCGGATTTGTCGCAAAAACTTGCCAGCATCCCTTGCCTCTGCGCCCAAATCCGCTAAGGCCGCGCCGGGCCGGCGCTGGTCGTTTTGTGGCCCAGTTCAGCAGGACAGCATCATGGCAAATGTTACCGTCATCGGGTCGCAATGGGGCGACGAGGGCAAGGGCAAGATCGTCGACTGGCTCGCCAGCCGCGCCGACGCCGTCGTCCGGTTCCAGGGCGGTCATAATGCCGGTCATACGCTCGTCGTCGGCGAGCAGGTGTATAAGCTGTCGCTGCTCCCTTCCGGTATCGTCACCGGCACGCTGTCGATCATCGGCAACGGCGTCGTGCTCGACCCGTGGGCGCTGCGCGACGAGATGGCGAAGCTGCGCGGCCAGGGCGTCGAGATCAACGCCGACAATTTCGCGATCGCCGACAATTGCGCGCTGATCCTTCCCTTTCACCGCGATCTCGACGCGCTGCGCGAAACCGCCGCTGGCGCAGGCAAGATCGGCACCACCGGTCGCGGCATCGGCCCCGCCTATGAGGACAAGGTCGGCCGCCGCGCGATTCGCGTTTGCGACCTCGCGCACCTCGACAAGCTGGGTCCGCAGCTCGATCGCCTGACCGCGCACCACGACGCGCTGCGCGCCGGCTTCGGCGAACCGCCGATCGATCGCGAGCGCCTGATCGCCGATCTCTCCGAAATTGCCGATTTCGTCCTCGAATATGCGCAGCCCGTCTGGAAGCGCCTCAAGAAGGTCCGCAAGGCCGGCGCTCGCATCCTGTTCGAAGGCGCGCAGGGCGTATTGCTCGACGTCGACCATGGCACCTATCCCTTTGTCACCAGCTCGAACACCGTCAGCGGCACCGCCGCCAGCGGTTCGGGCCTCGGCCCCTCGGCGGTCGGCTTCGTCCTCGGCATCGCCAAGGCCTATACGACGCGCGTCGGCAGCGGCCCCTTCCCGACCGAGTTGGAGGACGAGATCGGCCAGCGGCTCGGCGAGCGCGGCCATGAATTCGGCACCGTCACCGGGCGCAAGCGCCGCTGCGGCTGGTTCGATGCGGTGCTTGTACGCCAGAGCTGCGCGGTGTCGGGTGTCACCGGTATCGCACTGACCAAGCTCGACGTTCTCGACGGCTTCGACACGATCCGCATCTGCACCGGCTATCGCCTCCGCGGAAAGATTCTCGACTATTTCCCGGCGCACGCCGCCGATCAGGCCGAAGTCGAGCCGATCTACGAGGAAATGGACGGCTGGCACGAATCGACCGCGGGCGCGCGCAGCTATGCCGACCTTCCCGCGCAGGCGATCAAATATATCCAGCGCGTGCAGGAACTGATCGAAACCCCGATCGCGCTCGTGTCGACCAGCCCCGAACGCGAGGATACGATCCTGATCCGCGACCCATTCAGCGACTGACGCCGGCGGCAGCAACGTCGCGGATTGCCGCGACGAAGCCCGCCGGATCATCCTCCTGAATGAAGTGGCCGCCCCTCAGCGTGCGGTGGGCCACGCCCTTTGCGCCGGGCACACGTCCGGTGAACAGCGCATCGCCGCCGCGCGTGATCGGATCGCCATCCGAAAAACAACAGAGGAACGGCTTGTCGAACGCCTCGAGCGCCGCCCATGCGCGCTTCTGGTCGGGCACCGCGACATTGTCGCCGAGCGGGACGAACGACGGATAGATGCGCGCCGCCACCTTCGACGCGCGTGTCGGGAATGGCGCGTCATAGGCGGCGATTTCGGCGGCGCTCAGTTCGCGCTTGGCGCCTGCCTTGACGATCTTGCCGATCGGGAAGACCGGACTGTATCTTGAGAAAGCGCGCCAGATCGCAAAGGCGCGCGGCGCCGGCTGGCCTTCGGGAAGGCCTCCGTTCGACAGCGCGACGCCGGCGAAACGCTCGGACATTTCGGCGACAAGCCGAAGGCCGATCAGCGAACCCCAATCCTGACACGCAAGGATCATGTTTTTGAGGTCGAGCGCCTCGATCCACTGACGCATCCACGCGACCTGCGCCGCATAGCTATAAGCGCCCCGATCGAGCGGCTTGTCCGAGCGGCCGAAGCCGATCAGGTCGGGCGCGACGACACGAAAGCCCGAATTCACCGCCGGGCCGATCATATGGCGATAAAGATAGGACCAGGTCGGCTCGCCGTGCAGCATCAGCACCGGCTGTGCCTCCGCTTCGCCTTCGTCCACATAATGGATGCGAAGCCCGCCCTCGATCTCCAGATATTTCGGCGCATAGGGCCAGTCGGGCAGCGCATCGAAGCGCGCATCCGGTGTGCGGTATATGGTCATGTTGTCGATCCCCCCCGCTCCCACCTTAGCCGGCAGCGCAGCACTGGCAACCACTTGCCGCGGCCCCGCAAAGCCTTAGTGTCGCGCTATGCGCCCGACCGCCATCTTCATCTGCCTGCCGCTCGCGGCCTGCAGCGCCGCCAGTTCGCAGCCATCGCTGCCCGCCGGCACCAGGGCCGACCGCCTGCTCGTCGACAAAAGCGATCGCGTCCTGATCGCCTATACCGGAAACCGCGAGATCGTCCGCTATACGAATATCCGTTTCGGCGACGCACCGACGGGGCACAAGCAGTTCGAGGGCGACGAGCGCACGCCCGAGGGGCGCTACACGATCAACGGCCGCAACCCGAAGAGCGCCTATCATCTGTCGCTGCGCATATCCTATCCGGGCGCCGCCGACCGCGCTTTTGCGAAGGCGAAGGGCCGCTCGCCGGGCGGCGATATCTTCATCCACGGCCAGCCCAATGCCTGGCCCGGCCCGCCGATCGCACGCGACTGGACCGACGGCTGTATCGCGCTGTCGAACGCCGATATAAAGCAGCTATGGGATATCGTGCCCGACGGCATCCCGATCACCATCCGGCCTTAAGGAACCCGCCATGTCGCGCCATATCCTCGTCTTCTACGGCAGCTACCGCCGCGACCGGCAGGGCCTGAAACTCGCGAACTGGCTTGTCGATGCGATCGTCGCGCGCGGAGACAGCGCCGAATTGATCGACGCAAAAGCGGTCGACCTCCCGATGCTCGACCGCATGTACAAGGAATATCCAAAGGGCGAGGCCCCCGCCGCGATGGAGGAACTTGCGGGCAAGATCCGCGCCGCCGACGGGTTCCTGTTCGTCACCGGTGAATATAATTGGGGACCGCAACCGGGGCTCAAGAACCTCACCGATCATTATCTGGAGGAATGGTTCTGGCGCCCTGCGGCGATCGCCTGTTACTCGGCCGGCTCGTTCGCCGGGGTGCGCGCGATGATGGGCTGGCGCGACATATTGGGCGAGATGGGGATGGCGGTGATCTCGTCGATCCTGCCCGTCGCGCGCATCGGCAAGACCTTCGACGCCGACGGTCAGCCCATGGGCGACGAGGGCAAACAGCTCGAACGGCTCTTCCCGCGGTTCGCCGACGACCTCAATTGGTGGATCGACGCCGCCAAGACGCAGCGCGCGAAGGTCGACCCGCCTTACTAACCCGACTTGAGTTCGGCGTTGAGGCGCAGGCTCGCACGCCAGAAGAAGAAGGCCGGGATCAGGCCAAGCCACGCAGCGCCATAAAGGACGTAGCGCACGCTCTCGACCCCGACCGAGGGTTTGAGCATCTCCGACGCGATGCCGAAGAGCAGCGGACCGAGGCCGAGGCCAATCAGATTCTGCAGGAACAGCATCACCGCGCTCGCCATCGCGCGTGCCTGCGGACGGACGAGTCCGTGGACGCAGGCGAAGGTCGGTCCGTAATAGGCGGCGTTGAGCAGGGTCGGAATGAACAGCAGCGCGATCGCGACATGCCATTCGTCGACCCAATATCCGACGAACAGGATCGGCGCGGCGATCGCCATGCCGACCGCAGGCGTCGTCAGCATATGCCGCCGATCGACCTTGCCGAAGCGGTCGGCGAGATATCCGCCCAGCCAGGTTCCCAATATCCCGGCGATGCCTAATGCGACACCCAGCAGCAGGCCCGTCTCGCCGGGACTGAGACCGTGCGAGCGCTGGAAAAGAATCAGCGCCCATACACCCTTGCCATACCCCAGGAAGGCGGTGAACGACGATGCGATCGCGATGTAGAGGAAGGCGCGCGTGCCAAAAACTTCGCGAAGCGCGCCGAAGACGTTGAACTCGGCCGCAGGCGCGGCGGTATCGGCGGGCGCCTTGTGGCGCACTTCCTTGATCATCATCGGCAGGACGAGCGCGAGCAAGATGCCGGGAACTCCGACGACCATGAAGGCGACACGCCAGCCCCACTGGTCGGCGACCAGACCGCCGACGATCAGCCCCAGCAGGCTGCCGATCGGAATACCAAGACCGTAAAAGGCGATCGCAGAAGCGCGCTTTGCCGGTTCGACGCGATCGGTGATCAACGAATGCGCCGCAGGCGTGCATCCCGCCTCCCCAACCCCGACGCCGATGCGCGCGAGCAGCAGTTGCGTGAAATTCTGCGCCATGCCGCAAAGCACAGTCATCCCCGACCACACTGCGAGCGAGACCGAGATCAATCCGATGCGGTTGGTCGTCGGCTTGTCGGCGTAACGCGCGATCGGAATGCCGAGGAAGGTATAGAAGAGCGCAAAGGCCAATCCCGTGAGGAGCCCGATGTCGGCGTCCGAAAGCGACAGGTCGCGCGCGATCGGCTCGGCGAGAATGTTGACGATCTGGCGATCGAGAAAGTTCAGGATATAGACCGCGAGCAGCACCCACAGCATCCGCCGGACCGGTGTCGCCGTATCACTTGCCGGCGCCGTTACGGCTGCCGCCATCGCGTCATTCTGGCTCATCATTTTCTCCCGTGACGATGGGAGCAGACGCGCGGCATCCGTGTCAACGCCATTGCGCCGAAACGGAAATGCCCATTTGCAATTGCCGCTACGGCTTGGCAGCACGCAGAGCTTGTAAAAAATTGTTGCTCGCGATCGCTCCCCGCAGCGGCGATACGGCGTCCCGTGCGTATCAGCGCCGGTCGCGCCGCTTCTTCCAGCCCTCTTCAAGCTCGAGCAATTCCATCGGAACATGGATCGCACGCACCGCCAGCCGAACCTCGACGAGAAAAAGAATTAGCGAGATCAGCAGAAGCAGCATCGCGACCGCAAAGGCCCATGACGCCGCAACGCCAAGGTTGATGCCGGTAAAGGCCTGCGTGAACAACAGCGCGACGAGCACGCAGACGACGATCCCGCACGCCACGGCGGAAAGGATCGAATTGTTGATGATCCCCATCCGGCGGTCGGCGATGCGCAGTTCGGCTACGATGCGCTCATGCTCCAGCCCCTCGGTTTCGGCCCAGCGCTCTATCAAATTGCGCGAGCGGTCGACGACGCGCGCCAGCCGCCCGGCAATGACGTTGAGCAGGCTGCCCGTCGCGACGAGCAGGAACACCGGCGTGACCGACAGCTGAATCGTCTGCGCAATCGCGCCGGCGTCGAGATCCATCATCCCCCGGCCGCAACCGACGGCGTGTTCACGCCATGCATCGCCAGGAATTTGCGGACGTTGCGCGCCGCCTGCCGGATGCGCTGTTCATTCTCGACCATCGCGATGCGGACATAGCCTTCGCCGTCCTCGCCATAGCCGACACCCGGCGCGACCGCGACCTTGGCATGGGTGAGCAATTGCTTCGAAAATTCGAGGCTGCCCATCTCCTTGAGCGCGGGCGGCAGCGGCGCCCAGGCGAACATCGACGCCTTCGGGCTCGGAATGTCCCAGCCCGCACGGCCAAAGCTCTCGACCATCACGTCGCGGCGCTTCTGGTACAGGTCGCGGTTCTTTTGCACGATATCCTGCGGGCCGTTGAGTGCGGCGCAGGCGGCGGCTTGGATCGGCGTGAAGGCGCCATAGTCGAGATAGGACTTCACGCGCGTCATCGCCGCGATCAGGCGCTTATTGCCGACAGCAAAGCCCATGCGCCATCCCGCCATCGAATAGGTTTTCGACATCGAGGTGAATTCGATCGCGACATCCTTCGCGCCCGGCACCTGCAGGATCGAAGGGGTCGGATTGCCGTCGTAATAAAGCTCCGAATAGGCAAGGTCCGAAAGAACCCAGACCTTGTTCTCCTTAGCCCAGGCGACGAGGCGCTCATAGAAAGCGAGATCGACGGCTTCGGCGGTCGGGTTCGACGGATAGTTGACGACGAGGATCGACGGGCGCGGCACTGTGAACGCCATCGCGCGGTCGAGCGCGCGCCAGTAATTCTCGTCGGGCGTGGTCGGCACGCTGCGGATCGTCGCACCGGCGATGATGAAGCCGAAGGTGTGGATCGGATAGCTGGGGTTCGGTGCGAGTACGACGTCGCCGGGGCCGGTGATCGCGGTCGCGAGGCTCGCGAGCCCCTCCTTCGATCCCATCGTCACAACGACTTCGGTCTCGGGGTCGAGGTCGACGTTGAAGCGGCGACCGTAATAATTCGCCTGCGCGCGGCGGAGGCCCGGAATACCCTTCGACTGCGAATAGCCGTGCGCGTCGGGCTTCATCGCCACTTCGCAAAGCTTCTCGATCACATGCGCCGGCGGCGGCAGGTCGGGATTGCCCATCCCCAGGTCGATGATGTCCTCTCCCGCGGCGCGGGCGGCCGCACGCATCGCATTGACTTCAGCGATGACATAGGGCGGCAGGCGCTTGATGCGATAGAATTCATCTTCGGACATGGGAAACTAGAACAACTCCTTTGCGTTACTTGTGGGTTGACGCGAGCGGCAGCCTCGCCAGCCGCATCGCGGCTTGTTATAGGCATATAATCCGCACTGACCAGCAGGAACGAGCATGAGCGATACGGGCAAAGACGACACGATCGAGACGCCGAATCCCTTCCTGCCATCCCCCGAAGACATGCAGCATTGGGCAAGCGTGATCGGCCGCGCGCAGCAGATGATGCTCGATTATGCTCTGGGCCAGGTCAATGAAGGCAATACGAGCGCGGCCGCGCTGTTCGACCCCGCCAAATGGATCGACAATCCGGCGACGCAACTATGGACGCAGCAATCGTCGAAGATGTGGGATCAGGGGGTCGCCTTCTGGACCTCGCTCGCGAGCTTGAACCCAATGGCTCCGGCTGTTCCCGAGGCGGACACGAAGGACCGTCGCTTTGCCGATCCCGACTGGAGCGCCAATCCGGTGTTCGCGATGATCCGGCAGACCTATGGACTCCTCGCCGAACAGATGCTCGCGACGACGCGCCAGATCGACGGGCCCGACCCCGCCGCGCGCGCGAAAATGGAATTTGCTGCAAAGGCGATGGCCGACGCGATGGCGCCGACCAACCTCGCGCTCACCAATCCCGAGGTGATCAAACGCGCAGTGGAAACGCGCGGTGAAAGTCTGCTCAAGGGGTTGAAGCACATGCTTACCGACCTGTCGCGCGGGCAACTCAGCCATGTTGACCCCGATGCGTTCGAAGTCGGGGGCAATATCGCGACGACGCCGGGCAAGGTGATCCACGAAACCGACCTTTACCAGCTCATCCACTATGCGCCGACGACGAAGGAGGTCTTCACCGTCCCGCTCATCATCTTCCCGCCATGGATCAACCGCTTCTACATCCTCGACCTTAACCCGGCGAAAAGCTTCGTTGCCTGGGCGGTCGAACAGGGGCTCAGCATATTCATGGTGTCGTGGAAATCGGCCGACGCGTCGATGAGCGAGATCGTCTGGGACGACTATATCGCGGCGCAGGTCGATGCGATCGATACGGTGCGCGAGCTTCTAGATGTCCCCGCCGTCCATACGATCGGCTATTGCGTCGCCGGCACCACGCTCGCCGCAACGCTCGCAATGCTGTCGGCGCGCGGCGAAGCCGACAAGGTCAAGTCGGTGACGTTTTTCACCGCGCAGGTCGATTTCGAACATGCCGGCGACCTCAAGATGTTCGTCGACGACAGCTATCTGGCGCTGCTCCAGCAATTGTCGGCGCCGGGATTCCTTGACGGCCGCTATATGGCGGCGACCTTCAACAGCTTGCGCGGGCGCGACCTGATCTGGAACTATGTCGTCAGCAATTATCTGCTCGGCAACGACTACCCGCCCTTCGATCTGCTCTACTGGAACGGCGATACCACGAACCTGCCCGCGAAATGGCATCGGCAATATCTGGTCGACCTGTATCGCGACAATCGCATGGTCATCCCGAACAGCCTGTCGGTGATGGGTACGCCGATCGACCTCAAGAAGATCGAGACGCCCGCCTTCATTCAGGCGGGGCGCGAGGATCATATCGCTCCGCTCGCCAGCGTCTGGCGGCTGATGGATCATCTGTCGGGGCCGAAAACCTTCCTGCTCGCGGGATCGGGCCATATTGCGGGCGTGGTCAATCCGCCCGCCGCGGGCAAATATCAATATTGGACCGGGGACAGCGAGGCAGCGACGCTCGACGATTTTGTTGCGGGCGCGACCGAGACCAAAGGTAGCTGGTGGCCGCACTGGATCGAATGGCTTGCGCAGCAGGATGACGCAAAGACCGCCGCAAAGGGCGCACGCATCCCCGGAAAAGGCGCAAAAAAGGCGATCGAGGACGCCCCGGGCCGCTACGTCAAACAGCGGTAATATCCCGCGAATATAGTCCGATCGGGTCGGTGGTCGGACTATTTTTGTGCACTGCACAAATTTCTCTTGAAATCACCGATCCGCTCCTATATTGTGCAGTGCAACATAAAGGAGTTGTCTCGATGGCTACCAAGATGGATAGTGCCGAAAAGGCTTTCGAAGCCGCGACGCTGGAAACCGCACCCAAGCCGGTGACGACTCCTGCGGCCCCGGTTGTTGCTGCTCCGGCAGCCGAAAAGACCGCGGCCCCCGCAAAGACCAAGACCGTCACGGCAAAGGCCAAGCCGGTCCAAAAGAAAGCCGCAAAGCCGGCAGCAAAGAAGGCCGCTCCCAAGACGGCTGCCAAGACCATTGCCCCCAAGACCAAGGCCGCACCGAAGCCGGTCGCTGCCGCCACCAAAGGATTCAAGACCATGAACGACACCGTCAAGAAGTTCGCCGACGAAGCGAAGACCCGCACCGAAGCCCTGACCGCCGACTTCAACGCGAAGGCGAAGGAAGCGATGAGCAAGACCAGCAAGCTTGCTGAAGAAGCCGTCGAATTCAACAGGGCGAACGTCGAAGCACTCGTCGAAGCCGGCAAGATCGCTGCCAAGGGCATCGAAACGCTCGGCCAGGAAGGCGTGACCTATGCTCGCAAGAGCTTCGAAGACACGACCGCCGCGCTGAAGGGCTACACCGCCGTCAAGACGCCGGCCGACTTCTTCAAGCTCTATGCCGAAAACAGTAAGAAGGCTTTCGACGCCGCTGTTGCGCAGACCTCGAAGACCAGCGAACTCGTCGTCAAGCTGACGAACGACAGCTTCGCGCCGATCTCGAACCGCGTTTCGGTCATCACTTCGAAGATGAAGGCCGCCTAAGCGACCTCATTTTCCCTCGTTGGCGCGGGCACTTCCCCTCCTCTCCCGCCGGCGCCGACACCCCAAGGCCGCTCGCTTCCTCCGGGAAGCGGGCGGTACTTGTTTGGGCCACCGTTTCTCGCACGGGTAGCCGGCTGGCGAACAAGAGGTTAAAATCCGCGACCGCACCTCTTGCGCTTCGCCAACGGCTTGCGATATTCCTGCCATGATGTTTCCTGCTGCAACCAACCAGCCGCCCCGCGCCATGGCGGACAAGGACGACGGCTCGCCCGGCACCCCCGGCGTCGGCATCGCAACGCGCACCCGCGCGAAGGCGAAAAAGCCCTCGATGTACAAGGTGCTGCTGCTCAACGACGATTACACGCCGATGGAATTCGTCGTGATGGTGCTCCAGCGTTTCTTCAACATGGATATCGAACAGGCGACGCAGGTGATGCTGCACGTTCACCAGCAGGGCGTCGGCGTATGCGGCGTGTTCAGCTATGAGGTTGCCGAAACCAAGGTAAACCAGGTGATGGACGCCGCGCGGCAGAACCAGCACCCGCTGCAATGCACGCTGGAAAAAGCCTGAATCTAGCCCGCGCGCGCGATCTGTTCGGCCCTGAGCGCCGGAGACGGATCGCCCTTCAAATCGCCATAACCCAGTTCGGCTCCGCAGCCCGGGCATATCTTTGCGGTCCCGACGTCGGTCCCGCATGACCGGTGAACATAGCGGATCGCGGGCCCATCCCCTGTCTCGTCCGCCGCATAGGCCCAACGCTCGGACCAGTTCCGCATCGCGTACAGCACGTCGAACAGCGCCTTACCCTTGTCGGTCAGCCAATAGTCGTGACGTAGCGGGCGATCGCTATAGGCGCGGCGCTCGGCAACCCCCTCTGCAACCAGCATCTTGAGACGGGCGGAGACGAGCTGCGGCCCGAGGCCGGTGTTGGCCGCGATCAACTCGAAACGACGCCGCCCGAAGAGCAGTTCGCGTAGGATGAGCAGCACCGCACGGTCGCCGAGCAACTCGGCCGACCGGCCTACTGGGCAGAATGTGTCCGACAGATCGGTTCGTTTGGGCAAGCCTCACCTTTCCTCTTGTCACTATGATTACCATAGTTACTATGCGGCGCAAGAGGAGAGTCGCATGCCCAATCCCGCAGCCGTCATTATCGGAGCCGGAGACGCCACCGGCGGCGCCATCGCCCGCGCCTTCGCCGTCGAAGGCCTCACCGCTTGCGTAAATCGCCGTGAACGCAATGCCGACCAGCTTGAAGCTTTGGCAAAATCGATCCGCGACGAAGGACATCAGGCGCGCGCCTTCCCCGGCGACGCCCGCGAAGAAGAGGCGATGATCGCGCTGTTCGATCAGGTCGAGGCCGAGGTCGGCCCGGTAGAGGTCGCGGTGTTCAACATCGGCGCGAACGTCAATTTCCCGATCGCCGAGACGACGCTGCGCGTTTACACCAAGGTCTGGGAAATGGCGTGCCTCGGCGGTTTCCTGATGGGGCGCGAGGCGGCAAAACGCATGACCCCGCGCGGACGCGGTACGATCATCTTCACCGGTGCGACCGCGTCCTTGCGCGGCGGATCGGGCTTTTCCGCCTTCTCGGGCGCCAAGGGCGCACTCCGTATGCTCGCCCAGTCGATGGCGCGCGAACTGGGGCCGCAAGGCATCCATGTCGCGCACACGATCATCGACGGCGCGATCGACACCGAGTTCATCAAGGGCCGCCATCCCGATTTCGATAATGCGAAGGCGCAGGATCTGATCCTCAACCCCGACGCCATCGCCGCCAATTATGTGATGCTCCACAAACAGCCGAAAAGCGCGTGGACGCACGAACTCGACCTCCGTCCCTGGGGAGAAAAATGGTGACCGAAAGTCTCGAACTGATCTTCGATTTCGGCAGCCCCAACGCCTATCTTTGCATGAAGGCGCTACCCGAACTGCTCGATCGCACCGGCGCCGACCTCGTCATCACGCCCTGTCTTTTGGGCGGCATCTTCAAGGCGACGGGCAACAAGGCACCGATGGTCCAATATGCCGAGGCGCCCGCGAAGCTCGCTTATGAAAACCTCGAGATGCGGCGCTTCATTGAAAAATACGGCCTCGCCAAATTCCGCATCAACCCGCATTTCCCGGTCAACACGCTGACGATCATGCGAGGCGCGATCGTCGCCGACGACGAAGGCACGCTCGACGATTATGTCGACGCGGTGAACCGCGCGATGTGGGAAGAAGGCTTGAAGATGAACGATCCCGAGGTAATCGCGACCTTCCTGTCCGCCAACGGGTTCGACGGCCCCGCGCTACTCGCACGCACGCAGGAGGCCGACATCAAGGCGAAGCTCGTCGCCAACACCGAAGCCGCGGTCGCGCGCGGCGTATTCGGCATTCCGACCTTCTTCGTCGGCGGCGAGATGTTCTTCGGCAAGGACCGGCTGGCGCAAGTCGAGGAAGCGCTTGCTTAAGTCCGCTCTGCAGGCTGCGGACGCCCGGCGACCAATATCCCGACGACGATCAGCGCCAATCCGACGATATGGAACAGGTGCAGCGCCTCGCCGAGGAACAGCATCGCGAGCCCCGCCCCCATCAGCGGCATCACATTCATATATTGCCCCGTCGCCGCCGACCCGATCAGTTCGACCCCGCGGTTGAAGAAAAGATAGGCAAGGAACGACGGAAAGATCGCAACATAACCGATCGCCAGCGCGCTGCCCGTCGTCGGTACGATCAACCGCCCCGACCACAGCTCATGCAGGTAAAAGGGTATGATCACCGCGATGCCGACGACCATCGACGCCGCAAGGAAACTCAGCGGATGCACGGCGGGCCGGCGCCGAAGCAACACCGAATAAAGCGACCATAGCAGGACCGCACCGCCAATGATCGCGTCGCCAATATTGAGCTGCAAACGCCACAACAGCCCCGGATCGCCGCGTCCGACGATCGCCAGCACGCCGGCGAGCGAGATCAGCACACCGCCTATCTGGCGCAGGCTCGTGCCATCGCCCATCACCAACGCGCCGACGATCAGGATCAACGCGGGCTGCGCCGACTGGATCAACATCGAGTTGAGCGCGGTGGTGCTTTGCAGTCCCGTGTAGAGCAGGATGTTGAACGAACCGATCGCCAAGGCGCCGAGCAGCGCGACGATCGCCCAATTCGCGCGCAGCACCGGCCAGTCGCGCTTGAGATGCGGCCAGGCGAGCGGAAGCAGCAGCAAAAGCGCGAGAGACCAGCGCCAGAAAGACAGGGCAGCAGGCGGAACGAGGTCGCGCGCCGCGCGCCCGACGATCGAATTTCCGGCCCAGCAAAGCGCGGTCACCGTCAGCAGCGGATAGGCCCGCGACCAGAGCGCCGCGGCCGGGCCGCCCATCTTCGCCATTCCGCCGCGCTCCGTTTCAAACCCATGTCCGCCGCCCGAATAGCGGACGCCCCTTCCCTGTCTAGGTAAAGTCGAGCTGGATGATGTCGGTCGGCGTCGCGCGGCAATACATTTCGACCTGTTTCGCGCCGTCGGGATAGGTCGCGGTCATCGCCGCACGGATGCGCCAGCCGCCATTGCCCTGCTCGAGCGAAATCAGCTTGTCATACGACAGCCGGGTGCCGCCGGTGATGCCGATCTGCCGCGCGGCGTCGTTCATGCAGTTCAGGACCGACGGCCGCGACGCGCTCGGCAGGCTGTTGAGGTTCGCGCTCAGCGTAGCGGGCGGACCGGCGGGGTAGGTTGGCGTTGCCGTACCCTCGGGCGCGCTCGTCTCGGTCGCCGCTTTCTTTTTCTTGCCGCTTGCCAGCAAGGCGAGCAGCCCACCGGCAACAACGATGCCGCCGATGATGAGCCCGGTGCTCGGGCCCTTGTCCTTGTCTTTCTCGGGCGGACGCGTGTTGCGATAGCCATAGGAGAATTCGGCGCGGCAGCCCTTGTCGACCCAGATATAGTCGCTGGTGTAGCCCCATTGGCGCCCGGCGTTGCATTTGCCGGCAATCTTGCGCGTCAGCTCGACGCGATCGTTCGTCCGCACATTGCACTGTTGATATTTATAGCTCCACGATTCGCAGTTCAACGTTCCGGCATAATCGTCGACCGGCTGCGGCAGCGGCGTCGGATAGCCGCCGTCATTGGCATAGCCATAAGCGAATTCGGCCCGGCAGCCGCCCGACACCCAGATCTGGTTGGCGGTAAAGCCCCAGTCGCGGCCCTTCGAACAGCGTCCGCCGATTACGCGTTGCAGGTCGACGCGATTGCCGGTGCGGACATTGCAACGCTGCATCTGGTTGTTTCGCGACTCGCAGCGGATCGTCCCAACATAACCGTCGCCATAGCCCGGACGCGGCGGCTGGATCGCGGGCCCACCGGGGTAAGGCGGCACTGGCTGGACCGCGGGACCACCGGGCGGCGGATAGGGCAAGGTGGTTGCCTGTGGCAACGCCGGGACGGCAACCTGGCTGGCGATCAACGTGGCCGTAGTGAGGATCGTGACGACATTATTCCGCATGACCTTACTCCCCTGTGAAAAGTCGCTTTCCGTTTACGCTGTCCTTGTCCGGCCCCAATATCGACGCGAATAGTTTCATATTTTCACTTGGAAAGCCACGAAGAAAGCGGTGCGGAGCCGACGATGACTTGGCCGTGGACAGGGCTTCCTTTCCCTTACCCGATCGATTATTCTGCCTGCTCCCCGGGTCGCGCCACAGCAGGGGATCCGACCATGCCTACCTCGATCATCGACGGCCGCATCGAAGCCGCCGACCTCAGGCGTGCCAAGGGCGGCGCGACAATCTTTCGCAGCATCACCTTCGAACAGGACGGCGTCGGCACGCGCACGATCCGTAATGCCGTCGTGAAGGACAATGTCGCGGCCGAGCTTGTGCCCGGCGCGACCGGCCGCTTCTATCTCTACAATGCGTTCGACCTGAAGGGCGTCCATGGCGTTCGCACAGCGAGCGGCCGCGACGTCTATGGTTTTGCCGGCAACAACCAGAAGATCTTCCTGATCCTCGGCATCTTCAATCTCATATGGATCGCCTTCACGATTGCCGTGCGCGGCGGCGTGCCGTTGCTCGGCGGCGCGCTGCTGATCCTGTCGGTCGTCGGCTACATCTTCATGAGCAAGGGTCAGCGCGAAGCACAGGAGCAGTTCGATGGCGATGCGGGCTATCGCTCCACATAGCTAGTCCGCTTGCGCACGCATGCGCATGCGCTAAAGACAGCCGATGGATCAGATCGTCATTCGCGGCGGCCAGCGACTCAAGGGCCGTATCCCCATCTCCGGCGCCAAGAATGCGGCGCTCACCTTGCTGCCGTGCGCGCTGCTCACCGACGAGCCACTGACGCTGCGCAACCTGCCGCGGCTCGCCGACGTCGACGGCTTCGGGCACCTGCTCAACCAGCTCGGCTGCTCGACGACGATCGAAGGATCGCGGCCCGAGGATTTCGGGCGCGTGATGACCGCGCGCACCACAACGCTCACCTCGACCGTCGCGCCCTATGACATCGTGCGCAAGATGCGCGCATCGATCCTCGTGCTCGGACCGCTGCTCGCTCGCGCGGGCGAAGCGACCGTGTCGCTGCCCGGCGGCTGCGCGATCGGCAACCGTCCGATCGACCTCCATCTCAAAGCGCTCGAAGCCTTCGGCGCCGAGATCGAACTCGCTTCGGGCTATGTGAAGGCCAGCGCACCGGGCCGCGGACGCCTGCCCGGCGGCAAATTCACTTTCCCCGTCGTGTCGGTCGGGGCGACCGAGAATGCGTTGATGGCGGCCGTCCTGGCCAAGGGCACCTGCGTCCTCGGCAACGCGGCGCGCGAGCCCGAGATCGTCGACCTCTGCAACTGTCTCGTCGCGATGGGCGCGCATATCGAAGGCATCGGTACCGAAACGCTGACGATCGAGGGTGTCGACCGGCTGCACGGCGCAACCTATCGCGTCATGGCCGACCGCATCGAGGCCGGCAGCTACGCCTGCGCCGCCGTCATCACCGAGGGCGACGTCGAACTGGTCGGCGCCAAGGCCGACGAAATGGAAGCGACGCTTGCCGCGCTCCGCGAAGCTGGCGCAACGGTCGAGGAGACCAAGGGCGGCATCCGCGTCGCGATGTCGGGCCGCGCCGAGCCTGTCACCCTGTCGACCGCACCCTACCCGGGCTTCGCGACCGACATGCAGGCGCAGTTCATGGCGATGGCGACGCTCGGCAAGGGCGCCTCGCTGTTCACTGAGACGATCTTCGAAAACCGCTACATGCATGTCCCCGAACTCGCGCGCATGGGCTGCGATATCGACGTGCGCGGCCGCAGCGCCGTAGTGCGCGGTGTCGATCATCTGGTCGGTGCGCCGGTGATGGCGACCGACCTCCGCGCTTCGATGAGCCTGATTATCGCGGGTCTCGCGGCACAAGGCACGACCGAGGTCAACCGCGTCTATCACCTCGACCGCGGTTATGAGCGGCTCGAGGAGAAGCTCCAGGCGGTCGGCGCCGATATCGAACGGATCAGCGCTGGGTAAGCCGCTCCGCGCGGCCATAGGCGCCGCGCGCGTTTCCTTTGATCCAGTCGCCGAGCAATTTCAGATAGCCGTCGGTGATCCGCGTGGCGCTCCGCGAACCGTCGGCGTTCGTGGTGAATTCGAACATCCCATGGTCGGTGTCGGGGAAGACATAGACATCGACGGGCTTGCCTGCTTTTGCGAGCCCGAGCAGCGCGCCGCGGGTCGTTTCGATCGGCGCTTCGCGATCCTCGCCCGCAAGCACCCATAACAGCGGTGTGTCGAGCTTCCGGAGCGCCGCGACGGCATCATAGTCCCAGATCAGTTCGAGATTGTCGACGCGCGCGCGGCCGATCCGTTTGAGCATATCGTTCGGCATGCGTGCGATCGCACCGCTATACTCGCCCTCGATCTTCGCGGCCCACGGCTTGTCCTTCATCTCGGCCCGCACGGCGTCGAGTGCGTCATAGCCGGTATGGAAATCGGAGAGCAGCAAACCAGCGGTCGCCTGCGACAGCCGGCTGACCAGCGCCTCGGCATCCTTGCCCAGCCCCGCCGCGCGGACTTCCGACACCATCTGTTCGCGATCCTCCTCGATCGGCGACGCGACGAGACCGAAACCGATCGCCACGAAATCGGCCTTTGTCCGCGTCGCCGCAAGCGGCGCGACCCAGCCGCCCTGGCTGCCGCCGAAGAAGCCCGCGCGACCGCGACGCCCTGCGGTCATGCTGCGCGCCTGGTCGAGCGCATGCGCCGCATCCTCGGCCAGCAGCTCGAAATTCTGCGTATATTCGCCCTCGGATCCGCCAGTCCCGCGCTTGTCATAGACGAAGACCGAAATCCCCTGCGCCGCCATGGCATAGCCATAGACGCCGCCGATCGGAGAGGTGCGTTCGGACCCGTGCACCATCACGACCAGCGGTCGCCTCGGATCATTGCCCGGCGGCTCGATCAGCACGCCGGTCATTTTGGTGCCGACGCTGTCGAAAGTCGCGGGAGTCTCGCGAAAGGCGATGCGCGACCAAGGCTTGCTGCCGACGGTCACCTCGTCAGTTCCGCACGCGAACGGGACGCCTGCATCGGTCGTTGCGCCGCGACGCCCGTCACGAAACAGATAGCGCAAACCGGGCGCTGCGACCGCTGGCGACTTGACCATCACGACAAAGTCGCCGTCGGGCGAGCCATAGGTACCGGGTGCGCAGGCACTCGTCTGCGCGAAGGCGGCCGCCGCAGGAAGAGTTGATAGAAGAGCGACAGCGCCGAGAAAATATTTCATCCCGCTGTGCTATACAAACAACACAGTTGTGACAACTAGCTTTCGGGTTCGACCGGCACCGACACCATATTGCCGCTGACCGACGGCCGCTCGGGGCGTTTCGCGACCGCGATGACCAGCCCGATCAGTGCGACGATGCCGCCCGCAATCGACAGTGTTGCCCAGCGATAGCCCTCGAATGCGGTCGAAAAGCCCATCGCGATAATCGGGATGAGCACGCTCGACCACGCCGCCTGCCCCGGCCCGACGGCACGGATGATGTTGAAATAGAGCGGAAAGGTCACCGCACTGGCGATCACGCCGAGATAGAGGACGCCGCCGATGTAGGTTGCGGTCGTCTCGATTACCGGCGGGCCGGTGGTGATCCACGCGTAACTGCCGTCAGCAAGCGCGCCGAACGCCATCGCCCACGCGATCATCACCACCATCGACTGCGCACGCGCAATGCCCGTTCCCTGCATGACGTTGGCGGTCGACGCGCTCATCACCCCCGCAAGCGTCAGCATGGTGCCCAGCAGCACCTCTCCCGCATCCAGCGCGGCGGCGCGATATTCGTGCAGGATCATCAGGCCGACGCCGACGATCGCGATGCCCGCACCGGCGAGGAAACGACCCTCGAGCGGGGTCTTCAGAAAGGCACGCCCAAGTAGCGTATTGGGCACGATCAGCAGCGCGAACAGCACCGCGACCAGACCCGAGGTGATATGCTGCTCGGCGCGGTAGACGAAATTGAAGTTGAAGGTGAATTGCGCAACACCGAGCGCCACCGCAAAGGCCATCGCCTTGGGCTCAAGCCACAACCGCTCGCCCCGCATGATCGCAAAAGCGAACATCGCGATCGCGGCGACCGCAAAGCGATAGGTCACCGACCAGCTGGGCGGCACGACGCCAAGTTGCCCTGTGATGACGATCCAGGTCGAACCCCAAATCAAAGTCACCAGCATGAAGGGCAGCAGCACCTTCGGGCTGAGCAGCGTCGGCTGCTCGCTGCTCACAATGCGCCAATCGCGGCCGCCAGCGGCGCCACCGCCTCGGCGTCCTGATCCCAGCTGACGACAAGGCGCGCGGCGCCTTCGCCCCAGTCATAGAAATCGAACCCGGCGGCGCGCAGTTTCGCGGCCTCCTCCGTGGTCAGACGGACGAACAATTCGTTCGCCTCGACCGGATACATCAGCCTGCCGCCACATGCCGCTGCGAGTTTGGCGGCGCCGGCGTTGGCCGCACGCGCGTTGGCGAGCCACAGGTCGTTCGCCAGCATCGCGCGAATTTGCGCCGCAACGAAGCGCCCCTTGCTGAGCAGATGGCCGCCGCGCTTCTTGAGCTCGCGCACGCCCGGTCCACCACTACCGCCGAAAAAGACGATCGCCTCTGCCATCATCGCACCATTTTTGGTGAAGCCGAACGACAGCGCGTCGACCCCCGCACGCCAGGTGACGTCGGCGGGCGAACAGCCCAGAAACGCAACAGCATTGGCAAAGCGGGCGCCATCCATGTGGAGCTTCATCCCCGCACCCTTGGCAATCTCGCTGATCGCCCCAACCTCGCCCGCGCGCCAGGCGAGGCCATATTCGGTGGCGTTGGTGATGCTGATCGCGGCGGGTTGAACCTGATGCACATCCTTGCGGATTCCGGCGATCCGCTTTTTCAGCGCCTCTGCGTCGATCTTCGCGCCGCGCCCCGGCAGCGTCATCAGCTTGGCGCCTCCCGAATAGAAGGTGGGGGCGCCGCATTCGTCGACCTCGATATGCGCTTCCTCATAGCAGAGAATGCCCTGCCAAGGCCGCACGAAATGGGCGAGGATGATGCTGTTCGCTGCGGTCCCGGTCGGGATCCACACGACTTCGCAGTCCGTTTCGAACAGGTCGGAAAAAGCCGCATCGAGCGACTGGCTCAGCGCATCACCGTCATAGGCGGTGTCGACATGATTGGCGGCCGCCAGCGCATCCATCACCAGGGGATGGACGGTCGCGGCATTGTCGGAGAAAAAACGGGTCGCAGTCATGCACCGCGCCTTAGCGCAGGTGCAGGCTGCTTGCTAACCCCTCATTTCGGCTGCGCTTCGCCGGATGTGCCGAATGTCGATCTGCGCACCAAACCCAGCGGATCAACGGTTAGCGGCCCGATATAATTTTCGCCCAAAGGTGCGCGAATCCCGGACCAGATAACGGCCCGGGAGGATCAGGCAGCGGCGGACGCCGTGGTGGTCGACCCACAGCCCGCTACGCGGAATGATGACACGGCATGGTTGCCATTCATAATTCGGCGCGGGACGAGAATGGTTTTGCGACATGAGAGGTCGGCAGGCATATCCCTCCCCATCGGCACGATTCTATCATATTGTCCCTGATTTAGCGTGACCGCCGAACTCAGATGCCAAGGCCGTCCGAACAATCGAAGGCCGACGCCAGCTTTTCGCGGAAGCCCGACGTGTCCGACCCGACATCGACCAGCACCGCATCGCCCGCATCGACACTTTCATGGAGTGCGATCGTCAGCGAATCTTCGGTGAACAGATCGCCGACAAAGCGGTTGTGCGCCACGAACCGGAGGCGCTGTGGCGTCGATTCGATCACGACCGCGCGCCACGCCGGACCATAGCTCGACTTCGCCCAGATCTTCGCACCCACGGGCAGCGCGCGCGTTGGCTTGCCGGTGACGACTGCGACATTGATCATCGTGCGGTCGGCCTCGTTGAAGGCCTGCCTGATTTCGATCGAGCCGGTGCCGAAGCGCGCGATGCATTCACCCGCCGTGCGGTTCACATGGGCGAGATCGGCATAGGATGCGTCGTTGAACGCAGGGGTCAGGCTGGCCGCCGCCAGGAAAAGGGAGAACATGGACCAAGGCTCCTGTCGCAGCCGGGTCCGTGCCCGGCCGCTTTATTGACCCTGTTTCGCCAGCAATTTCAAGCGCAAGGCGTTCAGTTTGATGAAGCCCGCCGCATCCTTCTGATCATAGGCGCCAGCGTCGTCCTCAAAGGTCACATGGCGTTCGCTGTAGAGGCTGAGCGGCGACTTGCGGCCAACGACGCTCGCATTGCCCTTGTAGAGCTTGAGCCGGACGGTGCCGGTGACATTCGCCTGACTGTGATCGATCGCCGCCTGCAGCATCTCGCGCTCGGGCGCGAACCAGAAGCCATTGTAGATGAGTTGGGCATATTTCGGCATCAGCTCGTCTTTCAGATGCGCCGCGCCGCGGTCGAGCGTGATGCTTTCGATGCCGCGATGCGCACGCGCATAGATTTCGCCGCCCGGCGTCTCGTACATTCCGCGCGACTTCATGCCGACGAAGCGGTTCTCGACAAGGTCGAGGCGGCCGATGCCATGCTTGCGGCCAAGGTCGTTGAGCGCCGCGAGCAAGGTCGCGGGCGACATCGCCTGCCCGTTCAGCGCGACGCCGTCGCCGCGTTCGAAATCGATCGTGATATATTCGGGCGTGTCGGGCGCATCCTCGGGGTTCACCGTGCGCGAATAGACATAGTCGGGGGTTTCTTCCCACGGATCCTCGAGCACCTTGCCCTCCGACGAGGTGTGGAGAAGGTTTGCGTCGGTCGAGAACGGGCTTTCGCCGCGCTTGTCCTTCGGCACCGGAATCTGGTTCTTTTCGGCAAAGTCGATCAGCGCGGTGCGGCTGGTCAGATCCCATTCGCGCCACGGCGCGATCACCTTGATGTCGGGGTTGAGCGCATAGGCCGACAGTTCGAAGCGCACCTGATCATTGCCCTTGCCCGTCGCACCGTGCGCGACCGCATCGGCGCCGACTTCCTTGGCAATCTCGACGAGCCGCTTCGAGATCAGCGGACGCGCGATCGACGTGCCGAGCAGATAGTCGCCCTCGTAGCGCGCATTGGCACGCATCATCGGGAAGACGAAATCGCGGACAAATTCCTCGCGGACGTCGTCGATATAGATATGCTCGGGCTTGATCCCCATCAGCTCGGCCTTGGCACGCGCAGGCTCGAGTTCCTCGCCCTGTCCGAGATCGGCGGTGAAGGTCACGACCTCGCAGCCATAGGTGACCTGCAGCCACTTCAGGATGACGCTGGTATCGAGGCCGCCCGAATAGGCGAGGACGACGCGCTTGAAGGACTCGGACATATTGGCACCTTTGGCGAGAGAAATACGCGGGCGCGGCTAGCAGGACGCCGCCCAAGGCGCAACCGGCTTGGCAGCTTGAACCGGCGCAAAACTGCCGAACTTCACTCGCGATACGATATGCGGCCGCTCACCGGCGCGACTGGACGACCGCCTTAAAGCGACAAAAGATACGGACGTGCGATGCAAAATTGTCTCCTTTGTCGCTTTTAGAGACCAAAGCGCCGCAATCCGCCGATGACGCGCGTAGTGAGAAAAGGGATAGATCGAGGATGGCATGATGCGGCGCTATCACCGCCCGATTTTGTAGGACAGCGATCTCTTCGAGGCGCGGTGCGAAAGGGCAGTAATCCCGGCCGGAGAGATGCCGCGCTCTTCAGCAAACCCGCGTCCAGTCCATGAACCAACTATCGTCCCACGTCTTGCCCCCGTCGCGCGAGGTGCCCTGAAACCAGCGGCAGCTTGTCGGCGTGATCCGGTCCCAGACGCCGCGATACAGTTCGGGGCCCTTTTCTCCCTCGCCCTCGGAGAGAAAGGTGCCGACGCCATTTTCGAACACGCCCAATTGCCCGGGCACCGCGACCACACCCGATTTGGCGTTGACCCAATGGTCGGACCATATCCTCTTTTCGACGTCGAGCAGGCGCAGGCCCATGCCCGAAAAACCCCGTGCCGGGATGCGCAATTCCTCAACGCTGGCGATCCCGCCGAGAATGGCGAAGACGGTCGCCTCGCCGGGGAATTCGATCCATTTTTCGCCTTCGCGAAACCTGTTGTGGATTCGCCATTCGCCAGTGAGGAAATCGAAGTCGCCGGGTTTGCCGACGGGTGCGGGATCGATCGCAGCAGACGCGGCGACGGGAATGAGGCTGGACATAAAGGCTCCTGCGCTGGTGGCGATGATGGTGCGGCGGTCGACATCGGTCATGGATCGCTCCCTCGGTGACCAAGCCCTGCTACGCCCGCTATCCTGACATTATCTGTCAGTTATTTTCTGCTAGAGCGAAAAAATGCGCGCGAGCCGTCTCCTCTCGATCCTGATCCTGCTGCAGCTCCGCCAGCGGCTCACGGCCGCCGATCTCGCGGCCGAGTTCGAGGTGTCCGAACGCACTATCTATCGCGATATCGACGCACTCTCGGCCGCGGGGGTGCCGGTCTACGGCGATCGCGGCCCGGGGGGCGGCTTTCAGCTGCTAGACGGCTATCGCACGCGGTTGACCGGATTATCGGCGGGCGAGGCCGAGGTGGCGACGATGATCGGCCTGCCCGGCCCCGCCGCCGAGCTCGGGCTTGGTGCCGCGACAAGCGCGGCGCGCGGCAAGCTGCTCGCCGCGATTCCGGGCGGTGGCGGCGCGCTCGCCGACCGCATGGCGGCGCGTTTTCATCTCGATCCCGTGACCTGGTATCGAAGCGGCGAAAGCCTGCCCTCGCTTCCGGCGATCGCGCGCGCCGTGTTCGACCAGCGGACGCTCGCGATGCGTTATGAAAGCTGGCAGGGGCTGCGCGACTGGACGGTCGAACCGCTCGGCCTCATACTCAAAGCCGGCATCTGGTATCTCGCGGCGCGCGGAGCGGGCAAGATACGCGTCTTTCGCGTTTCGAACATCCAAGCGCCGGAGCCGCGTGGCGCAAGCTTCGAATGGCCGGAGGATTTCCATCTCGCGACATGGTGGCAGGCCGAGCAGGCGCGCTTCGAGAGCGAACTTTTCGCGACCGCCGCGACCGTCCGCGCCTCGCCCGAAGGCTGCAAGCGGCTGGCACAGCAGTCGCCGCGCGGTGCCGGGGCGGTCGCGGCGGCAGGGGCGCCCGATGATCGCGGCTGGCGCGAAATGAGCCTGATGATCGAAGACAGCGACCATGGCGCGCGCGAGATGATTGCACTCGGCGCCGAGGTCGAGGTGATGGCACCCGCCAGCTTTCGGGCCCGCATCGGCGCGCTCGCACGCGCGATTGCAGCGATACACGGCTGATTGCTTCGCCCGATCCGCGCGCTATTCTTGGCGCAGGGAGGCAGGTCATGGGCAAGGACGAGATCAAGACCAAGGCAACCGACATCCGCGTCGCCGACTTCATTGCTGCGGTGCCCGAGGCGCGCCGCCGCGAAGAGGCCGAAGCGATCGACGCGATGCACCGCCGCGTCACCGGCCTGACCCCGAAAATGTGGGGACCGTCGATCATCGGCTATGGCAGTTACGACTATGTCTATGACAGCGGCCGATCGGGGACGATGTGCCGCGCCGGCTTCTCGCCCCGCAAGGCCGCAATGACACTCTATCTGCTGGGCCATTACGACAAGCGTCAGGGCGAGGCCGATGCGCTGCTCGACAAGCTTGGCAAATATAAGAACGGCCAATCCTGCCTCTATATCAACAAGCTAGGCGACGTCGATCTTGAGGTGCTCGAACAATTGGTCGAGCTAAGCTGGGAGGTTATGAACGAGCGCTACCCGACGTAGTCTCGTTCGGCCTCGCCCATATAGTCGCGCGTCAGCGGCAGTGCGTGGCGGCTGCGTGCGAACTGGATCTGGTAATTGCCCATCCCGCCGCTCTCGAACGCCGAGGTCGCCCCGGCGAGGTAGAAGCACCACATGCGGAAGAAGCGGACGCCCATCATGCGGGTGATTTCGGCTTCGTGCGCCAGCGTCCGCGCGTACCACTCCCGCAAGGTCAGAGCGTAATGGAGGCGCAGCGTCTCGACATCGGCGGCGATCAGCCGGCTCTTTTCGCTCGCCGCCAATGTTTCGCTGAGCGCGGGGATATAGCCGCCAGGGAAGATATATTTGCGCGTGAAGGCGTCGGTCGCGCCCGGCTTGCCGAAGCGGCCGATCGTGTGGAGCAGCATCACGCCGTCGGCGGTCATCAGGTTCGCGGCAGCACGAAAGAACGTCTCGAAATTCGCTGCGCCGACATGTTCGAACATGCCGACCGACACGATACGGTCGAATTTTCCGGCCTCGCGGGCGACGAGGTCGCGATAGTCGATCAGTTCGAATTTCACGCGGTCGGCCACGCCCGCGGTCTCGGCGCGCTGACGCGCGAGTGCGAGCTGCTCTTCGGATAGCGTGATCCCCAGCACCTCGACATTTTCGAGAGTCGCAAGAGTGATCGCCATCCCGCCCCAGCCGCAACCGATGTCGAGGATGCGCTGTCCCGGTTTCAGCGCGAGTTTTGCCGCGATATGCGCCTTCTTCGCCGTCTGCGCCTCATCCAGCGTCATGTCGGAGCGCGACCAGTAAGCGCAGCTATATTGCATGTCTTCGTCGAGGAAGAGCCGATAGAGGTCGTTGCCGATATCATAGTGATGCTTGACGTTGGCGCGCGACTGGCGCTGGCGGTTGATCGACCCGATCCGCGTCTTCACCCATTCGGCGCGGCGGCCTAGCCATGTCTTGTCGTGAAGCCTTGCCCCCCGATCCCAAGGCGTGTTCGAACGGATGAGCGTGACGAGGTCCATGATGTCGCCCTCGACCAGTTCCATCTCGCCATCCATATACGCCTCGGCGGCGCCGATGCGCGGATCGAGGATGATGCGGCGCATTCCCCTGCGGCTCGTAAAACGGATCGTGACATCGGGGAAGGCCGGTGCCGGGACGCCATATTCCTCGCGCCCACCATCGGGCAGGATAACGGCAAGCCGCCCTTGGTGAATGATGCGGGAGAGAAACGGACGCAGGATCGACATTTTACAAACCGAACCGCCGGCGCGAAAAATGGTTGCGATCAGATGCCCGCATACCATTCATAATCGATTCGATCTTCCCAATAGCCACCCTTGCCGGCGCCGATTCCGTCCAGGCTCGCCACCGCCTCGATCGCGTTCACATATTTGGCATGCTTATAGCCAAGCTGACGCTCGATACGCAGCCGTAGCGGCGCGCCGTTGGCGATCGGAAGCACCGCGTCATTGAGCGCCCACGCCATGATCGTCTGCGGGTGCAGCGCGTCGACCATGTCGCAGCTTTCATAATAAAGCGCGTCGCCGAGGCGATCGGCACAGCGGAATATGATATAGCGCGCACCGTCCCTGACCCCAGCGGCACCCAGAATGCGGCCAAGCGGCACCCCGGTCCATTGCCCGATCGCGCTCCACCCTTCGACGCAATCGTGCCGGGTTATCTGGGTGCGTTGCGGCATCGCGCGGATGTCGGCCATCGACAGCGAGAACGGCCGCGCGACGAGCCCCGTCACCTTGACGCGCCAGTCGGCAAAGCCGCTCGCCGCATGAGCGGCATAGTCGGCGCCCGCAGGCAGGCGCGTGCCGTTGGGCCGGAAATAGGGCGACAGGTCGGCGCGGCTATATTCACGCGCGAGCGCATTCCGGTCGATCAGCGCGCGCTGGCTCGCAAGGTTCATCTCCTCGCCCATCGACAATATCTTGCGCACTGCGGGCGCATCGTTGATCGCGTCGCAGCCCGACAGCAGAGGCAAGGCGCCCGCAGCGGCGACGAGCCCGCCGGCACGCGCGATCAGTTCGCGGCGTGGCAGCAGGATCTCGCTCATGCCCCCTCCTCCCGTTCGGGCGGCAGGCGAAACCAGCCGGTAATCATCGAGCGTATCTCGTTCACCGGCCCCGCCAGCAGCACCATCAGAATATGGACGAGGAAGAAGGCGACGAGCGCCCAGGCGGTGATGAAATGGATCGAGCGCGCCGATTGCCGACCGCCGAAGACATCGAGCAGCCACGGCCAGGCGGCATTCATACCCGGCGACATGGTAAGCCCCGTCGCGATCATCAGCGGCAGCGCGACGAAGATCACTCCGATGTAACTCAGCTTTTGCAAGATCCCGTAGCGCGCTGCGGCCTCGCCCCGCGGAAAGCGCAGCCGCGCGTGCTCCTTCACATCGTGCCAGATATGGCGCGGCGACCATTCGGCGCGGCGGACGTGCAGATCCTTGCGCAAATGCCCGCCGATGAGCGTCCAGAGCATGTAGAGCGTCAGCCCGATCGACAGCACCCACGCGAACAGCAGATGCCAGCGGCGCCCGTCCGCAAGGCTGTAGCTCGTCGGGATCGTCGCCCAGCCGGGGAAGGCCCAGGTCTTTTCGGCGCCCTCCGCATCGGTCCAGCGACCGAGCAGGCCCGTCGTTTCCACCCGGTAATCGCCGATGCGCAAATAGCCGCTGTCGGGCGTCGAGCCGATCACCAGCCAGGCGCGGTCGAAGTTCGCACCATATTCGCCCCAATAGAGGCGCGGGTGCGCGTTGAAGATCATCAGCCCGCTCATCAGCAGGATCAGCAAGGTGATGGCATTCACCCAATGCCAGATGCGCGTCGGCAGCCGGTGGCGATAGACGCGCACCGGCTCCGGCTTTTCGGGAGCGACGGGAGTTTCAGCCTCGGCCATGGTCCCGGTTCGCTCCTCTGTCTCGATCGGTTACGCGACGACCTCCGCCGCATATTCCTTGCGATAGCGGTTGCGCAAGCTGACCTTGTCGATCTTTTCGCTGCCGAGCTTTGGCAGCGCGTCGTTCGACATCCAGATTCGGCACGGAACCTTATAGGGCGCGAGGCGGGTACCGAGAAATGAGATCAAGGTATCGGCATCGACCTCGCTGCCCGGCTTCACCCACACCACCGCACCGACGCATTCGCCAAGCCGCTCGTCGGGCAGCCCGAACACCGCGCACTCGTTCACCTCGGCATGCTCGTAGATCGCCGCTTCGACTTCCTGGCAGCTGATATTCTCGCCGCCGCGGATGATGATGTCCTTCTTGCGGTCAACGATGAACAAATAGCCGTCCTCGTCGAGATAGCCGAGGTCGCCCGAGCGGAAATAGCCGTTTTCGAAGAAGGCAGCCTTGGTCGCCGCCTCATTGTTCCAATAGCCTTCGAAATTGCAGACCGAACGGATGCACACCTCGCCGACGCCGCCTTGCGCGAGCGGCTCGCCATTGTCGTCGAGGATTGCGAGATCGACGAGCGGCTTCGACGCAGGGCCGGTCGACATCGGCTTCGCGACATAATTTTCGTTGATGATGCCGCAGCCGACCGCGTTGGTCTCGGTCAGGCCGTAACCGAGCAAGGGCTTCGCCTCGCCCATTTCCGTCGCAAGGCGCCGCACATGTTCGGGCGGGCGCGGGGCGCCGCCGCCGGCATAGCTCTTGCACGTCGACAGATCGTAATTCTTGCGGTTCGGACTTGTGAGGATTTC
This sequence comes from Sphingopyxis sp. YR583, assembly GCF_900108295.1. NCBI lineage: Bacteria > Pseudomonadati > Pseudomonadota > Alphaproteobacteria > Sphingomonadales > Sphingopyxidaceae > Sphingopyxis > Sphingopyxis sp. YR583. The sequence goes on along the minus strand of NZ_FNWK01000004.1, from coordinate 12,194 downwards.
GTAGCTCATCAGCGGGACGCCGACGAAATAATTGCACTTCTCGTCCTGAATCAGCCGCATCGCCTCGTCGGCGTTCCACTTCGGCATCAGCACCAGTTTGCGGCCCAAGGCGAAGCTTTGCAGGAACACCGGGATTTCGGCGGTTACGTGGAACAAGGGGGTGCAGATCAAGGTCGCGGGCTGGATGTCCGACATCTGCCCGTCTTCGGTCAGCAGATGGACGATGCTCGCGGTCTGCGTCACATAGTTGAAGATCGCCTGCACCACGGCCTCGTGGCGCGAATAAGCGCCCTTCGACTGACCCGTCGAGCCCGAGGTGAAGAGGATCGTCGCGAGATCCTGCCCCGTCAGCGTCGGCAGCACCGTCGCGGCGCTGCCGCCCGCACCCGTGATCGGCGCGATCGCCTGATCGATCGGCTGCTTCAGGTCGAGCGTGATGACCTTCGCGCCATGTTCGACTTCCTCAAGCCGCGCCGCGCGCTGGACGTCGGCGATGACGAGCTTCGCTTCGCTGTCGAGAATGCCCGCCGCGAGTTCACCGCCCTGCCACCAGCCGTTGAGCAAGGTCGCACAGCCGCCCGCCATCAAGATGCCGATATAGGATACGCACCATGCGTTGGCGTTGCGCATCGCTAGCCCGACGCGGTCGCCGCGCTGGACGCCATGGCCTTCGATCAGCCCCGCCGCGACCTGCCGCGCCGCCATATAGACCTGCTTGAACGACAGCCGCTCGTCGCCTTCGACGAGGAAGGTCGCATCGCCATGCTGCGCAGCGAAAAACGCAACATAGTCCGCAAGATTGGTCGGTGCATTGGTGACGATGGGAAGCTGGTGGCCGAAGCGTTCGACGGACCCGACCTGGATCGGTCCGCCCGGACCGGTGATCAGATTATAGGCGGCTTCCAGGCGCAAATCGAGCGCAGATGGCATCTTTCATCTCTCCTCTTGGTCTCGCTCGCCATACCCCTTATGGGGAGGCCTCTCCTGGGGAAGGACAGCGCGACTATATGTTTCTTTTTGCAACCTTAGCCGAAGCAACGCAATATGTGAACTTTCACGATCTCATGGGGGACAACTCCGAGATCGCGTTCAGCGTTTTCGGCCTGCCGATCCGTTGGTATGCGCTCGCCTATCTCGCCGGCATTTTTGTCGGTTATTGGTATCTCCTGAAGCTGATCGCACAGCCCGGCGCCCCGATGGCGCGGCGCCACGCCGACGACATGATCTTCTATGCGATGCTCGGGATCATCCTCGGCGGCCGGCTCGGCTATGTGCTCTTCTATAACCTCGGCAACTATATCCAGAAGCCGCTCGAAATCTTCAAATTGTGGGACGGTGGCATGTCGCTCCATGGCGGCGTGATCGGCGTTCTGATCGCGATCTGGTATGTGACGCGCAAGGAAAAGCTGAGCTTCCTGCGCTTTTGCGATTATGTCGCATGCGTTGTTCCCTTTGGCCTCTTTTTCGGCCGCCTCGCCAATTTCGTGAACGGCGAGCTGTGGGGCCGCAAGACCGACGTACCTTGGGCGATCATCTTTCCGGGCAGCGGCACGATGGACCCGCGCCACCCGAGTCAGCTTTACGAAGCCGGCCTGGAAGGGATCGTGATGATGGCGATCCTCGCCTTCTTCTTCTGGCGCACCGACGCGCGCTACAAGCCCGGCTTCCTGTTCGGCATGGCGGCGATCATCTATGGCCTCAGCCGTTTCGCGGTCGAGTTCGTGCGCGAACCCGATGTCCAGCTCGGCACGCTGTCGTGGGGGCTGACGATGGGCCAGACGCTGACCGTACCGATGCTGCTGATCGGCTTCTGGCTCGTCGCCACCGCCAAGGGCCGCCGCAAGCGGGTCGAGCCGGTGGCCGGACTCGACAGCGTTGCGTGACGGACCGCCAAACCCCGAGCAGTTGATAAGCGAGATTGCGGCGGCGCGGCCGACAACCGTCGCCGACTATATGGCGGCGGCGAACGGCCATTATTATGCGACGCGCGATCCGCTCGGCGCCGCGGGTGACTTTACGACCGCGCCCGAAATCAGCCAGATGTTCGGCGAGATGATCGGCATCTGGATCGCCGACCTGTGGGCATGTGCGGGCGGCCCGGCGTTTCGCTATGTCGAACTCGGTCCCGGTCGCGGCACGCTCGCGGCCGACGCCTTGCGCACGATGGCGCGCTTCGGTTGCACACCGATGGGAGTCGAACTGGTCGAAACGAGCCCGACGCTGCGCGTGGCGCAGCTCGCGCGCCTGCCCGCGGCACGGCACCATGACGAAGTCGACGCCCTGCCCGACGATGCGCCGCTGGTCATCGTCGCGAACGAATTTTTCGATGCCCTGCCGATCCATCAATATATTCGCACCGTCGATGGCTGGCGCGAACGCATGATCGAGCGCAAGGACGATGCGATGACGCCCGTAGCCGGGGACGCTCCGGCCGACGACGCAATTCCTGCCTCGCTGCGAAACGAGGCCGAGGGCACGATCGTCGAAACAACACCCGTCTCGGCGGCGATCATGCAACGCTGCGCTTTTCGCCTCGCGCGGCAAGGCGGCGCGATGCTTGCCATCGACTATGGCTATGCCGGCCCCGCCGCAGGCGACACGTTGCAGGCGGTGAAGGCGCACCGCTTCGTCGATCCCTTCATCGACCCGGGCGAGGTCGATTTGACCGCCCATGTCGATTTCACCACGCTCGCCCGCGCTGCGCAAAACGCCGGTGTCGCGGTGAGCTCGCTCGCGACGCAGGGCGAATGGCTGCGCCGACTCGGCATCGATGCGCGGCAGGCGTCGCTTGCAAAGGCGTCGCCTTCCCGCGCCGACGAACTCGAGGGGCAACGCGACCGCCTGGTCAGACCCGACGCGATGGGCGATTTGTTCAAGGTGATGGCCTTCACCGCGCCAAACTGGCCGACGCCCGCAGGATTTACAGGAGACACCGCATGACCGCCATTCAATTGGCCCAGCCCCGGGACGCCGAGGCGATCGCCGCCTTTGCCAACGGATCGTTCACGCATACTTTCGGGCATATCTATGACCCCGCCGATCTCTCGACCTTCCTCGCGGGCTGGAATCCGCCCGAGCGCGTGCGCGCGCAAATCGCGAGCGACGACCATGATGTCGCGCTGGTCCGCAACGAAGCCGGCGCGATTCTCGGCTATATCAAGATGGGCCCGGTCGATTTCGAGCTTCCCGCCGAGCAGCCAACGGATAATGCCGTCGAGCTGCACCAGCTTTATGTCGCCGAAGCCGCGAAGGGCACGGGCGTCGCCGTCGCATTAATGGAATGGGGCATCGCCTGGGCGCGCGAGCGCGCATCGATCCTCTACCTCACCGTCTTCACCGAGAATGACCGCGCGCAGGCCTTTTACCGCCGCTACGGTTTCTACGACGTCGGCCGCAACGAGTTTCGCGTCGGCAATCATATCGATGAGGACCGCTTCTTCAGGCTCGACCTGTGACCGCGCCCTTCGTCACCGCCGCGCCGCTGGACGGCGTCCCGCACGGCTTCTTTGGGCGCCGTGGCGGGGTGTCGACGGGCGAACTCTCCTCGCTCAACTGCGGCCTCGGTTCGGGCGACGATTCGGCGTTGATCGCCGAGAATCGGCGGCGCGTCGCCGACGCCGTACTACCGGGAGCGACGCTGACCGGCCTCTATCAGGTCCACGGCAATCGCTGCGTCATCGTCGATAGCGACACCGACCTTGCGGCGCGGCCCGAGGCTGACGCACTTGCCACGGGCACGCCCGGCATCTTGCTCGGCATATTGACCGCCGACTGCGTCCCGGTGCTGTTTGCCGATCGCGCGGCCGGGGTGGTCGGCGCGGCGCATGCCGGATGGAAAGGCGCGATCGCCGGGGTCACCGACGCGACACTCGATGCGATGGAAAGCCTTGGCGCCAGCCGCGCCAATATCGCCGTCGCGATCGGTCCGTGCATCGCGCGCGCCTCCTATGAAGTCGACGACGCTTTCGTTCAGCGCTTCGTCGTGGACGACCCAGCAAACGAACGCTTTTTTGCCGCCGGCAAGCCCGGCCATGCGATGTTCGACATCGCCGCCTATGTCGCGGCGCGGCTCGCTGCGGCGGGCGTGACGCGAATTGCCATCGGCGGACAGGACACCTATGCCGAAGCCGACGACTATTTCAGCTATCGCCGCGCGTGCCACAAAGGGGAAAACACCTATGGCCGCCAATTGTCGGTGATCGGACTGCGGGGAGGATAAAGGGTCGATGACGCGCACGCGCTGGTTGGGATTGATCGGCGGGCTCGTCGTCTTTTGCATCATGCTCCTGCTTCCTGCCCCCGCGGGCATGGAACTGACGGCATGGCGCGTTGCCGCGCTGACCGTATTGATGGCGATCTGGTGGATGACCGAGGCGCTGCCGCTGACCGTCACCGCGCTTATTCCCTTCCTGACCGTGCCAGCCTTCGGCGTCATGGATGCGAATGCGATCGCGAAGGAATATTATTCGCCGATCCTGTTCCTGATCCTTGGCGGCGCCTTCCTTGCGCTCGCAATCGAGCGCGTCGGACTGCACCGGCGGCTTGCGCTCGCCCTTCTCAAGCGTGCGTCGCCGACCGCGTCGGGCCTGCTCTTCGCCTTCATGGCGGCAACCGCGCTGCTCAGCATGTTCATCTCGAACACCTCGACCGCGCTTATCATGATCCCGATCGCGCTCGCCGTCGTGCGCGCCGGCGGGGTTCGGGAGGGTGAAACCGAAGGGTTCGCCGGTGCGGTTATGATGGGCATCGCCTTCGCGGCATCGATCGGCGGGCTCGGCACACTCGTGGGCAGCCCGACCAATGCCATCGCAGCGGCGCTCATCGAAAAGGCGCTCGACCTCCGTATCTCTTTCCTCGACTGGGCGATTTACGGTGTCCCCATCGTCCTGCTGTCGACCCCGATCGCAATGTGGATTCTCGCCCGTGTCCAGCGGCTTGCCGACCATCCTTTCGACGGCACTGCGGCTGCCGCGGCGCTGGGCAATCAGGCGATCTGGTCGACCGCCGAACGCCGCGTCGTCCCGATTTTCCTGCTCGTGCTGATCGCCTGGATCGCGCAGCCATGGCTCGAACCGATGCTGCCCAAGGGGGCGCTGACCGACGGCACGATCGCGGTTGCCGGAAGCCTGTTGCTTTTCATCCTGCCCGACGGCACCGGCCGGCCGCTGTTGCTCTGGAAAGAGGCCGACCGCGCACCGTGGGGCGTCATCATGATGTTCGGCGGCGGTCTTGCGCTCGCCGCAGCGATAACCGCGAGCGGCCTCGCCGCGTGGCTCGGCGCGGTTCTCGCCCCGCTCGGCAGCGTCCCGACGATCCTGCTCGCGGCGACGATCGTCGCGCTCACCATCCTGATCACCGAATTTGCCAGCAATGTCGCAACCGCTAGCGGGATCATGCCCGTACTGGCGGCGCTGATCGCCGCAACCGGTGTCGATCCAATATTGCTCGCCCTGCCCGTTGCGATGGCCGCAAGCTGGGGCTTCATGCTGCCGTCAGGCACCGGTCCGAATGCGCTGGCCTGGGCGACGGGGCACATCGCGCTACCGCGCATATTGAAGGCCGGGCTGGCGCTAGACATCATCGGCGTTCCGCTGCTGATCGGGGTGATCTGGGCCATCGCCATGGTGGGATGAGCCGCGCAATATAGTTTCAAACGAAACCTGGGGCGCTATAAGGGCGGCAACACTCAAGGAGCATCCCCCATGGCCATGCGCGGCAAACCCAAGACGAATACCAAGAAAATCGGCGATCGCGACCTTAGCCCCGCCACGCTGATGATGGGACTCGGCTATGATCCGACGCTGTCCGAAGGCTCGCTGAAGCCGCCGATCTTCCTGACCTCGACCTTCGCCTTCGAAAGCGCCGCCGCGGGCAAGCGTTTCTTCGAACATATCACCGGCAAGCGCGAAGGCCCCGCCGACGGCCTCGTTTATTCGCGCTTCAACGGTCCGAACCAGGAAATCCTCGAAGACCGCCTTGCGGTCTGGGACGGCGCCGACGACAGCCTCGTCTTCTCCAGCGGCATGTCGGCGATCGCGACCCTGCTCCTCGCGCTCGTCGGCCAGAATGACGTGATCGTCCATTCGGGTCCGCTCTATGCCGCGACCGAAACGCTGATCGCTCGCATCCTGTCGCGCTTCGGCGTCAGCTTCCTCGACTTCCCTGCGGGCGCGACGCGCGAGGAAATCGACGCGATCCTGGTGCGCGCGCAAACGCTCGCCGACGAAAAGGGTGGCAAGGTCGCGCTCGTCTATCTCGAAAGTCCGGCCAATCCGACCAACGCGCTCGTCGATGTCGAGGCCGTCCGCGCCGCACGCGATGCCGCTTTCCCCGGCGAGCAGCAGCCGCCGATCGCGATCGACAACACCTTTCTCGGCCCGCTGTGGCAGAAGCCGATCCGGCAGGGCGCCGAACTCGTCGTCTACAGCCTGACCAAATATGCCGGTGGCCATTCGGACCTCGTCGCGGGCGGCGTGTCGGGCGATCAGCGCCTGCTCAACATCATCCGCCCAATGCGCAACACGATCGGCACGATTTGCGACCCCAACACCGCGTGGATGCTGCTGCGCAGCCTTGAGACGCTCGAACTGCGCATGAGCCGCGCGGGCGAAAATGCGCTGAAGGTCTGCACCTTCCTCCGCGACCATCCGAAGGTCGAGGGCCTCGGCTATCTCGGCTTCATTCAGGATGCGCGGCAGAAGGACATCTACGACCGCCACTGCACCGGCGCCGGATCGACCTTCTCGCTCTTCATAAAGGGCGGCGAAGCCGAGAGCTTCCGCTTCCTCGACGCGCTCAAGATCGCCAAGCTCGCGGTCAGCCTCGGCGGCACCGAAACACTTGCAAGCCATCCCGCGGCGATGACGCACCTGTCGGTTCCCGACGAGCGCAAGAAAGCACTCGGCATCACCGACAATCTGGTGCGCGTGTCGATCGGCATCGAGGATCCCGACGATCTGATCGCCGACTTCGCGCAGGCGCTCGACGCGGTTTAACGACCGCGCCGCGCGCGCCAGTCGACGACCTGCCAGCCCATTTGCGGCGCAAGCAGTTTCAGCTTGCGCGACGGCGTCGTCGCGACCGCTTCGTCGGCGAAATGCAGCATCGGGTGGTCGGAGACATGATCCGAATAAGCACGGACATGCGCCGCCTCGCGCGTGATTTCGTTGGCCGCGAGCCAATCCGAAATGCGCGCGAACTTCGCCTCGCCATAACAATTGTCGCCCGCAAGCCGCGCGTGGATATGATCGGCGCCGTCGGGCTCGTCGAGCTGGGTCGCGAGCACATCGTCGATCCCGAGCCGCCGCGCGATCGCGTCGACATAAAGGTGAAAGGACGCGGTCGCCAGCAGCAGCCGGTAACCCGCCTCGCGGTCGGCGGCGATCTGTTCGAGCGCCGCCGAATGTAACCCGCGCGCAACGACCTTGTCGGCATAGCTTTCGGCGAGTGGCGCGATTTCGGTCCGGCGAAAGCGCTTGCCGACGAGCAGCCGGAGGTTGATCGCCTTCAATCGCGATCGGTCGATCAGGCGCAGCGAATAGGCCGCGCCGGCCAGCCCGACGAACGGCAGCAACAAAAGCCGCCATTGCTGGCGCCGCTGCGCAACATGCATGAGGAACCCGCTATAAGTCCCTGAGCGCGTTATCGTTCTGTCCATGTCGTACATCGCGACGCGGTGCGCATAATCGGGGGTCGGCGTGGCTAGCGGGTCTTCCATCCCTCACCCATAGTGTGGCCCTGTATCGCGGCCAAGGCCTGACAAGCTGGACCATGGATTCACTTGCCGTGGAGGGGCAAATAAGCCAGTGTCCTCCGCACGATGGTGGCCAGGGCGGATTTCGAATATAGCGACGGTGCCGACGGCGCCGAAGTTCGCTTCACCGGCCGGTTGACGCTTGCGCGTCTGGGCGACGTTCCCGCACGGCTCGATGCACTCGGCCCGATCGCAACGCTCGATCTCTCGGCACTCGAACGGATCGATACCGTCGGTGCGTGGATCGTCACGCGCACGGTCAACGAACATGGCGCGAAGGTCGTCGGCGCCAGCCCGGAAGCGCAGCGTCTGCTCGACGCGCTCGCCGCCGACAAGAGCGAATATCGCGTCCACCGCGATCGCCGTCCGGCGTGGGCCCGCATGCTCGAACAAGTCGGAACCGCCAGCACGGCGATCTGGCACGAGCTGGTGGGGATCGTCGGCTTTTTCGGCGCGATGATCATCGCGCTCGGCACCCAGATTCGCGCGCGGCGCCGCCTGCGCTGGAATGCCGTCGTCACGCGGTTCCAGACCGTCGGCGTCGATGCGCTGCCCATCATCGGGCTGATGAGTTTCCTGATCGGCATCGTCATCGCGCAGCAGGGCGCGGTACAGCTCGAGCAGTTCGGGCTGGAGGTGTTCACGATCAATCTCGTCGGCCGTGCCTCGATCCGCGAGCTTGGGCTGCTGATGACGGCGATCATGGTCGCGGGCCGATCGGGATCGGCCTTCGCCGCGCAGATCGGGACGATGAAGCTGACCGAAGAGGTTGACGCGATGCGCACGATCGGCGTGTCGCCGATGGAGGCGATCGTGCTGCCGCGCGTCGCCGCATCGACAATCACCATGCCCCTGCTCGGCTTTTACGCCAGCCTGTGCGCTATCGCGGGCGGCGGCGCCTTTGTCTGGATCGGGCTCGACATCCCGCCGCTCACCTATATTCAGCGGCTGCGCGAAATCATCCCGATGACCGATTTCTACATCATGCTGATCAAGGCGCCGGTGTTCGGCATATTGATCGGCGTCACCGGTTGTTACGAAGGCATGCAGGTGCGCCAGAATGCCGAAGAGGTCGGCCAGCGCACGACGTCCGCCGTGGTCGCCGCGATCTTCCTCGTCATCGTCCTCGACGCCATGTTCGCCGTCTTCTTCTCTTCGCTGGGATGGAATTGATGAGCGAAGAGGTCGAACAGGAAATCAAGGAAGAGCTTGCCGCCGCCGACGCAGTGCGGCCCGAAAAGTTCGAAACGGCGATCTGTATCCGCGGGCTGAAGAACCAGTTCGGCGATGCCGTGGTCCACGAGGATCTGGACCTCGACGTCCGGTCGGGCGAAATCCTCGGCGTCGTTGGCGGATCGGGCACTGGCAAGTCAGTTCTGATGCGTTCGATCATCGGGCTCCAGACGCCGACCGCGGGCGAGATCGAGGTTTATGGCAAGACGCTCGACACGATCGCCAATGAAGAGGAATCGCGCGACCTGCGCCGACGCTGGGGCGTGATGTTCCAGGGCGGCGCGCTCTTCTCGACGCTGAGCGTCGCCGAGAATATCCAGGTTCCCCTGCGCGAATATTATCCGCGGCTCGACCAGCGGCTGCTCGACGAAATCGCGGCGTACAAGGTCGCCATGGTCGGCCTGCCCCCCGACGCAGGCCCCAAATATCCCGCCGAGCTGTCGGGCGGGATGGTCAAGCGCGCGGGCCTCGCGCGCGCGCTTGCGCTCGATCCCGCGCTGCTCTTCCTCGACGAACCGACGGCGGGACTCGACCCGATCGGCGCCGCGAAGTTCGACGAGCTCATCCGCGAGCTGGCCGACACGATGGGTCTCACCGTCTTCCTCATCACCCACGATCTCGACTCGCTCTATGCGACCTGCGACCGGGTGGCCGTTTTGGCCGAAAAGAAGGTGATTGCGGTCGGCACGATCCCGGAACTGCTTGCCACCGAGCATCCGTGGATACAGGATTATTTCAACGGGCCCCGGGGCCGCGCTGCCGCGGGCGGGAACCAAACCGCGAAGCGGCGATAGGAACAGCTGATGGAAACACGCTCGAACAACGTCCTCGTCGGCGCCTTTGTCCTCTTCTTCACGGCGGCGCTCGCTTTTTTCGTCGTCTGGCTAGCGAACGACAGCGGCGGGACGAAGCGCGAATATGACATATTTTTCAAGCAGTCGGTCGACGGACTGAACAAGGGCGCACAGGTTCAATTTTCCGGCGTTCCCGCGGGACAGGTGCGCGAAATCGCGCTGTGGCCCGACGACCCGCAATTCGTCCGCGTGCGCATCGAGGTCAACGAAGGCGTGCCGATCCTGCAGGGAACGACGGCCGCGCTCGAAGGCGTGGGCTTTACCGGCGTGTCGCAAATCTCGCTCGACGGTGCGGTAAAGGGCGCGCCGGCGATCGCCGACAAGGGTCCGGCGGGCAAACCCGTCATCCCGACGCGCGTCGGCGGCCTTGGCGAACTGCTCAACACCGCGCCGCAATTGCTCCAGCGCCTGTCGACGCTGAGCGAGCGGCTGGCCGAACTGGCCGACGATGAAAATCAGGCGAGCATCCGAGGCATCCTGAAAAATGTCGAGGCATCGACGGCGATCCTTGCGCGCAATGGCCCGGCGATCGAGCGTGCGCTCGCCGACACCCGCATCGCGATCCAGCAGACGGGCGTGGCGGCCGAACAGATCGGTAGCCTCGCGGCGTCGGCGCAGGGCACGATCGACCGCAATGTCGACCCGGCGATGGCCAACCTGCGCGACACGCTGAAGTCCGCCAACGCGTCGATGGCGACGCTGGAGGCTGCGATCAGCGACGCCCGGCCCGGCCTCAAGACCTTCAGCGAAACGACGATTCCCGAAGCCAATGCGCTGATCCGCGACCTCCGCCGCACCTCCGCCTCGCTGTCCAGCCTGACCGACAAGCTCGACCAGCAGGGCGCCGGCGCCGTCATCGGCGGCAGCAAGCTGCCCGACTATAAAGAATGAGGACCGACTTCATGATCCGCCGCTTTCGTGCTCCGCTGCTCGCCGCCGTTGCCGCCGCCTCGCTGTCGGGTTGCATCGGCCTGGGTGGCAAGACGCCGCCCTTCCTTCTCTCGCTCGACGCCGATGCCGCACCCGCCGCGGGCGGAGCGCGTACCGCTGCCGAAGCGGCAACGCTGACGATCCTGATCCCGACCGCGCCGCAAAAGCTGCGCACGACGCGCATTCCGGTGCAACAGGACGGATCGAGCGTCACCTATGTGAAGGACGCCCAATGGGTCGAGGCGCCGTCACGCCTTTTCCAGCGACTTGTGTCCGAAACAGTGTCGGCGCGCACCTCGCGCGTCGTGCTCGACGAGGGGCAATATCTGACCGCGCCGGGCGAGCAGCTTGCGGGGCAGTTGATGGAATTCGGCGTCGATGCCGCGTCCAACGAAGTTGTCGTCGTCTATCAGGCGATGCTGGTTTCGGCGGGCGGCAAGACGGTGACGCAGCGCCGTTTCGAAGCGCGTGAGGCGATCGGAGGAAAAGTCGAGGCGAAACCCGTCGGCGAGGCGCTGACCCGCGCTGCGAACAAGGTCGCGGTCGAGGTTACGGGCTGGCTGGGCGGCTAATCCCCCCGATCATTGCCATTTCGCGCCGCCGCCGTTAGAGCGCGCCGCACCACATCGCCTGTTTCCGCGCAGCCTCTTCCGGGTTTCCGGCTGCGCCCTTTCCTTTCGAGCCCGCCGACTTGAAAGGACGTCTTATGGCGTGGGTCATCCTCGCGATCGCCGTTGTTACCGAAATCATCTGGGCGCTGAGCCTCAAATGGGCGGCGACGCTCGGAACGTGGCAAGCATCCGCCGTTCCCGTATCGCTCAGCTTCCTCAACATGGCGTTGCTGGCGTTCGCGATGCGGGGCATTTCGGCGGGAACCGCTTATGCAATCTGGACCGGCCTTGGCGCGGTCGGCGTGATCATCGGCGGCATATTGTTGTTCGACGAGAAGGTGAACCCGGTCCAGATCGGCTTCATGACGCTGATCGTCATCGGCGTTGCGGGCACCAAGCTGTTTTCGTCGAGCTGATCGAGAATGTGACGGCAGCTTTCGACCGATTGCAGACATCGACGATAGCGTTATGTTTGAGCGCATGATGGGCTTTGCAGACCGCGTGCGCATCAAACGCACCGAAGAAACCGAACGGCTTGGCTTGGCTGGACGTGAAGGCCAAGTATTTGGGTATACCACGCCATCCGTCACTGACGTGGCAGTGGTGGGCATTTTAGCGGATGACTATGCCGTCAACGTTCACTTCAAAGAATTGGCTGAGGGATTCTGGTTTGCGGACCACCTTGTTGAACAAATTGATCATGCACCAGGAACGGTGATGTCCCTTGAGGGACAAAATACGGCGTGGGTGCGCCTGCCGAATGGAGGGTGGCAGGAAAAGTCGTCACTAGGCTAACGTCTGCTTCCCACCCCA